>NZ_JBFPKO010000006.1:0-407246 GCF_040948765.1 Paraburkholderia sp. BR10923 | reverse complement strand
GCAGCACGGAAACGAACCGGCCTACGCGCTCCAGTCCGTCTGCCGGGCTGCGGCAAACAAATCGAAACACGCAGCGCGCCGCATGGCCGGCGCGACTGCCTGAGCGGAATTTAGAATAGTATGCACGAAGAAAATTTCAAGGCGCGTAGCGCGAGTTACCGCGCATCGGCAACCTCGGGAAGTTCGGCTCACAAGCCGGGGTTTCCGGGCAGAAACGGGCGTTGGCGATCGAATGGTGCGAAAGGCTTCCGCACTCCGACCCCATGCACCGGGCCCGACAGGCTCGCAAGTGCAAAGGAGCGGCATTCCTTGGCACGCCGGTTGCGCACCCACGATGCCGCGCATTGCGCGCGGGCGTGGGGGTGGCGACGACACGAGGTTGTGCGCTCTCAGGCGACCGTGCGCAAGGCGCCGAGCGAAGGGCCCGACTCACCCGGTGCTCAGCGGGAGCGGGACGGATGAAAAAGCTGCTCGAGATTTCTCTCGGCATTGTGACGAGCGTTGGGGGCTTTCTGGAGATGGGGTCGCTGTCGACGGCGGCGCAGGGAGGCGCCGCGTTCCGTTTCCAGCTGGCTTGGCCGATCGTCGTCGGCACGGTATGCATCGTCTTTCTGACCGAGATGTCGGGACGATTCGCCGCGGTGAGCAGCCATACGATCGCCGACGGAATTCGTGACCGGTTTGGCATCAAATTCTTCCTTTTCCCCTTCGTCACGACGCTCATCGTCAACGCCCTGGTGCTGTCGGCGGAGATTGGAGGCGTCAGTGTATCGCTCGAACTGGCCAGCGGGGTAAGACACGAATGGTGGGCCCTGCCGGTTGCGGTGCTGGCATGGTTTGTCCTGTGGCGTAGCACGTTCGGACTGATCGAAAAAGGCATGTCGCTGCTCGGCCTCGTCAACCGGATTCCCGGGAGTCGGGTCCGTCGCTTGGGGGTCGACATCGAGGTGGACCTGGATGCGCGCGATACCCCGCTTGGCAACTGGCAGCGCTGGCTACGCGAGCACGTCGTCGAGCGCATTCCGGGATCGCGATGATGGCGCAGATCAACATCGATCTGATCGTCGGTCGGCAAGCTGACGCCAGACGGCTCATCACTAGGCCGCATCGAGGCAATCAAGCTCGTTCAAGACCACGACGCCTGGATGATCAGCGAATTTCACATCGGTCCGAGTGCCTTGGTCGAGCGGCTCGCCGTACGCTGGCTGCCAAGGCTGTTGCGTGACGTGGCGCAGCGCAAGGGGCGCTGGCGGCATCAGCGGATTTCGTGGAACCAGATCGACGTGTCCGATCCCAGACACCCGCGCCTGCTATGCGATGTAGCTGACGTTCGGGGACTGGCGTAGCCGCTGAAGATATGGACCGGAGGTCGGAACGCGGCACAGAGCGTGCTTCCCGCTTAAGCGATAGAAAAGGACGGGGCGCCAAATGGCCGAGTATCTGAGCGCAATCTTCCGCTCGTATCGCGATGCTTCTGACGCACGCCAAGCTCTCGCTGAGTCCGATTTGTGCGAGTTGGACGTGTTCGTTTTCTCACTCGCGGCTTCCCGTGGCGCCCCGAAATCGGTGTTCCCGACGCACGAAATGGATCATGCGGAATATGCTGCTCACGGGGAATGGGGGTTAATCGCCGTCAACCGGTTCATCGAGCCGCAAGCCGACTGTTTCGTAGCGAGCATAAGTGAGGACGGGCGTGCCGGCCACGCATTGCTGGTCGCGGCCGATCCGCCGCCAGCACTCCTGGTGCAGATTTGCGCCAAGCTGAAAGACTGTGGGGCGTTCGCCCTGCGGCCGCCGGGGTCCCGCTGGCGACTTTGCAACTCGCACTGAAGCCCCAAGGCCAGCCGCCCTCCTGCTCAAACACATGAGCGGTCGGCTGCGCGCACCGGTTCGCTTCAGCCAACGTGAAAAGCACCGAGCAGCGCGGCAGCTAGCGCTTCATGCCCACGGCGCGGCGCATCGCGGCAGTGATTCCCTGCCGCGTGCGCCAGTAGCCTTCCCATGGATCGAACCTCAGGGAACGCTGACGTTCGATCGCCTTGTGCATGGTCCATTCGTCGCCTCGGCCGACTCGCCGCAATTCGTCCCACGAGACCGGCATCGAAACTGCCATTCCGGAACGGGCCCTGACCGAGAAAGGGGCGACGGTGCTCGCGCCGCGGCCATTGCGAAGATAGTCGATAAAGATTCTGTTGATACGGTTTTTCGGACCGAGAACCGCCGAAAAGCGGTCTGGCACCACCCGCGACATGTAACGGGCGACCGCCTGCGCGAACTCCTTTGCTTCACTCCAGGCCTGACGTCGCGTCAACGGCACGACGACATGGAATCCTTTGCCTCCGCTGGTTTTCGGGAATGACCGCAGACCTATCTCGTCGAGTACGACCTTCAGCAGTTCGGCCGCTTCGAGCATTGCACTCCATGGCAGGTTCGGGTCGGGATCGAGGTCGAAAATGATCCTGTCGGGATGCTCCAGGTCGGGTGCTGCGGCGTTCCAACAGTGCAGTTCGACAACGCCCATCTGGGCGAGACCGATCAGCGCCTCCGGTTTGTTGGCAACTAGCAGCGGCGGATGCCTCGGATGCAATTCGGCAGGCAGTTCTTCGACGCCGGGAATCTGGAACTTTTCGCTGTGTTTCTGGAAGAACAATTCGCCCTGAATTCCGTTTGGCGCGCGAACCAACGCCAACGGCCGGTTATGCAGATGCGGCAACGCCCATTCGGATATCGCAGCGTAGTACTCGACCATGTCGCGCTTGGTGTGCCCGGTAACCTCATCCATGACCCGCTCGGGGTTGGATATCCGGATGCCGCCGATCGTCACGGCTCCTTTCGGCCCTGGACGCTGGCGAGTCGAACCCGCATCGTCCTCGACCGGTTCGTCTGACTCGACAGCGATCATCGGCTCTTCGGTGATCGAGCCCGCGGCCTTGTCTTCCCGGATCGCGTGAAAAACTGGATGTCGGACTTCGCCAGCGGGCGTCCATTCGAGAAACGAACACTCGACGACGAGCAACGGCTCCAACCAGAGGCAGTCGCGGTTTTTCTCCGGTTTGGGCGGGTTGTAGAACGCTGTTTCGCGAGCGGTGACTGTACTGGCGCGCCGCAGGAAGGCGTTCGCGGCGCGACTGGACAAGTATGGCTTGACGTTGCCCGCGTAGCGCAATGACCCATCCTGTTCGTACACGCCGAGCAGAAGGGAATGAACACCTGAGCGCGCGCCTTTGGTCCGGGTGAAGCCGCCGACCACGAACTCCTGGCGCAAATTGCATTTGAGCTTGATCCACTCGGTAGATCGTCCGGAGCGGTATGGCGCATCGCCACGCTTGCCGATGATCCCTTCGAGCTTCATGCGGCAAGCTGAAGCGACCAGCGACACCGGGTCTTTCGCGAAGTCTTCCGACAATCGCAACACATCGGCGTCCGTTTCATGCATCAATCCGCGAAGAAGCTTGCGACGGACACGCAACGGGTGTTCACGCAGATCGGTGCCGTTCAGCCAGAGGATATCGAAGACGAATAAGACTATGTCCGCAGTGCTGCGCCGGTCAAAGGCATTTTGAAGCGCATTGAAGTCGGGGCGACCCGCCGCGTCCAACACGACCACCTCGCCGTCGAGCCACACCTCCTCGACTGGCAATACCGAGAGTGCGTCGGTCAGACTGGGCATACGTGAAGTCCAATCATGTCCGTTGCGGGTAAAAATCTGGACGGTGCCACGCTCGATGCGGACCATCATCCGATAGCCGTCGAACTTGATTTCGTACGACCAGTCGCCGCCTGCCGGTGCGCGATCGACCAGCGTAGCGAGCTGTGGCTCGATCAGAACGGGGAACGCTCCGGGCTTACCCACAGGAGAATGGGCGCGACGGGTGCGCGAGGAGTTCCACCGGCTGCTCATGTGATGAGCCTATTCGGCTTCATTGGCGACGGTCAATTCGATCGGCATCGCCACGACCCCGTTCGCGCATTGATCGATCTCGGCCGCCTTGCCTGCCGGTCGGCCAATCAGCCTCTTCACCTGCTGCGGTAAGGAGCATCTTTTCGAAGCAGCATGCGTCGGACTGTTCAATATAGGACCCGTACCGTTGAACCGCCCTGAAGCCGTTGCGCTCATAAAATCGGATCGCGCGCCTGTTTACCGCGCGAGTCTCGAGGACCAGCCTTTGATAACCGGCGGCTGACGCGTTGATTTCAAGCTGCTGCAGAATCACTTTGCCGACGCCTGAATAATGCGGCCTGCTGTAGATTCGCTTGAGTTCCGCCGTGCGCGAGTCGAAATGCCAGAATGCGCCGCATCCAACCGGTTCCCCGACGAGGGTGCGGGCAACGTAAAACCTTCCATTCGACGAGTGAAAGTCGGCGAGACAAAACCTCGACTGCCCGCCATCGCCTGAAAATACCGCCAGCGTGGCGCTGAGTTCATCAAGCAGGATTTGTCCATCAAGCGAGGCAGGGTCCTCGCGCCGGACGGTTATGGCAATGCATGACTGAGTCATTGGTCCTCCGGTGACGCGCGTTCGGCTTCAGCCTGTTTTCGTTGCATCAGTGGTCATTCCTGAATCCTCATACGTCCCCGGCGGGATGCAAACATGCGACTGACAAAACGAGTGCCCGAGGAATCTGCTCATCGGACATCGCCTCGCTGTGCCTGTTTACTGCGCACCTGATGCAGCCGTGTCCGACGCGCCTTTAGCGTGTGGGCCTTTCTGTGGGAGTCGGGTTGGCGACCCCGCCGTCGAACCTTTCGACATGGAAGTCGAACCGCTGGTCGCGCCTGTGTTCCTCGCACTGATTCCCGCACCACCCTGGCCCGCTCCGTTGGCTCCTCCCGCCACGCCAGCACCAGCGCTCGTCCCACCGCCTCCCCCGCCTCCACCGCCCTGCCCATAGGCCGCGCCGACCGACGCTAGCGCCAATGCAAGACAGACGGTTACTGTCTTCGTTGCGTTCATGATTGCCTCCCTTGAATGACCGCAAACTCGCGGCAACGCCGTTGGGACGAATCTGCGCTATACCCGGGGGGGTGCCAGATTTCGCAAGCCGGCATTTCCCGAAGCGCAACGAATATGCCAGACACGCATCATGAGTCGCCGCGCCTCGGGTGCTGCCCAAACGCAAACTCCCCATCGACGCCCAACTGGCAGTCAGCATGGCGTTCAGTGCGCATGAATAGCGGCACGCCGAGCCATTCCTCCAGCGACGCAACCTGTCGGCTGAAGGCCAAAGAAAGGGGGTTTTCTGGGCTTGAGACTTCGAAGCCGCCGGCCGCGATGAATGAACCGGGTGGTCATTCGTCGGACCATCCATGACTGGAAGCGCCACCCTGCGGCAATCCCGGAGTACTGCGATAGCTGGCTGATTCCGTTCGCGTGGCATTGATATGCCTGCGCCATCCGGTGAGGAACGGGAGTTGCTCCAACTAAAACGTCAAGCGTGCATATAACGCGAGCTGCCCGCGATGGGAGGAGGACACATCATGTTGTATTACGCCCTTGTATTTTTCATCATTGCGATCATTGCCGCAGCATTCGGCTTTGGCGGCATCGCTGCAGGCGCAGCCAGCATCGCAAAAATACTTTTCGTCATATTCGTTGTGATTTTCCTTATCACGCTCGTGATGGGCCTCATGCGACGGTGACACGAGACATTGCAAACGCGGGCGCCGTTATGTTGGTGCGAAACATCAAAAAACGCCCCTAACGTCAAATACGGGAGCAGCGCGAACGCGCCGACTTGCCGGGTGAGACGAGATAACCGCCGACCTCGCGGGAGGTTCACCCGGACTCGCCCTGGCGCGTTGCGACGCCGAACATCACCAGGCCAAAAGACTGCGATGCAGCCATGCCATGAGCCATGCAGAGGGTGCTGCCGATCAGCATCGGAAACAGGGCTGAGGACATGAAGTTGCCGAACCGCTGGACGGTGACGTAGCAGCTTGAGGCCAGGCCGCGTCGCTCCCAAAGCAATCCCCGACGACGACGAGGTCGGTCGCAAACCGACGAGCAATCGAGAGGCTGCGAGTAGATGGCTGGTTTCGGTCCGGAAACAGCCCGTCGCGCCGTGTAAAACTTTGTTTGTCGAGTGCGCACACGCGCAATAGTGTTCGATGTCTTCATGGATCAGAAAGCGGGTCTAGCTCCGTCGCAGTTCTAAAGTTCATACCAGTGATGCCGATAAATGGCTTGCCGGTCCCTGATTTACAGGGATGGCCATTATTCAAAAAGGCGCTGGGCGTCGACGCTCTCAATCCACAGATACGCAATCATGAAGACCAAAGCACTTTCAAAGTTCGTGCTCGCCGCGGGTTTTGTCGTCACAACACTGCTCACCGGTTGCACTTCGCTTCCGAAAACCGACCTTGCCGCCAGCAATCGACAAAAGCTCCATACGATCGCCATGTTGGACGTCAAGGAACCGCGCGGAGAGAGCGTGGTCAACTTCGGTGGCGCTGCTGGAGCATTTGGATTGATTGGCGGATTGGTGCAAGCAGGGGTCAACGCCAATCATACGAGTACGTACACGCAGCGTGTGGCGAGCGAAAAAATCGTTTTCGCTCCCGTTGTTGACGATGGCCTTACAGCGCGACTTTCCAATGCCGGCTATCAGATCGTTGCGCTGCACGGCCAGAGCGTCAAGCTCGCAAGCGATGGCAAGTCGGACGACTTCTCAGATATCAAGACCGACGCGGATGCCATCCTGAACGTGTGGATTACTTCCTTTGGCTATGCATCCCCACCGGACACGAGCGACTTCATTCCGTGGGTCGTTATCCGTGCGCGCCTGCTCGACTCTAGGTCCAGGCAGGACATGTACTTCAAGACATTCGCTTGCGGCTGGGACATCAAGGCCAATTCGATTCATATCGAAGCAGACGCCAAATATCGTTATGGCAGCTTCGGCACGCTGACCGACCAGTTCGATCAGTCGGTGACAGGCCTCAAGGATTGCGAACAGGCGGTCGTCGCAGCAATTGGGCAGGATTTGACGAAGCCGCAGTAAGCGGCTGATAGCCGAAGACGCCGGGCCAACCGCAATCAATGCGGCAGGCACTCAGTTTGGAACCAATAGTCGACCAGGCGCTGGGCCTCTTGCAGATCATCCGGGTAGTAAGGGTCGTCATTCCACGGCGACGGGTCGTAACCTGCTTTCCTCAAGGCCGCGAGTTCGTTCTGGTGCTGTGCCAAGGTCGGAGGCGCGTTGGTTTTGAGAGCCGCCAGGTCGCGGCACTCCGCCGGGCTGAGATGCCGCCCGGTATATGGCATGCCGCCGACGACACAGCCGGCGAGCAAAAGTACCGCGGCAGGAAGCGTCAATCCTGTCTTAAGCGACTTGGTCATAGTACGTGGACTTCCCTTCATTGCATGATAGTACGTCGTCGCGACTGGCGCCTCGTCGCCAGGTCGTTCCTTCATACCGCAGCAACTGGCAAAACGGCCCCGCCACCATCTGAACCGCGCTGGCATCGCGCTCACGTCGTCGAGCGCGCAGCGGCAACTGGCATTGTTCCAGAGGAACGTTGCTTTGTACTCAGTCGCGATTTGCCTGCAACACCGTGAGCGCGGCCATATTGATGATCCGACGAACCGTCGAACTGGACGTCAGTATGTTGACGGGTGCATTGACGCCGAGCAGGAACGGCCCCACAGCAACATTACTTCCTGCCTCCGTCTTCAGCAGGTTATACGCAATATTTGCCGAATCGACATTCGGACAGACCAGCAGATTGGCGGCGCCCTTCAGTCGCGACGTGGGTAAAACACGCTGACGCAGCGCTTCATCCAGCGCGCAATCTCCGTGCATTTCACCGTCGATCTCGATGTCGGGTGCCTGTTCGCTGACGAGTGCCAGTACTTTGCGCATCTTCTCGCCCGATGCAGAACTGCCCGAGCCAAAATTCGAACGCGATAACAACGCAACTTTGGGCGACAGATTCAACCATGCCATTTGCGCTGCGGCCGCAATCGTGAACTCCGCAATCTGTTCAGCCGTGGGGTTGTCGTTGACGTGTGTGTCGACGAGTGCCAGCGTGCGCTTGTCGAGCAGCAGGATATTCATCGCCGCATAAGTTTGTGCGTCGTGTTTCCTGCCGATCACTTCGTCGATGAAGCGCAGATGCTTGTGATAAGCACCGACAGTCCCGCATATCATCCCGTCCGCGTCGCCCAGTCGCACCATCATGGCGCCGATCAGCGTCAGGCGGCGGCGCATTTCAACCCGCGCCATTTCCTTCGTGATCCCATCGCGGCACCGCAGTTCCCAATACGTCGTCCAGTATTGGTGAAAGCGTTCGTCGTTTTCCGGGTTCGTGACCTCGACGTCCTCGCCGAGCTTCAGCCGCAGCCCGAATTTTTCTATTCTCGATAGCAGCACTTCCGGTCGGCCGACAAGAATCGGCCGCGCCAGCTTCTCGTCGACGATCACCTGAACCGCCCTCAGAACACGTTCCTCCTCGCCCTCCGTGAAGACGATGCGCGAGTTGCCACCCTCGCGCACGAATTGCTTCGCGGCGGAGAACAACGGTTTCATGAACGCACCGGAGTGATAGACGAACTGCTGAAGCTGATCCGCGTAAGCATCGAAATCGGCAATCGGGCGCGTAGCCACGCCGTCCTCCATCGCGGCCTTTGCGACGGCGGGTGCGATGCGCACGATAAGCCGGGAATCAAACGGCTTTGGAATCAGATACTGCGGCCCGAAGGAAAGATCGTACGCACCATACGCGGCCGCGACGGAGTCGTTCGGTTCCTCTTGCGCGAGGCTGGCAATCGCGTGAACGGCGGCCACTTCCATGTTCCGCGTGATGGTGGTCGCGCCAACATCCAGCGCACCGCGGAACACATAAGGAAAGCACAGGACATTGTTGACCTGATTCGGATAGTCCGAACGGCCCGTCGCGATGACCGCGTCATCACGGGCTTCGCGCGCTTTCTCCGGAAAGATCTCCGGCGTCGGATTGGCGAGCGCGAGAATCAGCGGACGCGGCCCCATCTGCTTCACCATTTCCGCCGTCAGCACACCCCCCACCGAAAGCCCAAGGAATACGTCGGCAGCTTCGATGACATCGGACAGCACCCGCGCCGACGTGGCCTGTGCAAAGCGCGCCTTGTCGGGGTCCATCGCTGCCTTGCGTCCTTGATAGACCACACCTTCGATGTCGGTCACCCAGACGTTTTCGCGGGGCAGTCCGAGATCGACCATCAGTTCGAGACACGCGAGCGCCGCGGCCCCTGCGCCTGAAGTGACGACCTTAACCTTCGAGATATCCTTGCCCACCACTTTCAGACCGTTGAGAAACGCGGCGGACACGGTGATCGCAGTACCGTGCTGGTCGTCATGGAAAACGGGAATCTTCATACGGTCGCGCAGCTTTTGCTCGACGATAAAGCAATCGGGCGCCTTGATGTCCTCCAGATTGATGCCACCAAATGTCGCCTCGAGGCTCGCGATGATATCCACGAGCCTGTTGGGATCGCTCTCGGTAATTTCGATGTCGAAGACGTCAATGCCCGCGAACTTCTTGAACAGCACCGCCTTGCCCTCCATCACCGGCTTGGACGCAAGCGCACCGATATTGCCGAGACCCAGCACCGCCGAGCCGTTCGTGATCACGCCGACCAGGTTTCCTCGGCTCGTGTAGCGGAACGACTCGCGCGGGTCCGCCGCGATTTCCTCGCATGCGACCGCCACGCCCGGCGTATAGGCGAGTGCGAGATCGCGCTGCGTGACGAGCGGTTTGCTTGCGCTCACCGATATCTTCCCCCGCGTAGGAAACTCGTGATACTGCAGGGCTGCCTCGCGTTCGGTCCTGTCCATATGTGCCGTGCTCCTATGTGTACGCCGGGCCCATCCCGGCTGATCGTCATGGAACGCATTCTAGGAACGAGGCATGCGGGGTTTATTTTGTTTTATTATCGGGGCATCACCTTTTGGTTATGTCTGGATTCCCACGATCGTGTCATTCAACACGGACGAAGTGATAAGGCGCTTGAGCGCACGCCTGAAAATGCGCCATCTCATGTTGCTGCTGCAAATACGGCAACATGGCTCTCTAACACGCGTAGCCGAGCACATGGCGAGCAGTCAGCCGGCCATCACGAATGCCCTCGCTGAACTGGAGGATATGTTCGGCGGCTCGCTGTTCGAGCGTTCGTCGCGCGGCATGATTCCGACGGCGCTCGGCACGACCGTCCTCGCACGCGCCGAGTCCATGCTGCACGATCTCGACCACCTCGCATCCGATGTCGGTGCGCTGATCTCCGGTCACGCAACGCGGTTTCACATTGGCGTGATTTCCTTCATTTCAGGAAAGACTCTGGCGTCGGCAATCCGTCATACGCAGTCGCAGATTTCGCAGCGGCTCACGTTTTCCATCCACGAAGGCACGAGCGAAGGGCTAATGTCCCAATTGCGCGACCATACCCTCGACATCGTGATCGGACGGGCATCGTCGAGCGTCGATCTCGACGACCTTCATTTCGAAGTAATTCATCAGCAAAAACCCCGTCTGATCGCGTCCCGACGCCTCGCTGCCAGACTCTCGCGCAGCGCAATGAACTGGCGAAAACTCGCCGAACTCGACTGGATTCTCGGTGCATCGCAAACCCCGATGCGCGACCAGATATCCGATCTGTTCCTCCACGCCGGCGTTACACCGCCCTTTCCCGTTGTCGAAAGCCTTTCGCCGCGGCTGATTGGCGAGACGGTCGCATTGAACGAGAACGCGGTGTCCATCATGCCGGCAGACATCGCGGAAGAACTGGTACGGATTGCGGGTGTGGCGATTGTCCCCTATGCGTTCGACTGGACCTTGCCACCCGTTGCGCTGTTCACCCGCCCGGGTATTTCGCGCGAGATAGATACGATTTTCGCCGCATCATTGCGTGCGCAATACCAGACCAAGGTAGTGAGCGATCCAGCGTCGCTCGGGTAGCGTTGGTCGCAAGGCGCTGCTTGAGAAACGTGACCGGTTTCTATTGCTCCCGCATGATCGTATGCCTAAACCTCCGGGACGAACCATATGACACTCGACGAAAGTGCAAAAGCAGCCGGACTGCTCCCGACCGCCGAACTGCTGCAGGACGCCGCGCAACGTGCGCTCGCTTATGTTCAGTCTGTGCATGACAGGCCGGTCAACGTTTCTACCCACGCATTGCGAGGCATGAACGAATTCCGGCACTCACTGCCAGACGCCGGGCTGGATGCACGTGAAGTCTTGCGCCGTCTCGACGAGGCTGGGTCACCCGCTACCGTCGCGACAACGGGCGGACGGTACTTCGGTTTGGTGATCGGCGGGGCGCTGCCCGCAACCATCGCGTCGAACTGGCTCGCCACTGCCTGGGATCAAAACGCGTGTTTTCGATGGACCTCGCCGATCGCGGCAACGCTCGAAGACGTCGCGCTACGCTGGATCGGCGACCTATTCGGCTTGCCGGACGACATTGGAGGAGCCTTCGTTACGGGTGCCTCGATGGCGAACTTTGCGGCGCTGGCAGCAGCACGCCACGCCCTGCTATCCCGCCTGGGCTGGGACGTGGAGGCGAAGGGACTCTACGGCGCTCCGGAACTCCGTGTAGTCGTCAGTAAAGAGACTCACGTGACCGTCTCCAAGGCGTTGTCGATGTTAGGACTCGGACGCGAGCGGGTCATCGTAGTGCCAACAGATCGCCAGGGCCGGATGCGACTCAGCGAGCTTCCGGAACTGGATGAGCAAACGATCGTGTGCATCCAGGCTGGCAACGTGAATACCGGCAATTTCGATCCGGCGCGCGAGATATGCCGCCTCGCGAGGAAAGCCGGTGCTTGGGTCCACGTTGATGGTGCATTCGGTCTATGGGCGCTTGCAAACCGTCAGTTCGACACTCTAACGGATGGCGTCGCCGAAGCCGACTCCTGGGCGACAGATGGGCATAAATGGCTCAACGTACCGTATGACAATGGCATCGTTCTAGTGCGCAGAGCTGCCACTCTGCGTGCGGCAATGTCGTTGAATGCCGCGTACCTGGCAGAGGGCGATGCGACTGACCGGGAACCGTCGCACTACACGCCGGAATCCTCGAGACGAGCGCGTGGCGTGGATATCTGGGCCGCGCTTCTTAACCTGGGCAGAGATGGCGTTGCGGGGCTAGTCGAACGTACCTGCCGCTATGCCCGAATGTTTGCCCAAGGTCTCGAGGCCAGTGGCTTTGAAATCCTGAATCGTGTCGTACTCAATCAGGTGCTCGTCTCATTTGGTACCCCGGAGATGACGCGCGCCGTGATTAACCGTCTTCAGGCCGAGGGGATTTGCTGCTGTGGCGGCACAGTATGGCAGGGCCGCGTCGCCATGCGAATCAGCGTCTCCAGTTGGGCCACCACTGACACGGATGTGCAGACGAGCCTTCAGGCAATGATTCGCGCCGCGCAAGCAGGTATGCCGTGATGCCGTGCAGACACTGATCAGCAGCCTGGCTGCTTAACTGCTGACGATGGGGCGCGACGCATTTCCCGCGTCTATTTGTGGACTGATTGGTTCAGTTATCAATGGACGCTATTCATATAGCAGCGGCCCAGCTTGTTCCTTTGCTGTGGGGATTTCAGTTTGTCGTCGTAAAAGCGGGGTTCACGGTGCTGCCACCGCTATTCTTCGCTGGGCTGCGATTTGCCGTGATTGCCGCGATTCTCATTCCCTTCGTGGCACGAATCCGCGGCCCCGAGATTTGGCCGATCCTCCTTATTTGCTGTTTCGTGGGGGGAGAAATTTCGCGTGTTCATTCATAGGATTGACGCAATCGCCGGCTGGAATTGCCGGGATTGCCAATCAGCTTTGGACGCGCGAGCGATAACGGAGGCGATTGGTTTGTCGAGACGTATGCCCGATTGAAGGACGCCCCCCCCGATGGGAGGTCCACGATATTCCGTGTGGTCACTCCATCATGCTGGATCGTCCGGCAGACCTGGCTGCGCAACTGCTGGCAGAAGCGACGCATTGAGGTTCGCGGTTCAGATTGCCTTTACACAATTCCGGACCAATGCACTCACGCAACCGGTTTCTTGCGACGAGGTTGAGGCCGAGGCCATGCCGACAGCGCAATATCAGCCAGCCGCTTCAATATTGCCCTGCATGCCCCGTCACAGGCTTGCGCCGACATGCCTTGCACAACCGCCTCGTAAAAGCGGGCGAGAGCTTCGGTGTCGGTCTCAGCGGCAAGCTCACCCTCGGCGACGGCACGGTCGAAGCGTGCCTTGACGGCCTGGAACCAGGACTCCCGCCGCTCGGCGACCGTCCGTGCGACGGACTCGCTCTTTTCGGCATATTGAAGAACAGCCGTGGAAATCATGCAGCCGCGCGGCCTTCCGGGGTCGGTAAAGCGTGCCGCGGCGTCGTGCAGGTAGAACGCTATCGCGTCGTAGGCCGGCATGTCTCCTTGCAGCGCTTCCAGCCACTGCCCGTTCTCACGCTTGCTGATATGGTCGACCGCCTGTCTGTAAAGCTCCTCCTTCGAGCCAAACGTTGCGTAGAGGGACGGCGGCGGAATACCCATGGCCTCGGTCAGGTCGGCTATCGAGGTGCCCTCGTATCCATGCTCCCAGAACAGCCGCGCGGCGATATCAAGCCCCACGTCGCGCTCCAGCAACCTCGGTCTGCCACGTTTTCGGGCGGGGTGACTCATTTTGTAGCGATTCCTATAAAAAACATTGACAGCGTGTTTCCAGCGTCATTAATATAACGATCACTATTCAATTCGGAAAGGAGTGAATGATGTCTGGAAAACTTTCAAGCAAAACGGCCATCATAACGGGAAGCTCGCGTGGTATCGGCCGTGCTGTGGCACTGGCCTTCGCGCGAGAAGGAGCCGCGCTCATCGGCGTGCATTACGGCAGCAACGCGGATGCCGCTCACGCCACCGTTCGCGAGATCGAGGCCCTCGGAGCAAAAGCCGTCGCCATCAAAGCGGACTTGAACCGCGGGAAGGAAGCAACGGACAGTATCTGGGAGCAGTTCAAGGCAGCTGCGATTGCCGCCACGGGCGAACCTCGGCTTGACATTCTAGTCAACAACGCCGGCATTGCACCCGGGATTCCCTTGTCCGAGACCAGTGAGGCGACCTTCGACGAGGTCCTGACGGTCAACTTCAAGGCACCGTTCTTTCTGATCCAGGCCGTTGCCGATCATCTCCGCGACAATGGCCGAATTATCAACGTTTCGACCGGCTTTACGCGTGTGGCCGCGCCAACGCATCCCGCGTACGCCGCATCGAAGGGTGCCGTTGAGACCCTGACGCTGGCGCTTGCTCCTGAGTTCGGGCGTCGCGGCATCACGGTCAATACGGTCATGCCGGGTGTGACGGACACCGACATGAATGCGGAGTGGCTTACCGTACCGGAGGCGCGCGCCGGCGCGGAGGCCATGTCGGTATTCTCGCGAGTGGGTCGACCTGACGACGTGGCTGACGTGATCACCTTCCTGGCCTCGAATGACGCACGCTGGACTACGGGACAGGTGATCGACGCGACCGGCGGCGCCCGGCTCTAAGCATTGCGCCCGGGATTAAGCACGCCGAAGTGCAGAACTAGCGGCGACCTCGCAGCGCGCGGCAAGTACGAGCCCGGCGGTTGACTGCCGGGGTCTCCTTTTCAAGCAGGTTGTCCTGTCTCACGTTTCACAAAGACACCCCGATAACGAACGCATACGGGCGCAGCACCACCGGGCGAGCAAGCTCTACCGACGCGCTCCCCCGCATGTCGCCCGCCGCTCGCACCGTCTCCTCGTCGCTGATGAACGCATCGAGAGGCACATCCCGCCCACGAAACGTCAGTCGGACTGTACGCGCACGGTCAGTCAGATTGGCCACCACAATGCGAATGCGCCCTTGCGCGTCACGCGCGGCGATACATGCGACCGCGGACGGCTCCGCCGCCCTGACGGCAACAGGTAGCCTGTGTGATCCCGACATAGCGGCGAGCGCGCGGGCAACTCCATACATCGGATACCGCGTCACCCCATCGCTGACGTCTGCGAGACCCCGCTCTCCCGTCAACGCACCCAGCGTCAATGTGTCGATCCGCGCCCCTTCCAGCGCCGCCGCATAGCCGGCGAGCCACGCGCCCCCGAACAGCGAGGTCTGGCGCGGATCGAAGCCGGCCATCGCAATGCGTTCGCGGTGCGGATTGGGCATCACGCGCGAGCCGTACGGATTCTGGCGCATGCCGATCGACACTGGTCCGATCGAGTAAGGCTGTGCGCCGATCAGCGAGCGGCATGAACGGGTGATATGTGGAATGGCTTCGAGCGTTTGCATCACGCTACGATCGTCGGCCGCGTGGACGATCGGACAGGTCGCGTGAGTCACCCAGTCCACGAGTTCAAGCGGCGGACGCTTGCGATTGAGTTCAGTGAAATAGCTCAACATCCCGCCGCCGATCCGGAGTCCCGGCAAGGCCGCGCGCGCGGCGAGATAGACGTCGTCGAGGGCGGGACACGGCGGGCTGATGCTGCCCGGCGGATTCGACTGCCGATGCACGGACGGGCTGACGACGATACCGACGATCTGCAACCCCGCGGCCTCGATCAGCGCGGCCAGCGCATTCAGTTCGCGCCGCGGATCATCGGCGCCCGGCAGCGCGTATTCGAGCACGGCCGGCAGATTCGCGCGCCGCCGCAAGGCCGCGAACCGCTCGAGTTCAGCCAGCCCGTGGCCAGCTACCGGATCGAAGCTCAACATGATTCGTTGCGGGGCCAACTCGGCCAGCAGCTCAGGATGCGCGAGCGCAGCATCGATCTCGCTTGCGGCGATTGCGATGCCGAGTGCCGGCATCGTCTCGCCCCCTGCCAGCGCGAGGTCGAGCGTGATCGTCGTGAGGTCGTCCTGCGCCGGGATCGACGGCGCGCGTGCGCTGCCCGGCCAGACCCCGCTCCTCTCCGAGACGCTCAGCGTCACGCTCTGGCGCTGCGTGGAACCCGCTTCCAGCGTATAAGGCCAAGGCAACGCAAGCGGCCGCGAGTAGGTTTTGAACGATGCGTCAGACCAGTTACGCTGGTCTTCCATCTCGAACACGTCGCCGGTGAATGCGCAGCGCACCGTGAGCCCGCAGGCGAGATCGTGTTCGATCGCGAGGATGTCCTTGAACGGCTGCCACGGATCGATCAGTTCGGGAAACGCGGATTCCTCACGTGTTCCGTCGCCATGCTCGACACGCGCCGGCGCGCCCGCCACGCCGTCGATAGGATGCAGCACGCAGAATCCACAGCGGGCCGTCAGAAAAGCATCGTGCGCGGTGACGGATGCGTCGAATCGCAGCACGCCATCAGCCGAACAAACGATGCCCAAATCGTAGTTCAGCACCTGTCCATCAGGATTCGCACACTGGGCCCGATAGACGAGCCGGAAGCCGTACTCGTCCTCGTCGATTCCGACGGCCGCCAGCAGCGGACGACAGGTGCCCCAGTCCTTGTCACGAACGAGGAACGCAACCGAGCGGATCACTTCGACGCCGCGATAGCGAATCTCGCGCAACGCGCCGTCGACCAGCAGCGCCGACCAAGGACCGGCAAGCACGCTGCGCTCCTGCTCCCTGGCCTGCGTGGTGCCGTATCGGGCCATCGCGAGGTCCACGCTCATCGCGTCCCCTTCGTGTCGGCGCCGAACATCTCCGACATCTCGATGCTGCGTCCTTGCCGCGCCGACCGGTAGGTCGCGTCGACGAGCGCGAGCGTCGCCAGGTTGTCGCGCCCGCTGGTGGCCGGCTCGACGCCGCGCCGCAGGCAGTCGATCCAGTGTGACTGAATGCTGGCCACGCTGCCCTGAATCGCTTCCCAAGGCGCGCTCGCCCATGACAGCGCAGGCGGTGTCACATCTCGCAGTTCGGTTCCCGCGGCGTTGTGAATCTGCAACCGGTAGTCCGCGAACAGGCGCAGCGTGCCGGCCGAGCCATCCACTTCGATCAGCGTTTGCGGAAACAGCTCGCGGGGCAGCCGCGTCGCGTAACTGCAGTCGACGATACTGTTCACGCCCTGCTCATGACTCAGCATGATCGTCGCGACGTCCTCGCCGTTGATCGCCGGATTCACGCGCGATGTGCTCGCATACAGCCGCTTCACTTCGCCGAACAGAAACCGCGCGATATCGAGTACATGAATGCCGAGATCCTCGACGATGAAACGCTCGCCTTCGGCCAGATAAGGTTGACCGCTGAACACGTCGAACCCGGAGCGGAACGACACCCGCCCCCAGAACGGCCGGCCGATCTCGCCGCGATGCAAGGCCGCGCCGACCGCCTGGATCGCGCTTTGCCAGCGGAAGTTCTCGTGAACCATCAGCGGCACACCCGCGTCGTTGCATGCGTCGACCATCGCGCGGGCATCTTCGAGCGAGCGCGCGAATGGCTTCTGACAGATAACCGCGACATTGGCCCGTGCGGCAAGTTCGACAAGCGCCTTATGGCTCGCCACCGTAGTGGCGATATCGACGAAATCGAGCTGCTCGCTTTCCAGCAGCGCGGCGGCATCCGTATAAAGACGCTCGATACCGAACTCACGCCCGGCCGCATGTAGCCGCGATTCGTCGGCATCGCACAGCGCGACGATGCGCGCGTCCTCGATATCGCGCCACGCATGCAAATGGTTACGCGAGAAAAACCCGCAGCCGATCAGCGCGCCTTTGAACACGTTCTGCTCTCCGCTAGACATGGTTTGCATGCTCGCCGCACTCATCGCTCAAGCCCCCGTCGTCGCTTGCTTCTGCAATGCGAAGCGCTGCTGCACGCGCCGCTGGAGCTGGTCGACGACGACTGCCGCGACGATCACCACACCCTTGATCACGGTCTGCCAGAACGCGCTCACGCCCATCATCACGAGCCCGTCCGACAGAATCCCGATCACGAATGCACCGATGATCGTGCCGCCGATCTTGCCGCGCCCGCCCGACATCGAGGTGCCGCCGAGCACGGCCGCCGCGATCGCGTTGAGCTCGAAGGTCTCGCCGCTCATCGGATGCGAGGCGACCAGTTCCGACGCGATGATCAGGCCGACGATCGCCGCGCACAGCCCCGAGAACATATAGACGAACATCTTCACGCGATTGACCCGTACGCCGGACAATTGCGCCGCGCGCTCGTTGCTGCCGACCGCATAGATCTGACGGCCGAGCGGCGTGCGCCCGGCGATGTACGCGGCGAGCGAGCCGACCGCGACCAGCAGCCAGATGGTCAACGGAATCCCCAGGATGGTCGCCGAGCCGATGATCGGAAAACCGGTGGTGCGATAGTCCGGATTGCCGGTCAGATTCGGAAACGTCTCGCCATTCGACGACAACAGCGCGGCGCCGCGCGCGATATACAAGGTGCCGAGCGTCGCGATGAATGGCGCGACGTTCAGCCGCGTGATCAGCAACCCGTTGATCGCGCCGACCGCGACGCCGCTCAGCAGCGCGACGATGATCACTTCCGGCACGCTCAGGTACAGCGTGTACTCGTCGCCGAGCGGAATGCCGTGCAGGATCAGTCCGCCCGCCACCATGCCGGACAGGCCGACGATCGACCCGACCGACAGATCGATGCCGCCCGCCACGATCACGAAGGTCATACCGATCGCGAGAAAGGCATTGAGCGCGACGTGGCGCGACATGATCAGCAGATTTTCCCAACTCAGGAAGTTGTGCGCCGCGAACGAGAAGAAAATCACCACCGCGAACAACGCGATGAACGTGCGCAGCTTGAGCAGCAACAGAAGCGGCGCCTCGCTCAGGCTCGCGCCCGGTGCCTCACCCTTCAAGATGATCGCCATCCGGTTCTCCCTCATACAGTGATTGTGTCGGTGGATGTGCTCGCGTGAGCCGTGCGATGCCCGATCGCCGAGGCAGCGACGAGCGCGTGCTGGGTCGCCTCGGCCGCGTCGAACTCGGCGGTCAGGCGCCCGTTCGACATCACCAGAATGCGATCGGACAGCGCCATCACCTCTTCGAGATCCGACGTGACGAATAGAATGCCGAGCCCTTTCACGGCCAGATCACGCATCACCTTGAAAATGTCCGCCTTCGCGCCGACGTCGATGCCGCGGCTCGGCTCGTCCATCAGCAGCACGGTCGGCGTGGTCATCAGCGCCCGCGCGATCACCACCTTCTGCTGGTTGCCGCCCGACAGCGAGCTGACCGGCAACCGCCAGTCGGCGACCTTGATCGCGAGTTCGCGGATGTACTGGCCGATCGTGCGCTGCTCACGCGCGGAATCGAGGTGAAAGCCGCGCGCGAATTCGGAGAGGCTCGCGATCGTCATGTTCTCGCCGATCGACAGCACCGGCAGCAGCGCATCGGTCTTGCGATCTTCTGGAATCAGCGCGATGCCCGCCGCGACCCGCGCCGCCACCGGCTTGCCCTGCAGCGGCTTGCCGTTGAGCACGACCTCGCCAGTCGCCTCGCCGTGACAGCCGAGGATGCATTCGAACAGCTCCGAGCGGCCCGCGCCCATAAGTCCGTAAATGCCGACGATTTCCCCGGCATGCAGCGTCAGCGACACATGATCGACCGTGAAGCCGTGGGTCTTGCCCGGCAGCGACACGTCGTGCACGCATAACACCGCCTCGCCGCGCGCATGGCCGATCGGCCGCGAGAAATCCTTGGTGTCGCGGCCCACCATCTGACGCACGATCCACGGCACGTCCACCTGCGCCATCGGCTGATGGCCGGTGATACGGCCATCGCGCAGCACCGTGATGTAGTCGCCGATGCGGATCAGCTCCTCCAGCCGGTGCGAGATATAGACGATCGCGACGCCCTGCGCTTTCAGCTCGGCGATCACCCGGAACAGCACCTCGACCTCGGCCGCGCTCAGCGCCGAAGTCGGTTCGTCGAGAATCAGCACGCGCGCATCGTGCGCGAGCGCCTTGGCGATTTCGACGAGTTGCTGCTGGCCGATGCGCAGGTCCTCGACCAGCGTGTCCGGACTCAGATCGAGTTCGAGACGCGCGAGCAACTCACGCACGCGCCGCCGTTGCGCGTCGATGTCGATGTGCACGCCGGCTCGGGTGATTTCGTGCGCGATGAAGACGTTCTCGGCAATCGACAGGTTCGGAAACAGATTCAGTTCCTGATAGACGATGCCGATGCCGCGCTGCAGCGCTTGCGCGCTGCTCTCCAGTTCGATCGGCGCGCCGTCGAGCATCAGCCGTCCCGAGGTGGGCTTCTCGGCGCCCGCGATGATCTTCATCAGCGTGGACTTGCCCGCGCCGTTTTCGCCGACCAGCACGTTGACGGCCGCGCGCCGCACGGCGAAGTTCACTTCTTTCAGCGCGATCGTGCCCGGATAGACCTTGGTCACCGCCTCGACCTGCAGAATCACCTCGTCCTGCGCAGGTGTCGCACTCATCGCTTGTCTCCCACCGCGATCGCGAGCGGCACCACTTCGGGCTGTTCCGCCGACGAGTCGTAGGAGAACGCGCCCGTCACGGTAATTTCCTTGCCTTTCAGACCGTCGCGCGGCAGCGGCTTCATCACGTGCGTCGCCGCATAGCTGTTGAGCGCGGTGCCGAACTGCGCATATTCGATCTGATTGCGAAAGCTCTCGAATGAAATGAAATCGAGCGTGTCGCGCAACGTGGTGCCGAGCACCGTGGGGCCGACATCGACGATCACATCGACCTTGCCGTCGCCGTCGACATCGACGCCGACCGTGCCCTGGCTCGACTGCGTGTCCACTTCGACGATCTTGCCGTGCAGCCTGGTCGGGAAATTCCACGGCGCGCTGTCGTCCTTGCCGCGATAGCCATACTTGCGGCCCGCTGCGTCCGGGTCCGCCTTGATCGCGTCGCGCAACGCCGGGTAGTCGGTCGCGCGTTTCTCCACGTCGGGCAAGATCTTCGTGGCCCACATCGATGCGACCATCGCGTTCGGATCGTAGCCCGCGGATGAGTACGCATCGCGCGAATGTTTCGACGCCTGCGCGTCATGCTTGACCAGCTTGCAGCCGGTCAGCGCACCGCTCATTGCGATGACGATGAGCGTGCCGCAGATGCAACCTCTCATGGTTCACCTCATGCCACACCGATGGAACAGCATGTCGCGCCGCGAGGATACACCCCGGCATCCTGGCGGCGCTCTGCACTCAGCGCAGCGCGAACAGGTCGAGTTTGCCGGCGTTCGCCTTGGTGATCAGCGTGCAGTTGATCAGCTGTTTTTCGGGCTTGCCGGTCGAGCCAGTCTTCAGATACTTGTCGGCCTGTTCGACCGCTTCGTTGGCGGCCAGCGCGGCCGGTTGCAGCACGGTCGCGCGGATTTCGTCGCGCTTGATCGCATCGCGCACGTCGTTGCTGCCGTCGAAGCCGACCACGATCACGTCCGGCCGCTTTGCCGCTTTCAGCGCGGCCGACGCGCCCATCGCCATCGTGTCGTTGCCGGCGATCACGCCTTTGATGTCGGGATGGCTCTGCAGAATCGTTTCCATCACCCGATACGCTTCGGTCTGACTCCAGTTCGCCGATTGCCGCTCGACCATCTTCATGTTCGGGAACTGATCGATCACGTCGTGATAGCCCTTCGAGCGGATGCCCGCGTTGATATCGGACTCGCGCCCGACCAGCTCGACGTAGTTGCCCTTCTCGCCCAGCGCCTTGACGAACGCCCGGCCGCCCAGTTGCGCGCCCTGATAGTTGTTCGACACGATCTGCACGACCGCAATGCCGGTCGCGTTGATTTCGCGGTCGATCAGGAACGATGGAATGCCCGCGTCCTTCGCTTTCTTGACCGCCGAGATCGACGCTTCCGAACCGGCGTTATCCAGCACGATCGCCTTCGCGCCGCGCGCAATCGCGGTGTCGACCAGTTGCGACTGCTTGTTCGCGTCGTCGTCGTGGACCAGCACGATGGTGTTGTAGCCGAGCGCTTTCGCGCGAGCATCCGCGGTATCGGCTTCGGCTTTGAAGAACGGATTGTCGTGCGACGGGGTGATGATGGCGATCAGGTCGGCGGCCTGCGCGCTCGTCGTACCGACGAGCGCGAGAGCGGCCAACGCGAACGCGAACAACTGCTTCGATGCTTTCATGGTCTGTCTCCTGTGTACTTCGTTATCGGGTACAGCTACCTCAAGCACTGCATCCTGCTCATCTGCTCACTTCCAGAATTCCAGCGCACCCGCCAGCGCGTGGCTGCGCTCGGCATGACCCGCTAGCGGCACGCCTTCCATCGCCGCGATCCACGCTTCGCGCAATGCCTCGACGCCCGCGGCCACGCCCTGCGGATGGCCGAAGATGCCGCCACCCGCCGTATGGATCAGATCCGCGCAGCCGATTGCCGCATACGTGTCAGCCGCTTGCAATCCCGTCTGGCCCGAACTGAACACGGGCATCGCGGGCATCGGCGCTGCGTCGAGCGCCGGCGCGAGCACCGCGCGCGCGGCGGTGATCACGCTGTCGTCCGATTCGCTGAACTTGTTGCGCAGGCCATTCACGTGCAGATGGTCCGCGCCCGCGAGACGCCATAGCTTTTGCCACGGCGCGTAGTCCCACCCCAACGCTTCGCAGCGGGTCAGGTAACCCCAGCCCGCGCGATGCGCGTGAATCGGCAACTGGCTATGGCGTCGCAATTCGTGCAGCCCGACGAGACCGACCGAATTGAGCACCGCCATCACGCAGGTGCCGCCTTCGGCCAGCACCAGATCGTGACGACGCTTCATCTGGTCGAGATCGCCGGTCAGATTGAACGCGACCATCACCTTCTTGCCGGTGCGCTCCGCGTGCTCGTTGACGACCCGCATCACGGCGCGCACGCGCTGGTCGAACGGACAATGCGGACCATCGCCCTGCAGTTCGTCGTCCTTGATGAAATCGATGCCGCCCGCGACCAGCTCCTTCACCTGCTCGGCTGTTTCTTGTGGAGACAGGCCGACGCTCGGCTTGATGATCGTGCCGATCAGCGGGCCGCGCGTGACCCCCGACAGCCGGCGCGTACCGTCGATGCCGAACGCGGGCCCCGGATAGGCGGCCGCGAACGACGCCGGCAGTTGCAGATCCTTGAGCCGCAAGCCCGACACCTGGCGCAACTCGAACAGATTGCCCGCGACCGTCGACATCAGGTTCGGCAGCGACGCGCCGAAGTTTTCGATCGGCCACGACAACTCGAGCAGGCACTGCGTATAGCGTCTCGACCGCACGCCGCCGCTCAGACTGGGCGTGTCGCTGTGACCGAGCCGCTCCAGACGCTCGACCCGGGCGCCCGCGCGCGCTTTCAGTTCCGGCGTCTCGTTGGGCAGCGCGATGAAGGTGCCGCTCGACTGCTCGCCGGCAATCACGTCGGCGGCCTCTTGCGGGTCGACGCCGGTTTCCAGCCAGTAGGTCGCGTGGATGCGTTCGGTCACGATGGGCTCCTTGACGATTCGTGTTCGGATGGAGCGGCCGGTCTGCGTGCGCCGGTGACAGGCAGCCTGACCGCATAGAGCGACGTGGTCGCGCAAATGAAAAGCTGGTTGTGTTGCGGGCCGCCGAACGCGACGTTGGCGACCGGTTCGGGTGTGAGAATCTTGCCGAGCAGGGTGCCGTCCGGGTGATAGCAATGCACGCCGTCCGCCGCGCCTGCCCACAGCCGCCCCGCGCTATCGACACGCAGGCCGTCGAACATGCCGTTCGTGCAACTCGCGAACAGCTCGCCGCCGCGCAGTTCGTGCCCGCTGACCTCGAAAACGCGGATATGACGCGGGCCGTTCTTCACATGGGTGACGCCGCTGTCGACGATATAGAGCCGCTGCTCGTCCGGGCTAAAGGCGAGACCGTTGGGGCGGATGAAGTCATCGGCGACGATCGCGCATTCGCCGCTCTCCGCATCGATGCGGTACACGTGGCACGCGCCGATCTCCGAGCGCGCCGCATGGCCCTCGAAGTCATCGTCGATACCGTAGGCCGGATCGGAGAACCAGATCGATCCGTCCGACTTCACGACCACGTCGTTCGGGCTGTTCAGGCGCTTGCCCTGATGGTGAGAGGCGAGCGTCGTCACGCTGCCGTCGTGCTCGATGCGCGTAAGCGAACGCGAGCCATGTTCGCAGCGCAGCACACGTCCTTCGCGATCGAGCGTGTGGCCGTTCGCATAGCACGCTGGCGTGAGGAATACGCTGACGCGGCCGTCGGTTTCGTCCCAGCGCAGCACGCGATCGTTCGGGATATCGCTCCACAGCAGATAGCGGCCCGCCGGCACGTACACCGGTCCTTCGGCCCAACGGCATCCGGTGTACAGCCGGTGCACGTTCTCGCTGCGCCGCACGCAGCGGCTGAAGCGTTCGTCGAGTTCGAGAAAGTCACGCTCTGACATGGCCTGTCGCTCCTTCGTGCCGCTCAAGCCGCCGGACGCGTGATGCCGCCACTCGCCGGCGGCGTGGCCGAGCGGGCTTTGCGGATCGAACGGCGCAGCGCGCCGCCACCCGCCAGCGCGAGCACGGTGATGATCACGACGCCTTGCACCACGTCCTGGATGCCCGGCTGCAGGCCCGCGATCTGCATCGTCGTGACGACCAGCACGAGCAACATGCTGCCGATCAACGTGCCGAGCGGCGTCGCCGAGCCGCCGAAGATCAGCGTGCCGCCGAGCACCACCGCGCCGAGCGATTGCAACAGGTACGGCTGGCCCATTTCGAGGAACGCGCCGCCCACATAGCCGCCCAGCAGCAGACCCGCGACCGCGGCCAGCACCGAGCTGGTAAAAAACGCGCTCGCGGTCACGCGCGCCGTGGGTACGCCGGCGAGCCGCGCCGCGCGCAGGTTCTGTCCGACCGCCGACAACATGCGGCCGTACGCGGTGTATCGAAGCGTCACGCAGAACAGCGCGGTCACGCCGATCGCGACCAGCACGATCACCGGCATCGCACCGATGCGGCCGGTCGCGATGAAGTGAATCGCAGGCGCGACCTTGAAGCCGGGAATCGCGCGATTGGCGAGCAGCGTCGCGGTCGCGAGGATATAGCCGGTGGCCAGCGTCGCGATGATCGCCGGAATCCGGCAGAGCACGACCAGCGCACCGTTCACCGCGCCGACCGCGAGACCGAGTCCGAGCGTCGCCGCAACCCCGGTCACGAGCCGCGCGTCGCTGCCGCCCATCACGATCAGCGCGAGATACGCGGACAGCGTCATCACGCTCGCGATCGACAGATCGATGTTGCCGCGCCCCGTGGTCACCACCGCCATCTGGCCGAGCGCGCACAGCGCGAGAAAGGAACTCGACACCGCGACGCCCGACAGCGAGCTGACGCTGAAATTTCTGGTCACGACCGACAGCGTCAGCCACAGCAGCACGACGGCAAGCGCGGCCCACGCCCAGCGGTTGCGCGCGGTCCAGTCCGCCAGGTGTCTCGAAGTCGAGCGTTTCATTCTTCACTCCCGTTCCGGCTGACCAGCGCACGCAGCGCAAGGATCACGACCAGCAGCGCACCTTGCACGGCCGCGTTGAAATCGGAGCTGACGTTCAGCGTGCCGAGCAGCGCGCCGATCAGCGCGAGCGCGACCGAGCCGGCCACCACGCCGGCCGGCGAGATGCGCCCGCCCATCAGACTGCAGCCACCGATCACGACACCCGCGACGCCGAGCAGCGTATAGCTCGACCCTGCATTGACGTCACTCGCGGTGTTGATCGCGGTGAGCGCGAGGCCCGCGGTGACGATGAATGCGGCGGCGAGCACGTAACGCACCGCTGCATAGCGCGGCGCCGACCAGCCGGCGCGCGCCATCGCGACCGGATTGTTGCCGAACGCGCGCAGCGTGACGCCGAGTGGCGAGCGGTCGAGCATCCAGGCGGCGAGACCGGCGACGACGATCAGCACCAGCGAAGTCGGCACGCCCGGTATCTGCCACGTGAACAGCGCCGACAGCCATGCGGGGCTCGCGCCGCCCGGCGTCGGTTGCAGCGTATGGCCGATGCCCATCCAGATGAACGACGCACCGAGCGTGATAACGATCGCGGGAATGCGCCGCGCCTGGATCAGCCAGCCGAGCGCGCTGTAAGTCGCCATCGCGGCGACGAGGCTGACCACGCCGAGCGTCGGCTGGTCGAACAGAAGCGTCGCGCTCAAGACATTCACGAGCCCCGCGAACGCGCCTGCGCCGAGGTCGATTTCACTGCCGCCGACCACGAACATCTGCCCGAGCGCGACCAGCACCAGCGGCAAAGCCGGGCCGAGCAGCAGATCGAGGCCGAACACACCGCCGGTGGCCGGGTTCGCGAGCATCATCGCGGCGAATACGAGCGCGAGACTGATGAACGGCGCCATCCGCACGACGCGGCGGGCGAGCACGCCGGTGCCCACGCGCGAGGCGGCAGACGCGGCGGCCGTGCCGGACGGCTGCACGAACGACGCATCGACGATGGCCTGCTCGCTGATGCTCGTGCCGTCCAGCTCGCGCACCACGCGGCCGCCGGCGAACACCAGCACCCGGTCGCATTCGAGAAATTCGGTGTCTTCGGTCGAGTGCCACAGCACCAGCCGGCCCGAGCGCGCGACCTCGGCGACGAGCCGGTAAAAGTCGCGCTTGGCCGCGATGTCGACGCCGCGTGTCGGATCGTCGAGCAGCACGATCGGGGCGTCGGAAACCAGCGCGCGGGCCATCAGCGCCTTCTGCTGATTGCCGCCGCTCAGATCGAGGATGCCCGACGCGAGGCGGCTCGCGTCCAGCCGCAATTGCGCTGCAGCGTCAGCTGCGATGCCGCGCTCGCCCGCCGGCGTGACGAGGCGAAACGGCGAGCCCGCCGCCAGACTGCCGATCGAAATGTTGGAGAGCACCGTCCACAGCGGAAACACGCCCTCGCGCTGACGGTCGCCCGACACGAAGCTGACCGCGCCGATGCGCTCGACCTTCAGCGCATCGCGTCGCGCGGCCGCGAAAATCTGGTGCAGCACCTCTTTCTGGCCGCTGCCTTCGAGACCTGCGAGCCCGACGATCTCGCCGCGCCGCAGCTCGAACGTGTTGCTGCCGGCCGCGCCGCCAGCGAGTCGCAGGCAGACCTCGGCGGTGCGACCCGTGGTGCCCTCGGCAGGCTGCGCATCGCCCGCCTCGCGCAGCGCGGCGGCGGCTTCGCCGCCCATCAGGCGCACCAGCACCGGCACCGAGGCATCGGCGACCGGGCCTTGCCATTCGAGCCGGCCATTGCGCAACAGCACCACGCGCGTCGCCACGTCGACGATTTCGTGCAGCTTGTGGCTGATGAAGATGAACGCGAGCCCTTCGAGCGCCTTCGCATGAATGTAGGCACGCAGTTGCCGGCTGCGCGCGAGGCCGAGCGAAGAGGTCGGCTCGTCGAGGATCACGAGCTTCACGCGCGGCGCGGCGACCGTGCGGGCGATCTCGACCATCTGCCGCTCGCCGATCGGCAATTGCCCCGCTTCCGCGTCCACGTCGATGCCGTGACCGGGGAACACCGCGTCTAGCGCTGCACGCGCGCGCTCACGGTAAACGCGGCGCCAGCCGGGCCGCGAGCGCGCAGCTTCCGGCGCTTCCAGATAGAAGTTCTCGGCGACCGACAGGTTCGAGCACAGCGACAGCTCCTGATGCACGATGCGAATCCCGCGTTGCTGCGCGATGCCCGCATCGTAGGCGCTGCCGGCGGGCGCTTCGTCGCCGAAGTCGATCGTGCCCGAGTCGGGCGGCGTGGTGCCGCACAGCATGCGCATCAGCGTGCTCTTGCCGGCGCCGTTGCCACCGACCAGACCGATCACGTCGCCGCAGGTCACCGCGAGCGAAATGTCGTCGTTGGCGCGCGTCGGGCCGTATACCTTGGTCAGATTGCTGGCGCGGACCACCAGCCGCGCGCGGTTGTGCAACTGCACCATGTCCTCGCGGTTCATCACGCTTGCTCCGCTTTATTTGCTGGCCAGCAGATTCTTGTCGACCCAGACCTGCGTGTAGGTGGGGCTGATGATCATCCCGGACGGGCTGTTCACGAAGTCCTTCAGGTTGTCCTGGGTGACGGTGGCCACCGGCATGATCATCTTCTTCGGCGGCTGCGCGCCCTTCACGAGCGACAGGCTCAGATAGAACGCCGCCGCGCCGATGCCGGGCGTCGTGTTCATCGAAATCGTCGTATAGCCGTTCTTTTTGTTCTGCGCGTCCCACCATTTAATGAAGTCGGTGCTGCCGCCGCCTTCGATCACCGGCATCTTGTCCTTGTACTGGCCGCCGTACTGCTCGAACGCCTGGGCGATGCCGAAGTCGTCGCTGCCGCCCTGGCCGAGCACCGCGTCGACATGCGGCAGACTCGGCAGCACGTTGGCGATCGCCGACTGCGCGACCGACGCGGTCGCCTGCCCGTACACGGTCGCGACGACCTTGACGTCCGGATAGTGCTTCAGCACCTCGACCTGCGCGTTGTACATATCGTTGTCCGGCGCCGAGCCCTTCACGCCGCGCACCTGGATCACGTTGCCCTTGCCGCCGATCTTCTTCATCACCCACTCGGCTTCCTGCTTCTTGTAGCCGGTGAAGTCGAAATTCAGTTGGTAGTTGCACGGCGCGCTCGCGACCGAGTCGAACGACACGACCTTGATGCCGGCCTGACAGGCCTTCTGGATCATCCCGTTGACCGCGGTCTCGGAGGCCGCGTCTACGGCGATCGCATCGACTTTCTTGAGAATCAGTTCGGCGATCTGGCTGTTCTGCTGCGCGACCGAGCCGTCGCCGTTGACGACGATGTAGTCGGCGATCTTGCCTTCCTGTTTCGCCTGCTTCGCGGCCGCGTCGAACGAGTCGACCATTTGATGCCGCCAGGTGTTGCCGTAGTACGCATTGGCCAGTGCGATCACCGGTTTGTCCGGTGACGCGACGGCGTTCGGCGCGAGCGTCGACACGAGCGCGAGTGCGCCGAGCGAGGCGGCGAGGGTTCTGAGTTGCATGTCTGTCTCCTGATTTTCGACCTGTCGCCGAGGCCCGGCGCGGACGGTTCGAATCTGTGCATTCGCCTTGTTTGTGAATGCACTTTAGTCACGCGGGAACGGCCGAACAATCGATTTGTTCTCAGCAAGCTGTGAGAAAATCTCATACGATCCAGAGAAATCACGTACAAGGATTCCGCGCCGACAGGGCTCCCCTCGACGGACAAGGAGACATTCATGCACACCCCCCGCCCCTCCCTGAACGCATTGCGCGCGTTCGAAGCCGTTGCGCGGTTGCGCAGCATGACGCTCGCCGCGCATGAGTTGTGCGTGACGCATGGCGCGATCAGCCGGCAGATCAAAACGCTGGAAGAAACGCTCGGCCTCACGCTGATCGTGCGCTCGGCGCAGTCATCCGATCCGACGCCCGAGGGCGCGCGCCTCGCCGAGGGACTCAGCGCCGCGTTCAATCTGATCGATGCGAGCATCGAGCAGCTGAAGCCCGAACCGCTGACGCTGTCGTGCTCGGCGTCGGTGATGATGTACTGGCTGATTCCGCGCATTGCGGGCTTTCATCAGCGCTATCCGCAGACGGAATTGCAGTTCAACATGAACTACGACCAGATCGATTTCGTGCGTGACAAGATCAGCGTGGCGATCCGCGCGAACACGATCGAACCGCCGAAAGACGCGCTCACGCGCCAGCTGATGGACGAATGGATCGGCCCGGTCTGCTCGCCCGCGTATGCGCAGGAGCACGGCCTCGCGACGCCGCGCGACCTCGCACGCGCGGCGCTGCTGTCGACCAGAACGCGCCCGGAAGCGTGGTCCGACTGGTTCAGCGCGACCGGAGTCGATGCGCTGCCTGAGGACGCGGCCGGCGCTTACGATCACTTTTATCTGCTGATTCAGGCTGCCGTGTGCGGCCTGGGCGTCGCGCTCGTGCCGCAGATGCTGGTGATGAACGACCTGATATCCGGCAAGTTGTGCGCGCCGTTCGGCTTCGCGCGCGGGCCGCGTCAGCTGGTGCTATGGGTCGCGCCGCATCTGCGCGCGCATGCGGAGGTCAAGCAGCTGGAGCAATGGCTGACCGCGGAGATGAACGAAAGTCTGAAAGAGATGACCGCGTTTCTGGCGACGACGGAGCACGCTGACGCGCGCGGCGCCGCGCACTTGCACGCGCCAGGTTGAAGGGTCCGGCTAGCGCGCCGCCGCGTCAGGACAGGATCAGCTTGCCGTACAACGCGTTCGCACGGCTCAGATGGGCGTGCATCGCCTGTGCGGCGGCCTCGCCGTCATGGCGTGCGATGGCCTCGACGATCCGTTCGTGCTCGGCGAGCGTCAGTTGCTCGGCGCCGGGCGCGCGCACCATCGGCCGATAGTATTCGGCGGCCCAACTGAAGATCGATTCGACGATGGACGGATAGATCGGATTGCCGGTAATCGCCGCGATCTCTCGATGAAACGCCATATCGCGCTCGACAAACGCATCGCGGTCCGCGAGCGCCGCGCGTTGTTCCCGCACCTTCGCGCGCAGGCGTTCGATATCGGCGTCGCTTGCGCGCTCGGCGGCCATCCTGGCGGTGCCGGTTTCGAGAAAGAGCCGCGCTGACTTCAAGTGATCGAGCATGTCCGGCTGCGTGCGCAGCAGATGCATCGTGCCGACCGCGATCTGCGCGATCAGGCTTTGCGCGGTGGGCACGACGACCCGCGCGCGCTCGCCGTGCGCGATTTCGACGATGCCCGCGCGTTCGAGCGTTTGCAGCGCCTCGCGGATAGCCGGCCTGCCCACGCCATAGGTTTCCATCAGCTCGCGCTCCGACGGCAATTGCTCGCCGGGCGCGACCTGGCCCGACTGGATGCGCTCCATCAGCCGGTCCAGCACTTCCTGATATAGCTTGCGCCGCTGAATCGTTTCGGCCATTACGGTTGCTCGCGTCGATGACTCGCGTCGAAGAAACCAACATTATTCCAGAAGCCGTCCCGCGCGCACCGAGCCGAAGAACGACGCCGCGCCGACCTGGCCGCCCTTCAGCGCGATTTGCAGACCGTCGCGCGCCGGATCGTTCGACCATGCGCGGCACAGCGGCGAGCCGGGCGCCATGCCCGCGGCGACGCTCAACGCCGAGATGCCGAGCCGGCTCGCCACTTCGCCCGAGCTGTCACCGCCCGCCACCACCACGCGCGACACTCGCGTGCGTTCGAGCGTGCGCAGCATCACGTCGGCGAGCGCCTCTCCGACGCGACGCGCCGCCTGCGCGCGCGTGAGCGATGCGCGTGCGGCGAGCTCATCGAAGCCGAGCACGTCGGGGTCATCCGGACCCTCGGCGCTGAACACGAGCGAACTTTGGCCGTGCGACAGCGCATCGACGGCTACGTGCACCCCGCGCTCCACTTCCGCCTCGCGCGTGTGGGCATCCAGCGCGCGCCGCAGATCGAGCCGCTCAACGCGAAAGCCGTGCTCGCGCGCCCAGCGGATCTGCCCGGCCGTGACCGGCGAGCAGCTGCCGCTGACAGCGGCGATCGCGTCGACGGGACCGGCAACGGGCAGAGACGGCGTTGCCGGCACGAGCCCGTTCGCGCGCCAGTGCGCGGCGAGCGCGTACTGCAAGCCCGACGATGACGCGGTGAAGACGCCCGCGCCGCGCTGCTCCCACACGAGTCGCCCGGCTGCGGCAAGCGACGCCTCGTCGAGCACGTCGATCAACACGACGGCGGGGTCGTCCCGCATCAGCGTGTGCAACTTCGCGGCGACATCGGGCGCGGCGAGTTGCACGAAGTCGATCAGCGCGACATCGCGTTGCGTTTGCCGCGCCAGATGCATGCGCAGGTCGGCTTCGTTCATCGGGGTGACAGGATGGCGCGACATCGTCGGATGACGATCGAGCCGATAGCCGATGTCATCGACCGCGGCGAACAGGTTGCCGAACGCCTGATAACGCTTCAGACGCGGTGCGCCGACCACCATCGGCGACCATCTGCCCGGCATGTGCCGCACGCCGATATCGATTGCGCGGCCAATCGAACCGGTCTCCGGCGACGAATCGAACGTCGAGCAGACCTTGTATTGGAGGATCGGCGCACCCAGCGCGGCGAGGCTCGCAAACGCGCGCGGCAACTCGTCTTCCATCCATTGCAGACTGCGCCCCCGCGACGACCCCGCGAGACCCACGCAACGCAGGCCCGGAAAGCGCGCGAGCAGTTCGGGCGTTGGCGCGTCGAGACACAGCAGCGTGGACACGCCGGCGGCGCTCATCGCTTCCATCGCGTCGGTCGAGCCTGTGAAGTCGTCGCCATAGTAGGCGAGCAGCAGGCCGTCCGGCCAGCGAGCGTGGGGGGCTTCGCTCATATCTTTTGGCACTCCAGCGCGATTACGTAATGCGGCGAATGCTCTCGGCAATCTCCGCGCGGTCGAACACGTTCTTCCAGTCATCGCGCATCAGACGCGGTTTGCCGAACTCGATCGCCTTATTGCATGCATCGGAGAACGCGCCCGGAATCTCGTTGAAGATCACCGCCGCGAGGATGTTCATATGGCCGAGCAGGAAGTCGCGCGCGGCTTGCTCCGGCACGCCGCGTTTCACGGTTTCATCCATCGCCTCGCGCATCACGTGTAGCAGCGTCGCGCACACCGTTTCCGACAGACCGGGTTCGAGAATCGCCATCTGATCGACGCTCAACCGATACGAACGCAGAATCGGCGCGTAGATCACCTTCGCGATCGCTTCGCCGAGATCGAACGCCTCGTCCGGACCTTGCATCAGCGCGCTGACGACCGACTGCTTCGCGTGCGCGCCACCGAAGTGATCGTGCAGCGATTTCTCGTCGGTGTCGTAGTTGAAGATGAGTGGATGGCACGGATGCGTAACGAAGTACGTCAGATCTTTGCGATCGGGCAGATGGCCGGCGAACGGCGCGGCCGCGTCGAGCGTCATCACCATCGTGCCGGGCCGCAGCTTCGGTGCGATTTCATGGCTCAGCTTGCCGATCAGCGTATCGGGCACCGCGAGAATCACGACATCGGCGCCGTCGAGCGCGGCATCCGCCGCGACCGCGTCGATGCCGAGTTCGTCCTTCAGGCGCTTTTGTCCCGCCGCGCCCGGCTCGACGTGCGCGACACGGTAGTCCGACTTCAGCAGGTTATTCGACAGGCGCACGCCCATCTTCCCGCCCGCGCCAAACAATGCGATTTTCTCCTTCATTGCAACTCTCCTTCAGCAGTCGATATGCGCCGGAACGCGTGGTCCCGGGAACGTGAATCGGTCGATCTCAATGTGCCTGTGCCGGCTCGAGCGACGCGCGGGTACTCGTGCGGCCGATCGCCAGCGCGAGCACGGCGGACATCAGCATCATCGCGCCGACGATCAGCATCGGCAGTTGATACGAGCCGCTCATGTCCTTCGCGACGCCCGTGATGTACGGCGCGACGAAGCCCGCGATATTGCCGACCGTGTTGATCAGGGCGATGCCCGCCGCGGCCGCCGCGCCCGACAGGAAGCGCGCGGGCAGCGCCCAGAAATTCGGCAACGCGGCGAAAATCGCGCAGGCCGTGACGGTGATGACGGCGATGCTCGCGGCGGGCGAGCCCATTTGCAGCGCGAGCGGCACACTCAGAGCGCCGATCAGCGACGGCACCGCGATATGCCACGAGCGCACGCCGCGCCGGGTCGCGTCGCGACTCCACAGGAACAGCACGAGCGCCGCGGGCAGATACGGAATCGCGGTGATCAAGCCTTTCTGGAACACGTTGAAGTGGGTGCCGAAGCGCGTCTCGAAGCCGCCGATGATCGTCGGCAGGAAGAACGCGAGCGCATACAGGCCGTAGATCAGGCCGAAGTACATCAGCGAGAACATCCACACCCGGCCGTTGGTCAACGCGGCGAGCGGATTGCCATGTTGCGCGAGCGCGGCGCTTGCGCCCTTCTGCCGTTCCTCGGTTGCGAGTTCCGTGCTGAGCCAGTCGCGCTCGGCGACACTCAGCCAGCTAGCCTGCGATGGCTTGTCGGTCAGATAGAACCACGCGAGCACGCCGACCAGGATCGCGGGGATCGCGACGCCGAAGAACATGATGCGCCAGCCGGCCAGCCCGAACAGACCGTGTGCATCGATCAGCAACGCGGCGACTGGCGCGCCGATCACGATCGTCAGCGGCTGCGCGAGATAGAACAGCGCGAGGATATGACTGCGGTGCCTCGCCGGCACCCACATGCTCAGGAACAGAATCGCGCCAGGGAAGAAGCCCGCCTCCGTCACGCCGAGCAGAAAGCGCAGCGCATACAGACCGCTCACGCTGCTGACCCAGGTGAACAGCAACGCAACGATGCCCCAGGTCACCATGATGCGGGCGAGCCAACGCCGGGCGCCGAATTTGTGCAGAGCGAGATTGCTGGGAATCTCCAGCACGATATAGCCGCTGAAGAACACCCCCGCCGCGAGGCCGAACTGGGCGGCGCTGAGACCGAGATCCCTGGTCATCCCGTTGGGTCCGGCGAACGAGATCGCGGTCCGGTCGAGAAAGTTGATGAAGAACATCAGAGCGACGAACGGTACGAGTCGCCACGACACCTTTCGAATGGCCGACCGTTCGACGGCCGCCGGATCTGCAACGTTCACGCGTCCTCCCGCTGTGCTGGATGGATGGTCAAAACTGGTGTGATGAGTAGACCATCGCCGGCGAGCGCGATGACATTGGCGTAAACACCCGGTCGACGCGATTTTTTCTCACAGCGCGGTGATAAAAACTCCTGGATGAGCAACACCCGTAGCCGAGCAAACGTTGAGCGTCTCGGAAATGTGCGTTACTTTGAGCAAATTACTACGCGTAGGAAATGCATATGAAACGTGCGCGTCTTGGAGTCGCAATGGCCGCCTGGGTCTACCGCGATCCCGGCGTCTCCGACGCGAGCCGCCACGTGAGATTCCCGCGAGCACGCATCTCGCATCTCGCGTGGAAATAGTCCGTGAAATAGATGCGAGGTCGTGCAAGCAGGCTGCCCAGGAACTTTCGCTCCTGCAAGTCATATGCGAGGTCGTCGAGGTCCGAGCGCTCTCTGCGCACGCGCACTCCTTCCGCGAGAAACCGGGATCTCGCGGCGCCCAGGACAGCGAGGTCGATGTCGCATGTAAAGCGCTCATCGAGCTCTTCCGGCGCGCCGGTATGTCGGGTGGCGAGGATCATTGCGCAGATTCGCTCACACATCGCGATGCGATCGCCGGCCGAGCGTCGAAGCCAGTCCGCGCTGCGCCGCTCGTTGTCGCTTGCGCCTGGAACATAGATGATGTCGTGGCACCACAGCGCAAGTTCCACGAGATCGGGATGCGGGATCGCGCTGCGTGCCGCATCGAAATAGCGCAGACAGCGGCGAACGTGACGCAGCGTGTGATAGTGACGAATGGGTTCGCTGTAACGTTGCGCGAGATCGGCATAGACAGCCTCGGCGCGTGCGCCGCCGCAGCGCGTCCATAACTCGACGAAGCGTTCCTGCAAGTGGCTCATCTCTGCTCCTTTGCGCACGTCGGCTCACTGCGACTGTCCGCCGCTTTCTTCAGCAGGCTGCTCAGAGAAACTCCGCGCGAATGTCGATGCTGGAGCGTCGACCGATATCCGCGTAGTGCCGCGCGAGCCAAGCATCGGCCTCGTTCCGGCCGTTGTCGCGCAGTTCGCAGAGAAAGCTCCAATCCGCGTTGTACTTGCTGGACAGGCTGAGCGCGCACATCGCGGCGTCGGAGCGGATCGAATGAATCAGCATTTCCTTCATCTCGTCCCGATCGAGTTTACCTTGCTGGATCAGATCGGTGACAAATGCAATTGCACGCATCTCGCGCATCAGCGATGAATTGAAGCTGATTTCGCTGATCCGATTCAGAATTCCGGCGGCCGTGACTGGCACGCCGGCGCGTACGAGCGGATTGATGTGGACGATCACCACGTCGCGCGTCTTGCAGTGATAGATCAGCGGATAAATGGCGGGGTTGCCCATATAGCCGCCATCCCAGTAGTGCTGGCCTGCGATCGTCACCGCATGGAACAGCGTCGGCACGCAGGCGGAGGCGAGCACCGCGTCCGCGCAGATGTCCTCACCCGTGAAGATGCGTATCTTGCCCGTCTCCACGTTGGTCGCGCACAGATATAGCAGTATCGGACACCGTTGGCGCAGTGCCGCAAAGTCGACCTGGCGTTCGAGCACTTCGCGCAACGGATTCAGATTGTGCGGATTGAACTGATAGGGGGAAAACACGCGCAGCATCATGTCCGCGAACGCATAAAGCGGTGAATGATCGAGACCGAAACTGTGCGAGCCCTTGAGCCACGGCATCCAGCGCAGCGGGCTATAGCGCTCGGCCGACTCCGCGACCCCATGCCAGAAGTCGTGCAGCGCCTGACGCGCGCCGTCCTCGCCCCCGTTCAACAGCCCGTATGCGAGCACTGCACCGTTCATTGCGCCGGCGCTGGTCGCGCTTACCCCTTCGATCTCGAGTCGGTCGTCTTCGAGTAGCCGGTCGAGAACGCCCCACGTGAATGCGCCGTGCATCCCGCCGCCCTGCAGAGCCAGCGCAATCGACCTGGGCGCCGACGCGTCGTGGCGTCTTGTACGATTCACCGCCATAGGCCACCTCCACGGCCAGTACCGTTATCCGCGCACGTCATCGATCGTTCGCGCGCTGCTCGATGGGAGCGCATCGAGCAGCGCCCTGGCGTCTCGCAAGTCGCCGGTGTCCAAACCCTCCGTGAAAGTGTCGAATACTTCGGACAGCACCTGCCTCGCGTCGCCCAGTCTGCCCGCACGCTGCCACAGGCGAGCCAGATTCGTTGCCGCGCGCAGTTGCAGCGCTCTGGCGCCCTGCGCGCGAGCCACCGCAATTGCTCTGAGAAAGCAGGCTTGCGCCTCATCGCTCGACGCGATCACACGCTCAGCTTCGCTAACCGAAGCTAGCAGCATCACTCCCTTGAGCCGATGCAATTCGGCATCGAAGAAATGCTCGCCGGTTTTGTTCACGATCGACGTGGCCTCCTCCAGCGTGCGCAATCCACCCTCCACATCGCCGGCCCGCCACAGACAGTCGGCAAGAGTGGCCAGAAAGTATGAGCGCTGTTCCGCGCCGCCGGCGGATTGTTCGGCCCTCAGCCCTTCGCGCAACTGGGCGATGCCATCCTGCAGATTTCCCGGTTGGACTCGCGCCCAGCCCGAAAAGATGGTTCCCCAGGCGAGCCAGTACGGCAAGCCATGTTCGATCGACACAGCAATGGCCGCTTCGGCTCGCTCGCGAACCAGAGGGGCCTCGCGCCGCAGCTGATGCAACTCGGCCGCGTAAGCCAGCGTGAACGCCAGCGTCGGCCCGTAGGCGAGCTTCTGCGCAAGCGCGAGCGCATCCATGCTGCGCTCGCGCGCCTGATCGGGATATCCCTGGAGCCACAGGATCAAGGCCAGAAAGTTCAACGCGCGGATGCCCGGGTCCACGCCGTGAGCAAAAACGTGGGCCTGATGCCGCTCAGGATCATAAAGTGCGAGCGCCTGTTTCAGGTGCGCGGCGGCGGCGCCCAATTCGCCCTGGGGGAACATACAGGCGCCGAGTGCGCCGTGCGCCTCCAGCAGCCAGTCCGCATCTTGCGCTTGCTGCGCCATGTGAAGCATCCGCTCTCCAAGTTCGCGACCGACGGCGTACTGCGCGCGCGAAACGTTGTGGATTCTCAAGCCAAGCAGCGCCGCGAAAAGTTGCGACGTCTCACCCAACTGTTCGCACAACTGCCGTGCGCGCATATAGGTCGCGCCCACCTCCGGCGCCCCATAGCCGCGCACGTCCATCAAGGCAGGGCCCAGCGATAGCAGCAGCAGCAGCTCACGAGATGCGCGTGCGGGCGTATCGGGCAATCGATCGAGCAGACCCAATGCGGCACCGAGGTGATGCATCGCGTCCAGATGGGCGCCGTGCCTGAGCGCCTGCTGCGCGGCACTGTGCAGGTATTCAACAGCCTTCGGAATATTGCCGCTCAGACTGTAGTGATGTGCGAGTTCGCTGCAGTAGTCCGCGATACGAGTGGGGAACAGCGCCTCGATGGCTTTCGCGGTGCGCTCGTGCAACGCGCTGCGCCGCTCCGTGAGCAGCGAGTGCCCCGCCACTTCCTGCGTCAGCGCGTGTTTGAACGAATACTCGACCTCCGGGTATGCGGGCCGCTCATAAATGAACTCCGCGGCTTCCAGGTGGGCGAGCAGTTCGCGCAGATCATCGTCCGTGCGTGCGAGCTGGCCATCGCAAATGCGCTGGATCAGACTGAACGGAAACTCCTTGCCGATCACCGCGAGCGTCTGCAGCAGGTCCTTCTCCGCAAGCGGGAGCCGGTCGACACGCGCGGCGAGCACCCCTTGCACCGTCGTCGGAATGTGCAGCGCCGTCGGCGTTCGTTCGATCCGGTAGTGTCCCGGCTCGCCGAGCAGGGACCGCTCCTCGGCGAGCGTCTGCACCACTTCCTCCATGAAGAACGGGTTGCCCTCCGTCTTGTCGAGGATGCGCTGCTTGAGGGGCAGCAGCGAAGCATCGTCGCCGAGCAGGGCCGTAAGGAGTCCATGGGCCTCTCTCGGACCGAGTGATTCGAGCCGAAGCTGGCTGCAATTCCAGGCTGGTTGATATTCCGGCCGATAATTCACGAGCAGCAGGATTCGGCTGGCCGGCACGCGCTCGACAAGATAGACCAGGAAAGCCTCGGTCTCCCGGTCCAGCCATTGCAAATCTTCGAACAGCAGCTCGATCGGCTGGCTTTGGCTCTCGCGCGTCAACAGCTGCGTGATCGCGTCGAAGGTCCGGTCCCGCCGAATCTTCGGATCCATGTCCGCCAGCGCGGAAGCGGACTCGCCGGTGCCGAGCAGATACAGCAGGTAGGGCACGAGATCCTCGAAACTGCGCTCGAGCGTCAATACCTTGCCGATGACTTTTTCGCGGCAGCGTCGTTCGTCGTCGCGGGCGGTGATCTGAAAATAGCTCTTCATCAGTTCGATCAGCGGCAAATTCGCAAACGCCTTGCCGTGCGACACAGAAAACGTTTCCAGCACCAGACACCCTCGCCGCGAACGCTCCTTGAATTCGTGAAAGAGCCGCGACTTGCCGACGCCCGCTTCGCCGACCACGCTGACGACCTGCCCGCGACCCGCCCGCGTCGCTTCGAGCGTCTGGTTCAGGTGCGCCATTTCGGTCTCGCGCCCGACGAACCGCGCGAGGCCCCGATGCGCCGCCAGTTGCAGTCGCGTGCGCAGTGCGCCCGGGCCCAGCACCTCGTAGACCGGCAGCGGCTCGGGGATGCCTTTGACCTGGGCGGCCCCCAACGCCTTGAACTCGAAATAGCCCTCGGCGAGCCTGTGAGTCGACTCGCTGACGAGAATGGACGTAGGCGTGGCGATCTCTTCCATGCGCGATGCAATGTGGATCGTGTGGCCGACCGGGTCGTAATCGGTGTGCAGATCATCGGTGCGGATCGAGCGCACGACGACCTCGCCGGTGTGAACACCCACGCGCACCTGCAGAGGAATGCCTTTTTCCAGGCGAATCCGGTCGCCATGCCGGCGCATCGCCTGCTGCATCCGCAACGCCGCGAAAAGCGCCCGTTGCGGATGGTCTTCGTGGGCGATTGGCGCGCCGAACAGCGCGAGGATGCCGTCGCCCAGCGATTTGGCGACGTAGCCCTCGTAGTAGTGGACGGCTTCCATCATCAGCGCGACGACGGGCTCGATCAGGTGGTGGGCTTCTTCCGGGTCGAGATCATGGATCAGAGCCGTGGAACCCGCCATGTCGGCGAATAGCGCCGTGACGGTTTTGCGTTCGCCAGCAGTTTCGCCTCTTGCTTCCATCGCGACGTGCTCGGCACGGATACGCTCGGCAAGATGATGGGGCGTGTAGTTGACCGGTGCGGGTGGTGGTTGCTGGACGGACCTCGCCTGCTCCGGCGCTTCGCTGAGCGGCGCCCCGCACTCGCTACAGAATCGGGCGGTTGCGGCGGACTCACGCCCGCAACGGGGACACACGCACGTCAGCATGGTCCCGCAGGCTTCGCAGAACCTGGCCCTGCTGAGACTATCGAATCCGCAGTTTGTGCAGCGCATACAACCTCGTCGCGGCACGACCAATAGGAATTCATTATGCGCCGGATGCACCATGGGAGCAGTCCGGCTATTCACCTGGTGTTTCGGCCGCCGAATCCCCGGGACACGTATACTCCCCCTAAGTATTGTCCTATACTGCCCCCTAGTATCAACACATCGCTGCTGTCATGCCTCATTCCGCCGAAGAAAAGAAACGTGTGCTGACACGCGTGCGCAGGGTTCGCGGCCAGCTGGACGCGCTCGAGCGCGCGCTGGAGGACGGCGCCGATTGCGCTCCGGTGCTCCAGCAACTGGCGGCCATCCGCGGGGCGATCAACGGTGTGATGGCCGGTGTGCTCGAAAGCCATCTGCGCGAGGAGTTCTCGCACCTTGCGGGATCCGCGGATGCCTCATCGGGGTCGATCGACGATGTCGTGACCCTCGTTCGAACCTATCTACGCTAGTTCAATGCGGGAATTCCACCCCGCAATTGGCGCCCCTTTCTTAACAGGACCACTATGAAATCGCGTGCTGCAGTTGCGTTTGCGCCAGGTAAGCCCCTCGAGATCGTCGAGATCGACGTCGAACCGCCTCGCAAGGGCGAGGTGCTGATCAAGATTACGCATACTGGTGTGTGCCACACCGACGCATTCACCCTCTCGGGGGACGATCCCGAAGGCCTTTTCCCAGTCGTGCTCGGTCACGAGGGCGCCGGCATCGTCGTGGAAGTGGGTGAAGGCGTGACGAGCGTCAAACCCGGCGATCACGTTATCCCGCTCTACACCGCGGAATGTGGCGAGTGTCTGTTCTGCAAGAGCGGCAAGACCAATCTGTGCGTGTCCGTGCGCGCCACGCAGGGCAAGGGCGTGATGCCCGACGGCACGACCCGCTTCAGTTACAACGGCCAGCCCCTCTATCACTACATGGGCTGCTCCACGTTCAGCGAGTACACCGTGGTGGCCGAGGTGTCGCTCGCCAGAATCAACCCGCAGGCCAATCCCGAGCAGGTGTGCCTACTCGGCTGCGGCGTGACCACGGGCCTGGGCGCGGTAAAGAACACCGCGAAGGTGCAGGAAGGCGATACCGTCGCCGTATTCGGGCTGGGCGGCATTGGCCTTGCCGTGATCCAGGGCGCCAAGCTCGCCAAGGCTGGCCGCATCATCGCCATTGACACCAACCCGGGCAAGTTCGACCTGGCGCGCGCCTTCGGGGCGACCGACTGCATCAACCCCAAGGATTACGAAAAGCCGATCCAGCAAGTCATCGTCGAAATGACGGGCTGGGGCGTGGACCACAGCTTCGAATGCATCGGCAACGTCAACGTGATGCGTGCGGCGCTGGAATGCGCGCACCGTGGCTGGGGCCAGTCGGTCGTCATTGGCGTGGCCGGTGCGGGTCAGGAAATCTCCACCCGTCCGTTCCAGCTCGTGACCGGCCGCCGCTGGCTCGGCACCGCCTTTGGCGGCGTGAAGGGCCGCTCGGAACTGCCCGGCATGGTGGAAGACGCGATGCAGGGCAAGATCCAACTCGCGCCGTTCGTTACCCACACGAGGCCGCTGTCTGGCATCAATGAAGCTTTCGATTTGATGCACGAGGGCAAATCGATCCGGACCGTGGTTCATTACTGACACCGAAGGACGGAGAGAGGCCCTGGTCTCGGCAGGCTAACCGGGGCATCGGGAAGGCGCGCGAACTTCGCGGGCGCCGCCGCTCTTAGCGGCGGCTGGCCGCGCTATCCGCGCCCTGAGCCCCTCCGGAATGGTAAAAGCTACAGATCGAGAATCAGATCCGAAGTCGGTCGGCTGCAGCACATCAAGCGCATGCCCTTGTCGATTTCACGCGGGCGGATGCCTCCGTTGTGCTTCATGTCCACCGAGCCATCGAGTACTTTCGTCTTGCAGGTCCCGCATATGCCCTGGCTGCATGACGATGGCAAGGGCACACCGGCCTTGCGCGCGGCGACGAGCACCGTCTGCGATCCGTCCATCGTGAACGTGCGACCCGAGCGCGCCAGCTGCACCGTATAGCCTATCTGCCCGCTCGCTTCTGCGCTGGGCTCCGCGCCCGGCCCTTCAGCGCACTCCACAGTCTCCGCGAAGTTGAAGCTTTCCTGATGATATCGGGAAGGATCGTGCCCACCTTCCTCGAGCATCTGTCTGCAAGCGTCCATATAGCCGCCCGGGCCACAGATGAACACTTCACGATCGCGGTAGTCCGGCACATGCTGGCTCAACAGTTCAAGACCAAGACGCCCCACGGGACCCGACCAATCAGGCTCATTCCCGGGCGCCTCGCATACGTGCACGACCCGGAGCTTGTCCGAGAGCGCGCACAAGCACGCAAGCTCGTTGCGAAAGATGATGTCTTCCGGCGTCCGGGCGCTATGAATAAACACGATGTCGCGATTCAGGCCGAGGTCGAGTGCCGCCCGCGTCATTGACATCAGTGGTGTCACGCCCGATCCCGCCGAAAGATACAGAAGCTTTGCAGCGGGGCCCGAAGAAGGTGTGAATACGCCCGAGGGCCCGAAGGCTTTCAGCTCGCCACCCTCCCTCATGTTCTCGTGCAGCCAGTTCGACATGACGCCGCCCGGCGTGCGTTTGACCGTAATGGAAAGCGTATGGGGGCGTGTCGGCGGCGAAGAGATCGTGTAGCAACGGCTGACCTCCTTGCCGGCGATCTCGGCTGATACCGTGATGAACTGCCCCGGCTCAAAGCTGAAGAGCCGGCCGTCGCGGGCGCTAAACACGAATGTCCGGACATCGTGCGTTTCAGCGGACACCCGCGTGCACGTGAGCGTGCGCTGCTCGTGACTCGGCCACTGCGTGTCCGCGAGTTCCCACGTGCTCGCACTGCAAAAGCGATCAGGCATTTCCCGACCCGGCTCGATGAAACATGAATCCACGGCAACGTTCATGGCGACCTCAAACTCCGTACGCTCTCAGCTTCGCGTCGTACCACCGCGAAAACTGATCCAGCGCTGCCTCTGTATAGCTCGAAAAAGGCCCCGGGATATAAGCCGGATCCTGCGTGCCTGCGTGCGTGTTCGCGACGAGTTCCGCGTCCTGGTTCGTCGTCGCGATCCAGACCTCGGTTAGCCGCTTCAGGTCATAGTCCACACCTTCAACCGCGTCTGCGTGGACGAGCCAGACCGTGCGCACGAGCGTCTTGTCCGGCGCGAGCGGCAAAAGATAGGCGATCACCGCATGGTCGCTCATCACGTGAGTCCACGAATGATGGCCCCACATGTGGACGTCACCAAGGTCGCGCCGGCTGACTCCGCCGAGCAGTTTCGTGCATGCGACTTTCGTGTCCAGTGTCTGCGATTCGTTGGCCCCCGAGATGACGAGGCGCTGGGTCCGGAAGTTGGTCTCCACACTCTCGTCGAGCGATGCGAACGTGGCGCAGGCATAGCCGTCCTTTTCCCAGTTCTCCCGGCAAGCCGCGTTGCGTTTCAGGTAGTCCTCGTAGCTTCGCAGCGATTCTTCGCTCTGGCCGTCCGGACAAAAACCGAAGTCCTCCGCCAGGAACGAGTTTGTCAGTTCGGGATGGGTGCCGGCGCAGTGGTAGCACTCGCGGTTGTTTTCCATCACGAGCTTCCAGTTGCCGTTTTCGACGATCTCCATCTCATGGGCGATCTTCGTTCGCGTCAGATCGTACGGCGCGAAGCGCGGGGCCATCACGGTCTCGAGCTTCTCGAAATCAGCGGGCGGATCGTCGGCGAGACAAACGAAGATATGCGCGCCCACCGTCTTCACATGGACGGGAATCAGGCTGTGGCAGCTTGCGTCGAAGTCGTTGCCCATATGCGTCGAATGCTTGAGGCTGCCGTCGAGATCATAGGTCCACTGATGGTATGGGCACACGAGCATCCCCACGCTGGCCTTGCCGGCCTTCTTCATGATCCGCGAGCCGCGATGGCGGCAAACGTTGTGATAGGCGCGCACGTTCTCGTCGTCGTCCCGCACGATGACGATCGATGCCCGGCCGATGTCGACCGTGTGGACATCGCCCGGTTCCGGTACATCGGCTGTGACGCCAACTAGAATCCAGAGCTTGTGAAAGAACACCTCGACGTCCGTCTCGAAGACGTCATGACGCCCGAACAACGCGCCGGGCATGCCGTGTCCCTTCTTGCGGCTTTCGATCAGTTCGCGATGCGTTTGAAGCTGAACTTCAGACATGGTGGACCTCGTGGTGAGAACGTTTCGCAGCGCTCGCGGCACTGATATGGCGTTGAGTATTGGATCGTCGAAACGCACCGTCAACGTCCTTTATAAGCCGGTTCACATTCCTTTAAATCATGCGAGAATGCACGGGGGACCGGACTCCTGAACCGGGCATCATGGATCTGCTCTCAAACCAGGGTTCCGCCTGAGCAAGATGAAAACCACCAAAGCAACCAAAGGCTATCGTCGGATCGTTCCCTCGCTGACCGCCCTTGTCGAATTCGAAGCCGTGGCTCGGCTTGGGAGTTTCACCTATGCCGCGAGTGAATTGGGCGTCACGCAGTCCGCGGTGAGTCGACAGGTTAGATTCCTCGAAGAGACGCTCGGCGTTCAACTCTTTCACCGCCTGCACCGTTCGATTGATCTGACGAGTGAGGGCGAAGCGTTGTACATGGTCGTCGCCGAGTCGATGCAGAAAATCGCCGGCGTGTTCGATCGGCTGGTGACGGGAACCGAATTGCGGGAACTGGTGCTGGTGTCGACGGCCGCCTTTTCGCAATTCCGGCTCTTGCCGCGGCTCGCGAAGCTAAAGAAGCTCGTCCCCCCTTTGCAACTGCGGCTGTCGACCGACATGTTCAAAGCGGACCTGCGCCATGTCGAAGTCGATGTCGCTGTGCGCTACGGGGACGGCAACTGGCCAGACGGAACCTCGACGTTGCTGTTCGACGTGGAAGTCTTCCCCGTATGTTCCCCGGAGTTCCTTCGGGAATACGGCACGCCACGCTCACTCGATGACCTGGCGAAGCTGCCGCTCGTCGAGTCCGACGCTACGACTGAAGGTTGGATGGGCTGGAACGAATGGTTTCGCGCGGTCGGGTACCGGCCTGGGCGACTCAACAAGGTGCTGCGGTGCAGTCTCTACACCGATGCGATTCAAGCCGTGAGATATGGACAGGGAATTGCGTTGGGGTGGAGCCGCCTGGTCGATGACCTGTTGCTCTCAGGAGAACTGGTCCGGATGGACGTGGCGACGTTCCGGCCGAGCGACGCCTATTTCGTCGTGGTTCCGCATGGTCGGACCATCACACCAGTCATTACGCAGCTAATCGAATGGCTGCGGGGAGATCCGGCGCCCCACTGACTTCTCGCGCAGGGCATCGTCGGTTGTCGCTCAGGCCCAGATATCACCCCGATCACCACCACCGGAAGAGCGCTGTGGTGTTTGCTGGTGTAAAGGCGCCTCGGCGACGGTTAGCGGCATCCGCCGAGTTCGACGTATCGGCCTGCTTCTGAGAGCATCCATCGCTCGAACGCTTGCACCAGCGGCATCTGTTTGCACTCCGGATATACGAGGTAATAGCCCTTGTCGCTGCGCAAGGACAAATTGCTCGGCACGATCAATTCACCCAGTTCCAATTCATGCGACACGAAGAATCGAGGTACGAGCGCGATACCAAGGCCCGCGCGCGCGGCTTCCACGAGCATTGAAAACAGCTCGTAGCGCTGCCCACGCATGCAGTCGGCGTCGTGAATGCCCGCCTGCGCGAGCCAGTTCCTCCACGCGTCCGGCCGCGCGGACTGATGCAGCAACGTGTAATTCGCGACTTCAGGCGGCTGCAGATCGGTCCGCCCTTTTAGCAACTGCGGGCTGCAAACGGGCGTCATCTCTTCGCCGAAAAGGTACTTTGCGCAAGAGCCCGGCCAGACAGGATCGCCGAAATGGATCGCTGCATCGAACGGCGTGTCGGTAAATAAGAAGGGCTCCGCACGTGTCGTCAGGTTGACCGTCACCCGCTCGTGTTCCGCATAGAACCGGGGAAGACGCGGTATCAGCCAGCGCGTAGCGAATGTCGGTATGACAGCGATTTCGAGAACGCCGCCCGCGTCGCGATGCGCCATTGCGGCCAGCGTGTCCCGCTCCAGCCTTCCAAGGTTCTCGCGAACCTGCCTTGCATAGATCTGGCCAATCTCTGTCAGGCTGAGTCGCTTCTTGACGCGATTGAAAAGCGGTACGCCCAGATACTCCTCCAGACTCCCGACCTGCCTGCCGACCGCGCTTTGCGTCAGGGCCAGTTCGTCGGCGCTGCGCGTAAAGCTCAGATGCCGTGCCGCGGCCTCAAACGCAATCAATGCTTCGATACTGGGAATTCTTCGCCTCACGTTCCTTCCTCAAACGCACAACGTTGCGAGTTTATATCGTTTGCGGGCCGGTGGCCGACGACGCCACAATTAATTCCAACTTGCCGAGCGACGGACAAACGCACCCGTCCGTTCGGTTGGCTTCACGTTGCAAAAATTCCTTTCGCTTCGATTCATCATCGCCTGGCAACAGTGGCGGTGTTCGTCAGCATCTTTCCAAACCTCACGAAGGATCAGGCCATGACTTTCGACTCGCCACCTGTAAAGTTCAAACCATATACCCGGCAGACGATCAGCCAGGCGCCACAGTGGCAACACCTTCCTGAATCGCTGCGGGAGGCCGTGCAGGTCGTATCGCGTGTCATGCCGTTTCGTACCAACCAGTATGTGATGGACGAACTGATCGACTGGGGCAAGGTGCCCGACGATCCCATCTATCGCCTCACGTTCCCGCATCAGGACATGCTCTCGCCCGCCGACTATTCGAAGCTGCGAGACCTGGTGCTCGTGAAAAAGGACGAGGCCGCCATCGAGGAAACAGTTCGCGGTATCCGGCTGGCGATGAATCCGCACCCGGCCGGGCAGATGACACACAACGTGCCGTTCATGAACGGGCAGCCCGTGAGCGGACTTCAGCACAAGTACAAGGAGACGGTACTGTTCTTCCCGAGCGCCGGGCAGACATGCCACGCGTACTGCACATTCTGTTTCCGCTGGCCGCAGTTCGTGGGCATGGACGACCTCAAGTTCGACGCTCGCGAATCGAGCGAGCTCGTTGCGTACCTCAAGCTCCACACCGAGGTGACCGACGTGCTGATCACCGGTGGCGACCCGCTCATCATGAACACGCGTTCGCTTGCCGGGTATATCGAACCTCTGCTGGCACCCGAGCTTTCGCATATCCAGAATATCCGCATCGGCACCAAATCGGTCGCTTACTGGCCACAACGCTATGTGAGCGACAAAGACTCCGACGACTTGCTGCGTCTATTCGAAAAGGTCGTGGCGTCCGGCAAAAATCTCGCGATCATGGGCCACTACAATCATCCGGCCGAGCTGCGAACCGAGATCGCACAGCGCGCTGTCAAACGGATCGTCTCGACAGGCGCGACCCTGCGCATGCAGGCGCCGCTGATCCGGCACATCAACGAGGACCCCAACGGGTGGGTGGAACTATGGACGACGGGTGTGCGTCTGGGCGCCATTCCGTACTACATGTTCGTCGAACGCGATACCGGGCCCAGTCATTACTTCGAACTGCCGCTCGCAAAAGCATACGAGATATTCCAGTCTGCTTATCAGCAGGTGTCGGGACTTGCGCGTACGGTTCGCGGCCCGTCGATGAGCGCGTTTCCCGGCAAGGTGGTCATCGACGGCATCGTCACGATTGCCGGAGAAAAGGTGTTTGCCCTGCAGTTTCTCCAGGCACGCAACCCGGACTGGGTGCGTCGCCCCTTCTATGCCAGGTTCGATCCCACCGCGACGTGGCTCCACGATCTCGTTCCGGCTTTCGGTGAAAAGAAATTCTTCTTCGAAACCGATGAAGACACGCGGCATAAAACCGTACATATCATGTCGCGGCACGCTGGCCGGCATGTTTCTGAGTCGACAGTCGAGATACCCGCGGTAACGGCCGAAGCGTAATCCATTGCCAACAACCGGTCCGCTCCCGGCGGACCGGCGTCTTATCGACTCATATTAATAGGGATTCGAAATGACTTACGTGGTAACCGAAAGCTGCATCCGGTGTCGCTATACCGACTGCGTAGAGGTCTGCCCCACCGACTGCTTCCGCCAAGGTCCCAACTTTCTCGTGATCGATCCGGATGAATGCATCGACTGCGGAGTTTGCGCGCCAGAGTGCCCCGTCGACGCGATTGTGCCGTCCGAGGACATTGCCGAAGACCAACTCGGGTTCGTTGAACTGAACGCCGAGCTTGCCAAACAGTGGCCGACGATCGCCGCCCGACAGGCGCCGCTTCCCGACGCCGAGGACTGGAAAGATGTTCGGTCGAAGCTTCGATATCTTCAGAAAGAGTCCGTTGCGTGCTAACCGTCGCCCGGCAACTCACTTCGCACCGATGGTTGTCACGGGCACCCACTTGCCGCCTTTCACCTGATAGAGCGTCGACGTCGGGTGTTTCAGATCTCCGTACGAATCGAATTCGATCTTTCCCGTGATGCCGTTGTACTGAATAGTTCGCAACGCAGGCATAAATACCTCGGGTTTTGAGGAATTCGCCTGTTTCATGGCGGTGATAGCGACCCACGCGCAGTCGTAGGCGAATGGCGCGTAAGTCAACGTATCCGCGCCGAATCGTTTTTTGAATTTATCCGCGAACGCTTTGCCTTGAGGAAGCGACTCGACTGGCCGTCCGTACTCCCAGGCCATTGCGCCTTCGGCAGCACTGCCGGCAACGCCGATGAAGATGCTGTCGGCGATGCCACCGCTCCCTACGAACTGCGTCCGCATACCAAGTTGTTTCATCCGCCTGGTAAGAAGGGCCGCCTGGTTATCGAGGCCGGCAAAGTACAGCAGGTCCGCGTTCGCCGCCTTGATATTCGTGAGCTGTGCGTTGAATTCGACGGCCTTGTCGTTGGTGTATTCCGACGCGACGATATGGCCGCCGGCCGCGATGACGGCCTTCTTGAATTCTTCCGCGGCACCCTGGCCAAATGCCGTGCGATCGTCCATCACTGCAATGCGCTGCGCCTTGGTGACCGCTACCGCGTACTCCCCTGCATTGCCCGAGTTCTGCGCGTCGGTGGCGATAATACGGAAGACGTTCTTCAGCCCTTGTCGGGTTATGGCCGGGTTCGTGGCGGCGGGGTCTATCAGCGGAATGCCGGCCTTGGCGAATATCGGCGACGAGGGCAACGCTACTCCGGAGTTGTAGTAGCCCACCACGGCGACCACGCCATCATCGACGAGCTTCTGAGCGACTTGCACGCCAACACGTGGGTCGCCCTGATCATCGACGGAGTCCAGCTCGAAGCGCACCTCCTGCCCGCCCAACTTCGTGTGCTGGGCGTTGGCTTCTTCGACGGCGAGCCGAACACCATTCTCGATGTCCTTACCGTTGGCGGCTCCGGCGCCGGTCAGCGGGGCCGATACGCCGATCTTCACGACCTCCTGTGCGAACGCCTGACTGCTTGCGAGCAATAAGGCGACGGCAGCCAGTCCAGCCGCAAAGCATTTTTTGGAGGTGTCGAGCATCTGTCTCTCCTGGACGTGCGAACTCCAGCTTCGAGCGGGTGCAGCCGCGCCAAAACCCTTCACCGTCGTCTCGAGGCCGGAACGCGGCTACTTTTGCTTTGCGACAGGATTCATCACCAGATATCACCGGCAGGAAAACCATTCGTGAAAGGATCGCTGGGGTCCAGCACGTATGTACTGGATCCATAGATCCACGAATGTCCCGACACTGTCGGCACGTGTGGATCAACGGCGTGACGCTGGCCAACGGCGTGAATCTGGCTGGGAGGTACGGCGGCGGCTCGCTGAGTTCGCAGGGCAGGCCCGCAGTACAAGATTACCGGGTCGGGCACGACCGGCCTTGCACCGAATCCTTCGGCCGGCCAGGGCGGATTGATCACATTCGACTGCGATTACAGCCCGTCCGGCGATGCGGTACGCTGGAGCCCGTCGCTGATCGCCGGGTCCGGTGTTCGTGAGCAATGTGAGCGGCATTACGCTGAACAAGGCGGTGATCGCGGGCACCACGTACAACACGTCGCTGACCGCACCGGCAACCTGATGCCGGCGCACATGGGCGCGGGCAACCGCTGTCCGTGTGCGCGTGACAGCGGGCAGATCGAGCGACGAAACGATGCGAACCGAGGTACGACTACCACCCCTTGTTCTTTGGCTCCCTGACGCAGTCGTCGTGTCCTATTGCCACTTCGCGTGCTTATGACGATTGCGACCGACTACATCCCACTGCTTTCTCGCTTCCTTTTGCGCCGACTTGCCGTGATCATGCTGATGTTCTCCGTCGGCTGCTTGACCGGCCTTGGCGCCGCGCCTTGCGAACCTGAACATTTCGGCGAATTTCATCTCGATCTCCTTGTGCGGTAACGACGCCGCAAATCCAGTGTACTGCGGCTGCCAGGTCAAAAGTCGCGACTCGGACCAGCTTGCGTCCGGGTTCTGACCGGGTTTGGCTTTTCCCAGGAAACGCAATGATCGACGCGTCAATTCAAATAATCGTTCTCGTTCTTGTCGCCTCGATCGCTGTCGCGCCCGGGCGCGAATATTTCTGAATCTCAGCGTTGCAGCGCGTCGCGTAGATGAATGTCAGATCTGAAGCGTCTCGATGCGGCACTTGAAAAGTACCCCAATCCTCGCCTGGTTCGCTGAGGCGGTCACATAACAGTTCGATCACTGCATCCGGAGCGGGTGCGCAGTTCATGAATGGCTTGTGCGACATCAGAAACGTCCGCATTGTCTCTGGTCGTTCCAGATTGAGCGGAACGTGCCACGGCAGCCGGCCGGATGTTCCGTCAAACTGCACATACAACACCGGCGGAGCCTTGAAGTGCATGTGGAACAACCCATGCACATGGATCGCGAAACGCTCGAAATAGTCCTCCATGCGGGACTGCAGGCTTGAGTGGGAATAAAGAAGTGTCGCGCTCGCGGTGGCTTCCAGACGAAAGGTGACAAACCTTGCTTCGCCTTCCTGTGAAACCACCCCAACTCCGTACTGCCCTATCACCTGAAACGGGGTAGCGCGAGGCGGAGTATAAAAATATCGATCGACGTAAGAGACGGGTTCCCCATCGTCATCATCATCGCGGAAGTTGCCCGCTCGAGAACTCGCGGAGGCTGGATTGCCGGGATTCAATTGGGCGGATCTAACGTCCCTATCGCTTTTGCTCGACATAGTGGTGCCTCCGCATCCGGTTCTGGGAGAAGCAGCATATGCGTCCAATCCGACGGGCTCGGCCTTGCGTCTGCCTTGCGAAAATCACCCTTTCGGATCTTTACGTACCAGGGAGTTTTGCGGTCCGTGAGTCGTGCGCCTCCAGGCCTCGTCCGCTCTTTGTTGAGCCGATTTCACGGTATGTTCGATCCGACGCTTGCTAGTGGGCGCATGGGTAATCGCCGAAGTCAGAGTGGAAAGTGTCCGTCGGACAGTCCTGGTGACCATAACTCGCTCCGCGTTCTTGTCCATATCCATATGTTAAGTCTAGGCCGATACGTGAAGTGCGCGCTACTGTACGTTTGAACAGCACCTTGGTGAGTCCATGATGGACATCGTCTCGTTTCATCGGAGCAATGAGCCTCTGGGGCCTCTAACCGCAGCGAAGCGGTGTTGTATCGCGACGAGTTGGTCGTCTGTGGTCGCGACCAGCCACAAGCGTGCGTGCTCCTCGATTTTCCGGTTGTGGTCCTTCAGCGGCCCCATCGAGGTCGCAGCCTTCCAGACCACCGGGCCCACTCGGCTGCTCCTGCCGGACGGGGCGCCTACCAGCAGGCAATAAGGTCCAAGAGGAAGCGATACGAACGGTACCGCTGGACTCCCTCGCACGCGCCAGTCGATGAAGGGCGTCTCGCTAATAAGCAGCGGCGTGGCCAAGCCGTAAAGCACGCTGAAATCGTACAGCGCCAGTTGCTTGCGCAGACCCGCGTAACCGCGCCGGATATCAGCAACGACTGCCGCGCGGATTTCATCCTCGAACATCGGCTCGTTCGCATAGCGCGCGAATGCCTCCCGGGCGTCCGACTGATATGCGCTGAACATCCCGAGTTCCACGCAGTCCTGAACCGCGCGGTGGATCTCCGCTACCGAGCCGGCCTCATCTGGCTTGCCCAATTGCGCTGCCCGCAAGAACCGGGCAAGTCCCGCTTCCTGGATCGGAGGGCCATCCGCGGATGTGTCGCCGTCAGCGTCCTTATCGAGCGGCACGTAGACGTATTTTTCGGCCGCAAAGCGCGATTTCTTGCCTTCATCAAACTTGATTTGGCCATCGCTACAGTCGAGATAGCGAGTTCCGATTCGTCCATGCTCCCAAATCCAGTTCTTCAGGAGCGGGCGGAGTGGATGCAGCGTGTCGTGGTCAGCAGCCATTCAAGCCTCCCAATGCCTTCGGATAGTTCCGCGTGGTCGCCTGTTTCGTCGAGGATCCCCAACAGCGATGGTAACGGAGACACGGCCTCCGGCTTCCATCCACTCGAAGTGTGCGGGTAGCGCGAACAGGTATCGCGTGTCTGTTGGGCGATGGGCGCCACGGAGCGTTCGCGGCACCCGAACCACAAAGCCAATCTCTTTGCAAATCAACGAAGTAGAGAAATATGACGAATTGGCACGTCGCGTGCAGTGTTGGGTTCAGCCCGCGTTGCCCTGCGCTGAATGGCGTAAGACGCCATCGGAGGGACTTCGAAACACTGTCGCGCATCGGCGTCCGGTGTGGCTTCCTGGAGTCTACCTATGCCGCTCGCTCGACTGCTCCTCTGCTTTCTCCAGTGCTCGCTCGCAGCCGCGGCGCTGTTGCCCATCGTCGCCGGCGCCGCGAACCTGCCGGACGCATCGCAACGCTATGCATCCGGCACGCTCGATGCGGGTCCCAGCGATTCGACGACGCCTCGCGAGCTGAAAGCTGGCATCGAGCGCCTGCGCACCGGGACGTGGTGGGAAGCCAACCGCAAGATCCGCCCGGAACTCGCGCAAGTCGGCGACCTGATGTTCCTGCTGCCGCTTGCCGACAGGCAGCTCGAACCATCGTCGGATGCTATCGGCCGCGTGCAGCGCCTGCGCGAGGCGCTGCGCGGCCACCTGATGCGCGAACCCGCCGGCTGGACCCGTCTCGTTGCGCAGGTGCGGGCAGAGCGCGCGAAGGCCGGCGATGCGTCAGCCGTGCTGCTCGCTGACGCTCTCGTCAACGAGGTCCGCTACCGCGACGGAACCGACGGCAGCTACTACGCGCCGGCACGGTTCTTTGCCGAAAGCGGCGTGTGCAAGGACTTCGCCGTCGCCAAATACCTGCTGCTGCGCGACGCGGGTTTCGACATCGAGCGGTTGCGTCTCGTATCGCTCGCGCCGCGCTACAACAACACGCCGGACGACTGGCACGTGATCCTCGTCGTGCAGATCGATGGCGCGAGCGAACCGCTCGCACTCGATTCACCGAACGCGAAGCGCGCCGCCGATGTGTCCAGCGAGACATCGGCTTCGAGCGGTCCGTCCGCGCTGCTCGGCGCAATCCTCGCCGGCCGCGAGCCCGCCGACGCGGTGCTGCGCGCGCCCGCCGGACCGCTTGCCACACCGCTCAGCCGGTCTGGGCAAGCGCGGCGGCCGCTTGCGACAGTGTTCAACGAACTGGGCAGCCGGTCGTTCGAACGCGCTGCGCCGGGCGCGCTGCGGCGCGCGTTGGCGGCCAGGCGAAGCGCGAACGCGATGTATGTCGACGAAATGGGCGAGTCGTGGACAGTCGACGGCTCCGGCACGTTTCCGAAGTGGCGCGTCGCCGTTGACCAGGCAGATGCGCCGCGGGAGCCGGGTCCGGCGGCAAGGTTGATACGCGTGGCGGCACGCTGACCAATGTGGGCATGGCGCGCGCGCCGCCGCCTCGAAAGTCTTCTGACGCAGAACCCTCATCCAAACCGAACACAATAAACAGGCGGCAAATGCGCTGAAATCAATTGCCAGTTTTCACCGCCGTCGTCGGACGTCCAGAGCGAGCCGGTGGTCGACCCCATCGCGAGGCGCATGCCAGAGTCATCCACCGCGAGCCCGTGCCGATACACAAGGTCATACGCCGGTTTTCGCGGCAACCCGTTCGAGAAACGTTCGAACGTGCGGCCGCCGTCGCGTGTGCGAGTGACGACGAATTGGCCGTCCACCGGAATGCGGCACTGGTCTTTCACGGCAGGCACGAACCACGCGGTGTCCGGGTCGCGCGGATGGACGGCAACCGCGAAGCCGAAGCTCGATGGCTGCGCTTCGATCCGCTGCCAGTGAGCCGCACCGTCGAGCGAGCGGAAGATGGCGCAGTGATGCTGAGTCCACAGCGCATCCGGGTTTGCCGGGCATTGCACGACGCGGTGCGGGTCTTGCACGTTGGCGTCGCCGCGCCGCTCCGGCGGCATGTAGTCGGCTTCCATGCCCTCGGCACTCACGCGCCAGCTCGCACCGCCGTCGTCGGTTTGCCAGACGCCGCCGCACGATACACCGATCGTCACGTGCCGGCTGTCGCGCGGATCGACCATCACGGAATGGATTCCCGCCGCGTCGTAGCCGCCTCCGAACCATTCACGGCGCTCCGGGCGATCCCACAGCGCGCGGTTGAGCACCCACGTGTCGCCGCCATCGCCGGATCGGAAAAGCCCGCCTGGAATCGTGCCGGCCCACAAGACGCCCGGCTCGTCGGGGCCGCCTGTTTCGAGCGACCATATCTGCTGAAGCGTCCAGGGAGTGGCTGGCCGGCTGGGCGGGGCTTCGTCATCGCTGTCGGCGCCTGCGCTCGCGTGCGCGCCGTTTCCGGCAGGCGTCTCGTCGGCAGGCTGCGGCGGGTAGACCGGAACCGCGCACTCCTCCCAATCCGCGATGCCCGCGCGCCGGCGATGCAGCTTCACGCCGAAGTGGCCGAGATTGAGCGCCGCATACAGCGAGCTGTCGCGCGGATCGCGCAGCACCATACTCACTGGCTCGCCGGCGAAATGCAGATCGCCGAAGTGCCAGCCGCCCTCACCATCGGCTCTGACATCGAACAGGCCCTTGCGGGTCGCGACAAGCAATCGATCGCTCATATCGAGTGACTCCTCGAGTACTGATAGGCCTCTCACCCGCCCGACAGCGCCTGAACCACGTAAACCCGGCTTTGCTCGCCGAGCGCGTCGGACAGATGTTCCCGGTCGTGGACCCGCCGGCCGTCGACGAACACCGCGAGATGCGGCCGCAGCGAGCCCTGATCGTCAAGAATGTAGCCGCGCAGTCGAGGTTGCGCGACGAACACGGCTTCGAGCGCTTCGCCGAGTGTGCGCGCGTCGATCTCGCGCTCGGGCGTTGCGATATGTCGCTGAATCGAAGCTGCGAAAAAGATATGCGCCATGGCCGGGTAGAGTCGCGGGGACGACAGCGTCCGTAGGTTCTGTAGTCTAGGCGATTCCGCGCTTTCGGTTGAGTTGCGCAATGACCGTTATTCAACGCCGCGCGGCGCGCCGCATGCCGCATCGTCTCGGCCAAGGCGGAGCCTCGCTCACCGCCAGCTTGAGACCCATGACGACGATCGCTATCGAAACGAGTAACGGCATCGACAAACGTATAGGTGATGACGAGCCACATCGCGGCCGCGAGACCGAGGAACCATGGCACGACGCGCGGCAGGACGTGCTACACCGATAGTTGGCTGCCGAGCACAGCCGTCGCCGCGACCAGTGTCAGAAAGCCCGGCCCGCGGCTGTGATCGACAATATCGGCATGCACCGCGCGCGGATAGCGCAACAGACGGCATAACGTGATGGCGAGCAAGACAGGCCACGTCACCGCATTGATGCCGAGAAGGAGCCAGCCAACGATGTCGTAGTCAAGCAGATGCGCAGCGATGGAGACGATGCCTGTCGCCATGACGATCGCGAAGGCGGTGGGCGGGAAAGCCTGTAGCCAGGACTGGCGCGGTTTCAACGCCGGCATTTACCGCTCCTCGACGTCGAATAACCGCCACCTTTGAGGATGCGTGGTCGAATCGTCCAAGCCCCGCCCGACGCCGTATACTCGAGAGAGCCGGACCGCTTCGTTTAGATGAAGTGAATGTACGAATGTTTCATTCAGAGCTTCTTCAGGAAATCGACTTCAATGCGAAAGGCGCCCTACATCAAAGGCCGGTTACTGATCGTCGCTATGTTCGCGTTGCTCGCGTTCATGTTCACCAACGGCTGCAAGTCGACGACCACAGCGAGACCGTCCGCGACCGCGCCGACGGCAGTCGCCACGGACGACGCCACGCTCGCCGGCCGGGTGAAGCAGGCGCTTGCCGCGGACCCCACGCTACGATCGTTACCGCTCAGCGTGGCAACGTATCGAGGCGTCGTGCAGTTGTCGGGATACGTGGATTCAGAGGCTCAGATTCTGGAAGCACTCGCGGTGACCCACAGCGTACCGGGGGTGCAATCCGTGAACAACGATCTGCACCTCAAGCAGCAATGACATGCGTTCGCCGGTAGACGGATGACACGAGAGTCACGCGGGACTGCGCACGTCCTCGCTTTCAATATGTCGTAATGTGATAGGTCGAGCAGCAAGCGGGCTGCGAAACCGGTGTTCGACGGTCGAAAGGTATGCCGATTGCTCATGTGTTATGACGAGGCGGTTCGCGATTGACCGGTTCACCGCCACTTTGCGGCCGTCTGATTGTGCCTCGAAAGGAGTTTCGATCGTGTCGCTCTCTCGCCGTCATTTCATGATACTTGCCGCATCCGTTGCCTCGACGACCGTTGTCTCGACGAAGTCAAACGCGGACGCGCCCGTGCTCGCCGAAAACGATCCGACCGCACAGGCGCTCGGATACAAGATGGACGCGTCGAAGGTCGACAAGGCGAAATTCCCTCGGTACCAGACGGGGCAGACTTGCGCCAATTGCCAACTGTATCAGGGCAAACCCGGTTCCACGAATGGGCCGTGCCCGACCTATGGGGGCAAGCTGGTCGAAGCAAAAGGATGGTGTAACGCCTACGTGAAAAAGACGTAATTTACAAGCTGCGAGTGTTGAACGAGAACCGTCACGCACCGCAAGGAACAACAAGCCGCCTCCCGTTCAGCACCATATCACCTGGTCGTATCCAACCGTGCGCCGGTAGACGTGCGTGGCATTCCAATTGCACGTCGTGTATTCCATGTACGCATTGGTAAGAACAACGATCCAGTGTGACAGCGTTTGCATCACGATCTCCAGAGGTCGGAAACTGCTCTTAAGGCTCCTGCGGCGCGACAATTCCGTGATTTGTTGCGCCCTCGATGTGTCGTCGGATAAGACGACCGCACAGTCCAGCTTCGAGATTTCGATTTCGTCGCGAATACCTGGCCAGATCATGCGGTTCATCATCGCCTTCTGCGGCAACAACCGATTCTTCGAGGATTTGAATCGACCCAGGGCCAAAAACCGCAAATAAAAATGGCGAACCGTTGTCGCGATGCAGCATTGAAGCGACCCCGGCAAGGGAGAGCGATGCATGATGTGACTCCATGCTGCCGGTTGTGCCTCGACGCGGCAATTGCGAAATCCGCCACCGCGATTGCTGATTCTTGCCGCCGTCGAAAATAAACAGGCACGTGACGCACGACGACGCCTACCTGATGCTCACCGAAGCGAGCGGAGGACGACATCGTTCTCGCCTTCGTCAGACGGATCGTGGTGTTCGAGCGCTGGAAAGATCAGGCTGCGTTGGAATGGCACTGGCAACAGCCCTATACGAAAGAGGCACTGGAGCTTTTTGGTGAGCATCTGGCAACGCCGCTGTCGGAGACTGACGACGTCGCCTACCTCACTGACGTGATGGAACGTGGGGAATAGCGGACGGGCGCGACACAGCCGATCTCCTCTGTTCAGCTCTGAAAGTAGGTCAAGCCCAGCGCGCTTTTGACCTCCGACAAAGTTTCTCCAGCCACCTCCCGTGCGCGCATCGTACCGCGACGCAGGATCGCAAGCACCTCGGCCGGGTCTTGCTCCAGCTCGCGACGTCGTGTGCGAATCGGTTCAATGAGCGACTGGAGCCGCTCGTTCAGCACGCGCTTGATCACGCTATCGCCGAGTCCACCCCGCCGATAGTGGGATTTCAGTTGGTCGACCTTCTGCACGTCCGGTTCGAACGCATCGAGAAACGCGAACACGACATTGCCTTCCACCTGACCAGGATCGCTGACTCGCAAGTGGTTCTGGTCGGTGTACATGTTGTTGACTGCCCTGGTGATTTCGTCCGGCGTGGCGCCTAGTGCGATGGCGTTCCCGAGGGACTTGCTCATCTTCGCTTTGCCATCGATGCCGGGTAATCGCGTGACCTGTGACAGCACCGCATCGCATTCGATCAGCACAGGTCGGTCGACGGTGTTGTTAAAGCGCCGCACCAATTCGTTGGTCTGCTCGATCATCGGTAGCTGGTCATCGCCCACGGGTACGTGGGTTGCCTTGAACGCGGTGATATCAGCCGCCTGACTGATCGGATACGTCAGGAAGCCCGCCGGGATGTCGCGTTCGAAACCGCGCAGGCGAATCTCCTCCTTGATGGTCGGGTTTCGCTCGAGGCGCGCGACCGTCACGACGTTCAGCAGATACTGAAACAGCTCGGCCAGTTCTGGCACCTGGGACTGGATGAAGATGGTCGACTTTGCTGGGTCGATGCCCACCGCAAGATAGTCGAGCGCTACTTCGATGACGTTCCGGGTAACTTTCTGATGCCGGCCGACGTTGTCGGTTAACGCCTGCGTGTCAGCGAGAAGCAGGAACTGCTGTGCCTCATGCTGAAGTTGGACGCGCGCACGCAGCGAGCCGATATAGTGGCCGAGGTGAAGCGGGCCGGTGGTGCGGTCACCGGTCAAGATCGTGGGGCGGTTGGTGTGTGTCATGGACAGCAGGTTCCTGATTTCGATGCCACCAGCCACGAGCGTGCTGAAACGAAAATGCCGCCAGGACTGGCGGCATCACGTTTGCGAATATGCGTATGTGTGTGGAAACGGGCCGCCGGATTCAGGCGTGCCACCAACGGTGCAGTTTCAGCGAGGTCAGTTTCGTATCCATGGAATTGAGTATAACGCAGCCTCAAACAAATTTGCCTGAGGCCGGCGACGCGTACCAGGGTGACGCGCTACGTGCGGGCGCGAAAAAGGGAAAGTGATACGATTGTCGGGCGTCCGATCAGGAGACGAATATGCCCATCTATCAGATCACTCGCAGTGTTCTGGAGCGCGTCGCCCAGGCGGTATCGCGCTCCTTCCACGATGACGCTATCTACAGCGAAGAGGCTGCGGCGGACGGTCGGTTGAACGTGCTGCTAGTGCGCAACCCAGCCGGGCCCGATACTCCCTACATTTCGCTTCGCTTCCCCGGCGACCTGCTGGGTCGCCTCGAAACACTGGGGCCCAAGCAAACCGCGATAGTCGGGAATCACATTCGAAACATCGTTTCGGCCCGTCTTGCCGAGTACCGGAACGCATCCGACGCCGGAACGCTGAGCCGGAACGCCCCCTTCCCGATCGAATTCGACGAGCGCATTTTCGACGACACCGCTGGGACGGATGAGCTTACTTGAGCTCGTCGGAAGGAAAGGCGGTGAGGAAATCAAAATCGCACCCTGCCGCGGCGGATAGCACGTGATCGTGATAAAGCCGCTGGTAACCGCGCGCATACATCCCTTCCGCCGGACTGAGCTCAGTGGCACGACGCGCCAGTTCGGCCTCGTCAACCAGCAGATCGATCCGCTTGTCCCGCGCCGACAGCCGGATCCGGTCGCCGTTGCGCACCAGCGCCAGCGGGCCGCCGAGCGCCGCCTCCGGCGTCACGTGAAGCACGATGGTCCCGTATGCAGTGCCCGACATGCGCGCATCGGAAATGCGCACCATGTCCTTCACCCCCGCCCGCGCAAGTTTCTGCGGAATCGGCAGATAGCCGGCTTCGGGCATGCCTGAAGCACTGCGCGGCCCCGCGTTCTGCAACACGAGAATGTCGTCCGCGCGAACGTCCAGATCGGGGTCGTCGATGCGCGCGGCCAGATCTTCGAGCGAAGTAAATACCACCGCGCGCGCTTCGTGTTCGAGCAGTTCGGGGGTAGCGGCGGCGCGCTTCAGAACAGCACCGTCAGGCGCCAGGCTGCCGTTCAGAACGATCAGCCCGCCCTCGGCACTGACCGGTTTCTCCGTCGAGCGGATCACTGTCGTATCGATCGGATCGGCAAGCGGCTTGTTCAACCGCTCATCGAGGCTCTGCCCGGCGATGTCGCGACAAGTCAGATCGAGTTGGGGCATCAGTCCGCGCAGAACGCCCTCCAGCCCGCCGGCCGCATGGAAATCCTCCATGTAGCCGTTGCCTACCGGCTTGAGATCCACGAGTACCGGCGTTTCATCTGACAGCCGGTTGAACTCGTCGTAATCGATTTTCAGTCCGATACGACCGGCGATCGCCGCCAGATGAATCACGGCATTGGTCGAACCGGAGACCGCCAACAATACGCGCAACGCGTTGCGCACCGATGCGGGCGTCACGATCTCGGCCGGTTTCGGTCCGCCATCGAGGGCCATGCGCGCAACCAGCGCTCCGGTTTCCTCGCAATTGCGCAGCCGATCCGCGTGCACGGCCGGGATCGCCGCCGACCCGGGCAGCATCATGCCCAGCGTTTCCGCGATCAGCGCCATCGTCGACGCCGTACCCATGACCGCACACGTTCCCGCGGTGACGGCCAGACGCCCCTCCACCTGCCTGATCTCCTGCTCCGGGACTTTCCCCGCGCGGAAATTCGCCCAGAAGCGGCGGCAGTCCGTGCAAGCGCCAAGCCGCTCGCCGCGATGTCGACCGGTCATCATCGGACCGGCCACCACCATGGCGGCGGGCCGCCCTGCGGAGATCCCGCCCATCAACATCGCCGGCACGGTCTTGTCGCATCCGCCGAGCATCACCACCGCATCCATCGGCTGGGCGCGGATCATTTCCTCGACGGCCATCGCCATCAGGTTGCGATAGACCAGCGAAGTCGGCGAAAGGAATACCTCGCCAAGCGAAATCACCGGAAATACCACCGGCAACGCGCCCGCCGCGAGCACACCGCGCTCGACCGCCTTGACCATTTCGGGGAAGTGACGATGGCAGTTGTTGAAACCACTCTCCGAGGTGCAGATCCCGACGATCGGCTTGTCGAGCGATTCGCCGGTGTAGCCCATCGATTTGGCAAACGACCGGCGCAGATAGCGCGCGAAGTCGTGATCACCGTAGTTCGTCAGGCCATTGTCCAGGCCACGCGGTTTTTGATTCATGTCCCATTCCTTACGATCAGGCGATGACGAATGTATTTGGGCGTCAGGTAATCGAGTATCCGAGGCTACCGCAACGGGTACACGTTCGAGATGGGACGGCCGTCGGCCGCCAGCCAATACTCGCGCACCACGGGCGCGGGCATCCTCGATCAGCGACAGTGCGCTCTCCACGCAAACGGCATCAGGATCGACCGGTGCACATAGAACCGCGACGGCGAGATGCAGACCTGACCACAATTGCGGAACCTGGTCGTTGCGAGCCGCCCAGCTCCATCGTAACCTTCTTCACATGAGCGCAGCGGCTTCGTCCGCTTCGGTCGCGGCGGGCACGCTGCCAACCGGCTCGCCGGTCGCCGGACTTCTGACCACGATGGATTCACCGTCGGACGCACAGCGCCACGCGCCATCGATCAGCAGGCCACAAGATTCGTACATGCTCGCCCCTTCAGATTCGCGTCTTCGTATAAGCGTCCTGCACGCCGTCGGACCACGGGCCGACGTTCCACTGGCCATACGCACCCATCCCGCCTGCGGGGTCCGCACCGTAATAGACCGGCACGTGAATCAGACTCAGGCCAGGGTGAGCGTGCGCCTTCGCGAGCGCATCGCGCAGACCTCGCTCCGTATCGCCCGCCGACAACGCCATTACGCCCGCCACCGCTCCCGCCATCGCCACATAATCGACGGCGACCGAATCGTTGGTGCGGTAATCGGTATCGAACTGCGCTTCCTGCAAGCTGCTGATCGCCGCCATGCGGCGGTTGTCGAGCAGCAGGATGGTGCCGTGAACACCATGCTCGATACCGTCGATCAGGATCTGCGGATTCATCATGAATGAGCCGTCGCCGGTGAACGCGACGCCATAGCATCCTTGCCGCGCGATCGCCTGAGACAGCAGCGCGGAAACGGCGAAACCCATATACGACGCGCCGGACTCGGTATACGTTTCGCCGGGCAAGTCGTCGCGGATCACCTGGAAGCCGTTAGCCTGAACGTCGCCGGCATCGAAAAACTTCAGCGCACCGATCTCGCGGCAAAAACGCTCGGCGATGGCGATGGCCTGCGGTTGCGTCAGCACCTCGCGCCGCCAGACCGCATCGAAACACCGCGGGCCGCCGGCGCGTGCGTCGCGCAAGCCCAGCCACTCGGCTTTCTTGCGCGCGGCCTCGTCGAGCCATGCCGATTTCGCCGGGGTCAACGGACCGGCCAGCGCCAGCGCCAGCCGCTCGCAAATGGCCGCAGCATCTCCCAGCAACGCGGTGCTTTCGTTGTAGTGCTGGACGTCGGTCGGATCGGCGTTGATATTGACCACATGACGAACCTTGGGCCAGCCGATGCCCGAGCAGTCCGACTGGCAAACCGCGCGGCTGCCGATCACGATCAGCAGCTCGGCCTCCTGCATGGCCCAGTTGCCGCTGATCGAACCTTTCGAGCCCGCCACGTGCAGGTTATGCGGATGCGCGTCGGGCAGCACACCAACCGTTCCGGGGCTCAGCACCGCGACCGCACCGCTGGCTTCCGCCAGCCGCCGTACCGCCACCGCCGCATGACGCGCGCCGGCACCGACCTTGATGGCCACCCTGTCCGCGCCCGCGATCAGCTTCGCAGCCACGGCCAGGGACGCCTCGTCCGGTATCGGCAAACGCGGCCACACGGGTCGGGCCGCAAGCGCATCGAGTCTCAGCGATACCCGCGCCAGTTGCGTGTTCAGCGGCAGATTCAGATAGAACGGCGCCGGCCGCCACGGATGAAACACGGCCGCACTGCCGTTGCGCAACGCATCGCGCAACGCGGCGGGCGTATGCAGCGTATAGGACGCCCCCATCCGTTCTGTCAGGGAGCCAAACAGTCCCTGCCCCGGCCGCGGAATCTGCTGCATGTTGTAGCCCTCGCCGTGTGTCGTCTCATCGCCATACAGATGGTAGACACCGACCCCGTTCGACGCCGCGGCCAGCGAGCCGGCGAGCGCCTGCAACGCGCCGGGCCCGATCGACGTGAGCACCGCGGGAACTTCGCCGTAAACCCACGAAAGCGCGGTGGCCGCGTGCGCCATTTCCACTTCGTTGCGGAACTGCCAGCATTTCACCAGACCGTGCGCCTCGTAGATACGCAGAATCTCGGCGATCGCGGTATTGCCGTGTCCGAAGATCGCCAGGTACTTGATCACGCCCTGCTTCATCAATCCCAGCACGAGCGCTTCGGCCAAAGGCAGTTCGACGACATCGGACAGCAGGCCGTCCGCGAACGCCGCGCTCAGCCCGCCCGCCTCGCGCAACCAGGCGGCGCGGCTTTCTGTCGTGACCGGAAGCTGCTTCGACGAAGTAACGAGATCAGACATGGTTGTGCCCTCGCGGGATCAAAATGCCAGGCGAATCGCCTTGCCTTCACGAGCCGACTGCTCGGCCGCCGACGCGAAACGCAGCACCTGGCGGGCCTCCCTCGCCGTCAGCACCGGCGCCCCGCCCGTGCGCAGCGCATTCAGAAAATGCCGGGTCGACAGCACGAAGCTCTGCTCCCATCCGCTCGGCACGTCGTAGGTCGTGATCTGGCCGTCCCGGTACAGGGTCACGGGCGGTGTCGCCCCGAGCCGTCCATGGCCGCCGTTGATGAAGAGCACACCCGACGTGCCGGTGATCTCGACGCGATCGTCCTGCGCATAGTGTCGCGTGATGAGCTCCATGTCCGGCGAATAGACGATCTCCAGATTGCCGATACGATTGCCGGGAAACCGGAATGAGATGATCGACTGTGCATCGAAACGCATACCGCCCGGACCTTCGGTATCGCCGATAAACGCATGCACCTCTTCCGGATCTCCCATGAAATGCCAGGCGAGCGCGAACTTGTGATGCCCGTCGTCGAATACGAGCGGCCCGCCGCCCGCGTGAGACTTTTCGCTGCGCCATGCCGATGCGGACGGCGGCACTTCCCACGCCGTCGCGCTGCGCGCCGGGTTCGACTTGATGCGGATCGACAGCGGCGTGCCGATCGCGCCCTGATCGATCAGTTCGCGCGCCTTCAGCACCGGCGGATAGAAGATGAAGTTCTCGAAGACCTTGAAAGGCCGGTCATAGGCCTCGGCGGCCGCCACGAGTTGGTCCGCCTCGGCGAGATCGACGCACATCGGTTTTTGCAGCGACACGATCTTGCCTGCAGCCATCGCCTTAAGCGCCACCGGCAGGTGCAGATGATGCGGCAACAGGATTTCGACCAGATCGATGTCCTCACGCGCGAGGAAACGATCCACGTCCTCCTCGACCGTGACGTCGGGAATGCCCCAGGCCGCGAGCTTGCTACGCGCCTGCGCCACATCCCGGTCGCAGACGCCGACGATGCGTGCCAACGGATTTTGCAGGTATTCGATGGCGTGCAGATCGGAGATGCGACCCGCACCGATGATCCCCACGCGAAAACGAGATCCCGTCATTTTTCTTCCTCTATTTGAAAAGTCTCTGTTGGCGATGGTGTGCGTTCATCGCTTCGAGCGGCGTGATTCCCGATCGCGATCCCGTCCGGGCCGAAGCGATGCAGCTTCGAGCTGTCCACTTTTAGTCCGACTTCGTCTCCGCGGCGCACCGCGTGCGCGAGCGGCGAGCGTACCGTGAGCGTGGGCAGGCCATTGCCGATGCCGAGGTAATACAGTGTCTCCGCGCCAAGCTGCTCGACGAGTTCGATGCGCCCGCCAACACTCGCCTGTCCGCGCGCGCAAAGCGTGACGTGCTCGGGCCGGATACCGATACAGTCCACACCGTCCGGCGCGCTGCGAGCTCCGGCATGATCCGGACTCGTCAGATGCGGCCACGCCGACGCCGGCAGCACGTTCATCGCAGGCGCGCCGATAAAGCGCGCGACGAACAGATTCGCGGGCCGTTCATACAGCTCCATCGGCGTGCCGACCTGCTCGATCTTGCCGCCGTTGAACACGACGATCCGGTCCGCCAGCGTCATCGCCTCGACCTGGTCGTGCGTGACGTACACCATCGTGGCGCGCAACTCCGCATGCAGTCGCGCGATCTCGAGGCGCAACTGCACGCGCAACGCGGCATCGAGATTCGAAAGCGGTTCGTCGAACAGAAAGATCTTCGGATGACGAATGATGGCGCGCCCGATCGCTACACGCTGCCGCTGCCCGCCCGACAATTCTCTCGGCGTGCGTTCCAGCAGACGGTCGAGCTGGAGCGTCTTGCCGACCTCCCCCACCTGCCGCCTGATCTCGCGCTTGTCGACACCCGCGAGCCGCAGTCCGAAGCCGATGTTTTCAGCCACCGTCATGTGCGGAAACAACGCGTAGGACTGGAACACCATCGCTATTTCGCGCTTCGACGGATGCACCTGCGTCACATCCCGCCCATCGATATGGATCGTCCCGCCCGACACATCTTCGAGGCCGGCGATCATTCTCAGCATCGTCGATTTGCCGCAGCCGGACGGGCCGACGAACACCACGAACTCGCCGTCGGCGATGTCCAGCTCGACGCCATGGATCACCTCATGGCCAGCGAACGATTTGCGTATGCCTTGCAGACTCAATTGCGCCATTCGATCACCCTTTTACCGCGCCCATGGTCATGCCCTTGATGAAGTAGCGCTGGAAGAACAGAAACACCAGCAGCGTCGGCAAGCTCGCCAGAATCGACAACGCGCCCTGCACGCCCCAGGCGACGGAATACTGGCCATTCAGGTTCACGATGCCGAGCATGATGGTGCGTTTCTCGTCGGATTGCGTGAACACCAGCGGCCACAGAAAGTCATTCCAGATCCACGTGAACTGCAGCGTCGCCAGCACCGCGAGCGCCGGCAAACTGAGCGGCAACACCACCGACAGCAGCACCCGCGGCTCGGATGCGCCTTCCATGATCGCGGCTTCACGCAGCGTGCTCGGCACGGTCGCGAAGAAGTTGCGCATCAGCAGCGAGCAGATCGGAATGCCCAGCGCCGTATGCACGAGGAACACCGGCCACAGCGTGTCGATCAGGCCGAGAAAATTGAAAAGCCGGAACAGCGGAATCAGAATCACCTGCGGCGGAAAGAACATGCCGGACACCAGCACCAGGAACAGGCCATTCGAGCCGCGAAAAGGCAGCTTGGCGAATACGTAGCCGGCGAGCACGCCGAGCGCGGTCGACACGATCGTGGCGGGCACGGTGACGATCAGCGTGTTCACGAAATACTGGTGTACGGAGGGCTTCGACAGCACTTCGATGAAATTGCCGAGATACAGCCTGACCGGCAAGCTCCAGAGATCGCCCAGCGCAATGTCGCGCTGCTCCTTCACCGACGACAGCAACACGCCGACAGTGGGCAACAGGAACAGCACCGCCAGCACCACGAGAATCGTGAAAGTGGCCGCTCTCGCCGGATTGAAGCGGGCGTACAGACGCTCATCCATAGATGCGGTCCACCTTGCGCAACTGACGGAAATACAGGCCGATCACGGAGACGGCGATCAGGAACAGCACCACGGAAATCGCACTGCCATAGCCCATGTGGTATTTCTTGAAGCTCTCGTTGTACATGTGCATGGCCAGCGTATCGGAACTGTTGAACGGTCCACCGCCGGTCATGATGTAGAGAATGTCGAAACCCTTCAGTGAGTTGATCACCGACAGCGCCACCGCGACCACGGTGGAGGGCGTCAGCAACGGCAGGATCACGAGGCGGATGCGCTGCCAGCGGCTCGCGCCTTCGATATGGCAGACCTCCTGCAGGTCTTCGGGAATCGCGGTGAGCCCGGCGAGATAAATCACCATCGACAGCCCGGTCTGTTGCCACGACCACGCCACGATCACGGACCACAGCGCCGTATTGGGTTTAGCGAGCCACGCAAAGTCGTGAGGGGTTCCCGCCGCGTGCGACAGAAACAGGTTGAGCAGCCCCCAGTCGGGCTGATAGATCCAGATCCAGATCTGGCCGACGATCACGGCCGACAGGCAGATCGGCAGATAGAAGATGCTCTTGAACACGCGGGAACCGGGCACCTTCGAATCGAGCAGCAGCGCGAGACCCAACCCCAGCAGCGTCGGCAACGCGATAGCGGCAACGATCCAGAGCGCGGTATTGAGCGCGGCATGCGAAAACAGATGGTCGTTGAGAATCCTCGTGAAATTAGAGAGTCCGACAAAATCATAGTCGGACGAAAAGCCATTCCAGTCGGTAAAGCTGTAATAGAACGACGACAGCAGGGGTCCCACCACCAGGATTCCGAAAACGCCCAGGGGCAGCGCCAGAAATACCACGCGCCATAGCCGATCGTGTTTCCTCATCTCGCGTCTCTACCGGAAAACAAGGCGGGCCGCCGCACGGCGACCCGCCTTCGTGGAGGTGTTACTGCTTCTTGAACGCGGCCTGCGCATCCGTCTGGGTCTGAGTCAGCAGGCTCTTGATATCGCCAGGCTGGTCGATGAACTTCGCAAACATCGACAGACCGACTTCGGACACCGGCGGGGGCGTGGCGAGGTCATAGTTGAAGGCGAAGCCGTTGGACTTCTCGACCGCCGCGGCGGCCTTTTGCATCACCGGGCTGTAGTGGGACTGGTCGACCTTCACGTTGGCCGACAGCGCGCCTTGGGACGACGTCCATGCCGACTGCACGTCGGTGTTGCTGACCATGTAGTCGAGCAGTTTTTCGCTACCCGCCACGTTCTTCGCGTTGGCGGAGATCACGAGGCCGTCCACCGGACCAAGCGCGACGTTCGGCACGCCCGCCTGCATCTGCGGGAATACCGCAACGTCGTAGTCCTTGCCAGCCACCAGATGGTTGTTGTTCCAGTAGCCCGTGATCCACGTGCCCATCAGCGTCATCGCGGCGTCGCCCTTCGCGACCTTGTCGGCGGCGTCGGTCCAGTCGATCGCGTTGGCGTTGTTGTTGAAATAGCCTGCATCGAACATGGATTTCCATTGGTCCATCACCGAGCTCACCTGCGGATCGTCGTAGCGGGCATGCCCCGTCATCAGCTTCGCCCGATAGTCCGGCCCCGCGGTACGCAACAGCATGTAATCGAACCAGAACTGCGCGGGCCAACGATTCTTCGAACCCATCGCAATCGGCGTGATCCCTTGCGACTTGAGTTGCTTGCACATGGCGAGGAAGCCGTCCCACGTCGTCGGCATCGTCGTGATGCCCGCCTTGGCCATCACCTTCGGGTTATAGAAAACGCCGACGAAGTGATAGTCGACCGGCACCAGATAGCGATGCCCGCTGTAGCTCGTCGCCGCCGCCGCAATCGGCCTGGAGATCACGGAATCCAGCCCCGCGGACTTCCACATGCCGTCGATCGGATGAAGGCTCTTCGAATCGGCGATGAATTGCGTCTTGGCGCCCGCCCAGAAACTGAATACGTCGGGCAGACTATGTCCGGCCGCGCGCACCAGTATCACCGACTTGAAATCTTCGTGTCCCACCGGGCTTTGCTTGATTGCGATCCCGGTCGCCGTGGTGAATTTGGCGAGCTGTTCGTTGAACGCCTTCTCTCCCATGTCGCCCGTGAAATAGTCGCTGATCGACACTTCGCCCGAATCCGCGAAGGCCGGGGTCGTGAATCCCGCGGCTGAAGCCAGTAGTGCAGCCAGCACAAGCGCGCGACGCTTTACTCCGTGTCTCCCCAACATGCCTGCCTCCGTAAAGTTGACGCATGCAAAACAACTTGGATTAAAAAACTTAACTCGCCCCTCAGACCGACCTGATTCACCAGCGCTAAATTTGCATACGCACAACAGTACTTCACATCTAGCGTAAAAAAATCCGTGTAATTCCCTACATTGGGTGATTTTTCGGCTACAGTTTTCCTATGTAAAACTTCTGGTGTTTTACATAGAAAAACTTTTATTGGCGTGGAGGGATATTCATGCGGCTGCTCCAGTCCCTGACTCGTGGCCTCGAAGCACTGACGTATCTGCGGACTCATCGCGGCCCCGTCCGGCTAACGGAACTCGCGAGCGAACTCGAAATGGACAAATCCATGGCCGCCCATCTTCTGAAGACGCTGGTTGCCGCCGGCTATGCGGCGCAGGATTCCAACCGGCGCTATCTGGCCTCGAACGGCAGTCAGCCGGGCAAGCCGGTACAACGCACGCTCGAGGAAGTCGTGGCGATCAAGGAAGCATGGCGCCCGGCGCTGGAAAGGCTCGCTGCGTCCACCGGGGAGTGCACGCATCTGGCGGTGCTGGTCGGCTCGCGCGTCTGGTATATCGACAAGGTCGACTCGACCTTGCCGCTCAAGGTCGATCATCCGATCGGCGCCCTGTCGCCGCTGCACTGCACGGCGCTCGGCAAAGCGTTCCTGGCCTTCGGCCATGCCGAAGCGCCGGCGGAATTGGTCCCCTACACGTTGCGCACCCTGACCTCGGAGCCGGCTCTCGCGCAAGAGTTGGAACTGACACGTCAGCGCGGCTATGCCATCGATGACGAGGAATTCACCGATGGCATCCGCTGCGTGGCTCGCCCCATCTACGACGCGCACGATGAGATGATCGCCGCCATGGGCATCTCCTGCCCGAGCGTGCGCGTCGATGCCCCCCGCCTCGCCGAATTGGGCGATGTCGTGCTGCGCGAGTCGGGTAGTTGAACGGGGCTGATATCGTCCGCGGAGATTCCAGCAACGACGCCCGCAAGCGACGATGCGTTGACGGGAGCCGCAGTGCAGTAAAACTCTGAGCGCGCAAAGGACGCTACGGAAATCAACCGCTCGCGAGATTTTGCGGCGGGAACTACGCGACATGGGTTGAGCCAGCAGTCTGCCGGCTACAACTTATGGCGCCCAGTGTATTTCGACGGTCGAAACGGCAAACTTCAAATCGTCCGTCTTAACACAACAGGCTTTCCACCCATCGTCTGTTTGGTCATCCATGCGGCAAGCGCCGAATCCAGGTAGTCGGCGTGTCCGGGAAACCAGTTGTACAGATGCATGCCGATGTCATGCACCAGCGCGCAACCAGCCTGCCCTGCTTCGACCGCTGCTTTAACGTCCCGCACTGACTTCAGCACGGCTTCGTGTTCTTCGATGTGGCAATCGCGCGGGGGAAAGTTGGTCGTGCGCATCCATTCGTCTTCCTGCTCGAAATGGCTGACGGCGTGTTTTTCGAATTCCTCGATCGCGGCAAGGGCGCTCGCATCGGTGCAGGTCACGAGCCGTAGCGCGACTTCGTAGAATTCCTTATGCACGTCATCCATCGGCGTGAAGCCGAGTAGCCGTGCGTCTGACCACACAAGACTGTTGTCACTTTCCCGCACAGGGGCTTCGACATCTTTCAATTCAGAGTCTGTCATGTCCGTTCAATCCGGCTTTATCAAGGGCTCTATCATAGCCGTCCAACATAGAACGCCGCGAATTTGCCAGCGTTCCAACATCAGCGTGGCTTGAATCCTTTCGTCTTTCGAGACTAGCCGGGTGGAACACCAGCGCCTCGCAAATCCGATCCATCGGCGATGAATCCCGCCACTTCATATTAGAGATCGAATATTCCTGAGCCAGGGTCGCTTTCGACCATACGTACTTTCCCGGATGTCTCGAAAGGCTCTTGCCATTTTCACTAGATATCTAATATAGTTGAGCAACCCCTGTTGATGAAGGCGAGCTTTCGCCGGGAGACATTACATGCTGACCCACCAAGAAAATGAATTGCTGTGCCGCGTCGAAGGCGATGCCCCGATGGGCCAACTGATGCGCCGGCACTGGACGCCGGTTTGCCTCATCGAAGAAGTCAGCGAGCCGGATGGCGCGCCGGTCAAAGCGCGCGTATTTGGCGAGGACCTCGTTGTATTCCGGGACTCGGAAGGCAGCGTTGGCGTGCTGGACGAGTACTGCCCGCACCGTCGCGCATCGCTCGTCTACGGCCGCAATGAAGACTCCGGCCTGCGCTGCCTGTATCACGGCTGGAAGTTCGACGTCTCGGGCAACGTGCTTGAAATGGTGTCCGAGCCGGCAGCGAGCTGCATGACCGACAAGGTCAAGCACAAGGCCTACCCGGTGCAGGAATGGGGAGGCATGGTATGGGCATATATGGGCCCGCAAGACGCGATCCCCGAATTCGTGCCGCCGGCCTGGGCGCCGACTTCCGACACCCGCGTTAGCATCGCCAAGGCGCTGCTGCCGTGCAATTGGGCGCAAATCCTCGAAGGCGCGATCGACTCCGCGCACAGCTCCAGCCTGCATTCGTCGGACTTCGTGCCGGCGCGCGTGGGCGGCGCCGAAGCGACCGCGAAGAACTGGTTGCGCCCGTCCACCGACAAGGCCCCGCGCCTGCAGGTCGAGCGCACCGACTACGGCTTCCGTTACGCCGCGCTGCGCCGCCCGATCTTCAACGCCAACACGCACGACTACGTGCGCTCCACGGTGTTCGTGGCGCCGGGAACGGTGCTGATTCCGCCGAACAACCTGTACAACGTTGCGAACATCAACGTGCCGATGGACGACACGAACACGGCGTTCTACTTCATCGCCTGGGGCGATCCGGAGACGACGCCGGAAACCGAAACTTGGCGCAAGTTCCTGCGTCAGCAGGTCGGCGTTGACCTCGACCAGTACTATCGCCCGCTGCGCAATCACGACAACCGCTTCTGGCAAGACCGCCAGGCGATGAAGGCTGGCAATTTCACCGGCATTTCGGGCTTCCCGAACCAGGACATTGCGATGTGGGTCACGATGGGCCCGATTGCGAACCGCTCGGACGAGCGCCTCGGCGCGAGCGATCTCGCCATCGTCGAATTCCGTCGCCGCATGATCGATGCGCTCGCCGAATTCGAGAAAGATGGCGACGCAATCGGCACCGGTGCAAAAGCGATTCCCCGCGAAGTGTGTTCGTACCAGGCAGTCGTGCCGAAGGAAATCGACTGGCGCACGTATGCCGCGCGTTACGTCAGCAAGAAGAATCCGGAACCGGCCGACCAGCCGTCCGCGCTCGCAACGGACTATCAGGTCAAGCAATAACGGGAGGCACACGGCCATGGAGCAGCGCCGTTTGCGCATCGGGGTCGCAGGACTGGGACGGGCATTCTCGCTGATGCTGCCGACCTTCCTGCGCGACCCCAGAGTCCAGCTCGTCGCTGCGTGCGATCCGCGTGACGAAGCGCGGCGGCAGTTCGCCGCCGACTTCGCGGCGCCCACCTATGCGGACGTGGCGGAGTTGGCGGCTGACCCCAACGTCGAGATCATCTACGTTGCGAGTCCGCACCAGTTCCACGCGCAGCACACTGAAATTGCCGCGGCAAAAGGCAAGCACGTGCTGGTCGAAAAGCCGATGGCGCTCGCCGCTGCGGACTGCGATCGCATGATCGCCGCATGCCGCGCAGCGAACGTGCATCTGATCGTCGGCCATTGCCATAGTTTCGACACGCCGTACCTGCGTACGCGCGAATTGATCGGACGTGGCGATTTCGGCGCGGTGAAAATGATCCAGGCCGTCAACTACACCGACTATCTGTATCGCCCGCGCCGGCCCGAGGAGCTGGCCACGGCTGAAGGTGGCGGCGCCGTCTTCAGCCAGGCGGCTCATCAGGTGGATATCGTGCGAATGCTCGCCGGCTCGCGCGCGACGCGGCTGCGCGCGAGCGTGGGACGGTGGGATCCGTCCCGCCCGACCGAAGGCGCCTATTCGGCGCTGATCTGGTTCGAGAACGGTGCTTATGCCTCGCTCTCGTACAACGGCTATGGCCACTTCAACACCGAAGAGTGGAGCGGCTGGATCGGCGAAATGGGCGATCGTACGAGCCCCGACACGTACGGCAGCGCCCGCCGCCGTCTGGAGACGCTCGCGTCCTCGGGCGACGAGGCCAGGCTCAAAGCGGCCGGCACCTACGGCGGTTCCGCATACAAGCCGCCAACGGCCGACGCGCACGAGCCGCCGCGTTTTCATCAGCATTTCGGCCCGATCATCGTCTCGTGCGAACGCGCCGACCTGCGCCCGCTGCCCGATTCGATCGTCGTCTACGGCGACGAGAAGCGCCATACGCTGCCGCTGTCTGCGCCCGCCGTGCCGCGCGCCGAAGTCATCGACGAGTTGTATGGCGCGGTCGTGGACGCACGCTCGCCCCTTCACGATGGCGAATGGGCGAAGGGCACGCTGGAAATCTGTATCGCGATTCTGAAGTCGAGCGAAACGGGCGCAGATGTGACGCTTGGATAGTTCGAGGTAAGCGCAAAAACCCTCGTTTTGAACTGCGCCATGCACAGTTCAAACGAGGGATTTTTTTATCGGCGCTTCCTTCTACGGAGCGCACACATGCGCCCCGACCTCCGCTTATCCGGCGAACGCCGCGAAGCGCAGTGAAAAATCGATCGCCCTGATGTTCTTCGTCAGCTTGCCCAACGAAATACGGTCCACGCCGGTTTCGGCAATCGTTCGCAGCGTCCGCTCGGTCACACCGCCAGAGACTTCCAGCTCGGCGCGCCCCGCGGTGACACGCACAGCCTCGCGCATCGATTCGATCGAGAAATTGTCGAGCAGAATCGCCGCGGCACCACCAGCCAACGCTTCCGTTAATTCATCGAGCGTCTCGACCTCGACCTGCACGGGCACACCTGCACCCAATGCTTCGGTAGCGCGAAGGGTCGACGCAATGCCGCCACCCGCCGCGATGTGGTTTTCCTTGATCAGGATTCCGTCGTACAGCCCCCGACGATGGTTTTCGCCGCCGCCAACCCGAACTGCGTATTTTTGCGCGAGGCGCAATCCTGGAAGCGTTTTTCGCGTGTCGAGAATCCGCGCAGAGGTGCCTTCGACGATTCGCGTCATCACGCTCGTCTCGGTGGCCACGCCAGAAAGCAACTGAATGAAGTTGAGCGCGGTGCGCTCGGCGGTGAGCATGCCGCGCGCCGGACCAGCGATCCGGCAGACGGTCTGCCCTTCGTGCATCCGTTCGCCCTCGCCGACCAACCATTCAATCGTGATGCGCGGGTCGACCTGCTGCAGTGTTTCATCGAACCACGGTCTGCCGCACAACAGCGCAGGTTCACGCACCGTCAAGACCCCTTCGGCTGAAGCGTCGGGGTCGATCAGTAGCGACGTCCAGTCGGCCTCGCCGACATCTTCCGTGAGCGCATCGCGGACGTTGCGCGTCATCGCCGCGCGGGTCATTCCATCCATTCCAGATCCGTATGTATTGAGCGAGGGAGCAGCAGCATGCCGTGGCCTGCCGTCGTGCCTGTCGTGGACTTGGCACGCCCGCCAATATTATTAGATCTATAATGAATTTGCCACTCGGGAATGACCCGAAACGCCGAGCCGCGTGTCAATCCTGATCGACTTCTTCCCCGCGCGCCGCGATCAGATTCCCCACTTCCCGAGTCGACGGAATACGCAGCGCCGGGTCGTCCGACTCCGATTCGTCGCGTGCCATGTTCTCGATGATCGTCAGCAGAACCTTGCGGGCGACGTTGATCTCGGTGGCTTTCAGGCCCCGGACGCTAATTTCGTTGACTTCTTCCGCGAGCGGGACGAGTTTGTGTTTCAGGCTCCGTCCGCGCGGCGTCAGATAGACGTGCGTGTTCTTGCGATTGCCGGGCTCGTAGCGGCGCTCGACATAGCCGAGCTTTTCCATTGCGGACACCGCACTGAACGTGGTGGGGGTGGTGGTGCCGGTCTCGTCGCTGAGCTCCTTCTGCGTCAGCCCGTCGGTGACCCATAGCACGCGCAGATACGCCCAGTGGCCGAACGAGACTTCATGCTGCGCCAGGCGCATTTGCAGACCGCGAATCATCGCGCGGCCCGCATCCTTCACCAGGTGAGCGAGACGATCGTCCGGTACCGCCTCACGCCAGTGCCGCAGAATGGGGTCCTCGCTCGCGACCCCGCCCTTGCCCTTGCCTTTGCCCGAAGTACGTGCCGCTGCCATGCCTTCCTCGCTGTTATTGTGATCACACCGCTGATAATCATAGCGCTTTAGCCCGCGCGAGAGGCACTGGAGCGCAGCGCCCGGACCGCTCAGAAGGTGTGGCGAATGCCCACGGTCACGCCCGCCTGGTCCATGCCTGGCGCAATGTCCACGCCCGTGCCGCGAATACCGACATTGGAAAACGAACGATTGGAGACATACGCCCCTTCCGCATACACGTCGGTGCGCTTGGACAGCGAGTAGTCGACGAGCAATGCCCCCATCGTCGGGCCGCCGTGCGGATTGCGAAACTGCGTGTGATAGACGCTGGCGGAAATGGAAAGCGGTGCATTCACCCTCCAGGTCACGCCGCCCCAGTAGAGCAGCGAACTCGGCGGCGCATCCGTATTGCGCGTGTTCAGCCAGCGCAGGCCAGCCAGCGTCGTAACCGGCCCGAAGTCGTACGAGAGGCCGAGCAGCGCGCGCTGCTGCGCGTTGCTCTGGGTCGCGATCGAGGTGCCCTGCAACTGGTCGTACGTCAGGCCGATGCTGAACGGCCCGCGGTCATACAGCACCGCCGCGCTCATTTCGCGGCCCACTTTCGTTGCGCCGGGCACATTCCCACCGTTCGGAATCGTCGCGTCGAACCCAGTGCTATACAGTGCCGCGAATGTAACGCCGCCGAGATGCACGCCATAGCGCACCGAGTTGTCCGCGCGGTTCACGAACTGGCTGTCCATGCTTTGCGCGGAGTAGCTGGGGTTGAACGTCAGCGCGTCGTACTTGTACATCAACTCGTAAAGCAGGTTCTGGTGACGTCCGAGCGTGAGCGTGCCGTACGGCGTCGAGACGCCAACGAATGCCTTGCGGCCGAACAGCCGTCCGCTCTGACCCAGCGCGCCGGTGTTTACGTTGAAGCCGCCCTCCAGCGTAAACAGGGCCTTGTAGCCGCCGCCGAGATCCTCCGAGCCCTTGAGCCCCCAGCGCGATCCGGCGAGATTGCCCGACTGCTCGCGGATCACCGAGCCTGTCTGTTTGCCTTGGGTCACCCGGTTGACGTACTCGACGCCCGCATCGACGATGCCGTACAGCGTAACCGAACTCTGCGCATGGGCCGCCGTGCAGGCGAGCGTCAGCAACCCGCCGCAGGCGAGCGGGAATGTGTGTCTCTTCATTTTCATCTCTATTCTGGACGACTGATTATTCTGGATGCGTTGTTGCCTTCCGCGCATCCATCGCGCACCCAGCACCTGCCGGATGCGCGACGGCGCGAACAACCGCCGCGAGGGATCAGATCTTGAATCGCTCCAGGCTGGCCGGGTGGAACAGTTCGGCAGGCTCGAGGCGTCGGCTCGACAATCCCTCGGCGTGGTGCTGCGAGAGAAAGCGGTCGATCACGTGTTCATTGTTGGCGAATCCATACGACCAGAAGTCGTGCCCCATCAGACGCCGCGCATTGCGCAACTGGTCCTCGATGAACGGCAGCGTCACCTTGGTCGCCGAGGTGTCGCTCAAACGGGACAGCGCGACTTCCTTCGATTGCTCGAACGCCTTCGCGATCGCACCGGGCAGCCACGGGTGCTGATCCGCGAGCGTCTTGCGAATGCCCAGGGTGTGCATGATCGGGAAAAGCTTCCTGCGCTCGTACCATTGGGCGGCGCTCTCTTGCGGATCATCGAAAAGGTACTTGACCCTCGGATGCCCACGGTCGAAGCACGACGGCGCGCGCGGTCCGATCACGCCGTCAATCTCGCCATTGGCCAGCAGATTCGAGATCGTTTGTCCTTCTGGCGCGTTTTCCAGCACGACGCCTTCGGGAAGCTTCAGCGCAATCTTCTCAACGCGCGTCGGATCCTCGTAGCCGCCCCGCACCCAGCGGATATCCGATGCTTTCACGCCGTATTCTTCTTCGAGAAAGAGCCGCACCCATACGTTGGCGGTCAGCTGATATTCCGGCACGCCGATGCGTTTGCCCTTCAGGTCTTCGGGCCGGTTGATCCCACGGTCTGAACGCACGTAGATCGAGCTGTGGCGGAATGCGCGCGACGGAAAAACCGGCACCGCGATGTAGGGCGACGTGCCCGCGGCCGTCTTCACCGAATAGCTGCTGAGCGACAGCTCACAAATGTCGTAATCCGCGTGCCGGAACGCACGAAAGAAGATTTCCTCCGGGTCCTGCAGCATGAACACGGGGTCGACACCGTCGATCTGCACGTCGCCGTCGATCAGCGGTCGCATCCGGTCATAGTTGCCCACCGCGATGGAAAGTTGAAGCTTGCTCATTCCTGCTCCTGTCTGACTGTCAAAATGCTGGTCGTCGCGTGCATCGTCACGCGCCGGATTGCTGTGCCTGCCGCTCGCGCGGCACGCCGAAGAAGACGGCGATGCCGCCGATGAAAACGAGCGCCGCGACCAGCAGGATGCCGGCCGAGAAGCTGCCGGTCGCGCTCTTCACCCAGCCGAGGACTATTGGTGCGAAGAAAGCGCCCACCTGACCGAGACTGCTGATCACGCCGATACCGCCGGCGGCCGCCGCGCCCTTCAGGTAGTTCGGCGGAATGGTCCAGATAATGGCTGCGGCCGCGAAATAGCTCACCGAAACGAGGCTCAGGCACGCGATGGCGGCAACCGAATTGTTCGTCAGAACCGTCAGGAGCACCGCGCCCGTGGCGCCCGCCGTCGTCGACAGCACGAAGTGCCAGCGACGCTCGAGCCGCAGGTCGGAGCTGCGTGCGATCAGCAGCATGGCGACCGCGCCGACGATATAAGGCAGCGCCGACAGGAAGCCGATGTGCAGCAGGTTCGAAACGCCTGACTGCTTGATGATCGTGGGCGTCCAGTAGTTGAGGATGGTTCCGCAGATGGGTACCGTGGCCCAGCCCGCAGCAATCACGTACACGCGCGGGTCGCGCAGCGCCGCGAGGAGCGTGCTCGGCGAGTTATGCGGCTTGCTGCGACCTTCCTCGTCGAGCGCGCCGATGACGATTCGTTTTTGATCCTCGGTCAGCCACCTCGCATCCTGCGGTCGGTCGATCAGGTAGAAGTAGGCAACGACACCGGCAATCACGGCCGGCAAGCCTTCAAGGAAGAACAGCCACTGCCAGTTGCGAAAACCCCAGACGTCCATGAAGTTTTGCAGGATGAACCCAGAAAGCGGGCCGCCGATAATCCCCGCAACCGCGATCGCCAGCAGGAACCGCGATGTGATACGAGCGCGGCGCTTCGCCGGATACCAGTACGACAGATAAAGGATGATGCCGGGCCAAAAGCCCGCTTCGGCCGCGCCGAGGAGCGTGCGCGCGAGATAGAACTGCCACGGAGCGGTCATGAAAGCCATGGCAGTGGAGATGCCGCCCCACAGCAGCATGATCCGGGTGACGGTCTTGCGGGCGCCAATGCGCCGCAGCAGCAGCGTGCTCGGCACTTCGAGCAGGATGTAGCCGATAAAGAACAGACTCACGCCGAGCCCGTACGCCGCGTCGCTCAAACCGAGATCGTGCTTCAGTTGTAGCTGCGCGAAGCTGACGTTGACGCGATCGAGATAGTTGAGGACCCAGCACAGGAAAAGAAAGCTCATGAGCCGCAGCGTGATCTTGCGGTATGTCGCCTCCTCCGCCGCCGAATCGGCTATGGCAGACAGGGATAGGTCCCCTGAGTGCAACGTTGAATGTGCCATGACTGAATCTCTCCGAATTTCTTTCTGGATAGTTTGATTAGAGCTCTAATATTCAGGTTACGGCGGCTTTATGTCCCTGACAAGCACGGGTTTATACCGAGAGCAACACCGCTAAAAATCGTACTCCTTGACTTGCATCATTAGAGATCTAGCAATAAGATGCGTCCATGTTGATGCAACGCAAGACTGGACTGGTCAGAAGGAGACAGACATGACGCCCCCACTCGAAGACGGTTTTCTTCGACTGAAGATTGCCGGCAAGGAGAAGATCGCCCGTGACATCTGGCGCTTTGAACTGACCGACCCGCAAGGCGCGCCGCTGCCGGCGTTCGAGGCGGGCGCGAACTTGACCGTCGTGGTGCCCAACGGTTCGCGACGCAGTTATTCGCTGTGCAATGACTCGCAGGAGCGTCATCGCTACGTCATCGCGGTCAAGAGCGACAGCAACGGACGCGGCGGTTCGATGAGCTTCATCGACGATACGGCCGAGGGCGACGCCGTGGACGTCTCCTTGCCCCGCAACGAGTTTCCCCTCGATGAGCGCGCCAAGTCATTCGTTCTCGTCGCGGGCGGCATCGGTATCACGCCTATGTTGTCGATGGCGCGGCAGTTGCGGGCGGAAGGCCTGCGCTCGTTCAAGCTGTACTACCTCGCCCGCGATCCGGAAGGCACGGCGTTCTTCGATGAACTGACCAGCGACGAATGGCGTTCTGACGTGAAGATTCATCACGATTACGGAGACCCGTCGAAAGCATTCGACTTCTGGCCCGTATTCGAGCGGTCGAAGTCGGCACAACACGTGTACTGCTGCGGCCCGCAGGCGCTGATGGACACCGTGCGGGACATGACCGGCCACTGGCCGTCGGGCACGGTGCACTTCGAGAGCTTCGGCGCAAGCAATGCGAATGCGCGCGAAAGCGCGCCGTTCACCGTGCGGCTATCGCGCAGCGGCACTTCGTTCGACATTCCGGCCGATCGCTCGATCCTCGAGGTGCTGCGCGACGCCAACGTGCGCGTGCCGAGTTCGTGCGAAAGCGGCACCTGCGGCTCGTGCAAGACAGCGTTGTGCTCAGGAGAGGCGGATCATCGGGACATGGTGCTGCGCGACGACGAGAAAGATACGCAGATCATGGTATGCGTGTCGCGAGCGAAATCCGCGGAGCTGGTTCTGGATCTTTGAATATTGCCCGTTCCGCGTGCTGGCCCTGATTCAGGAAATCCTGACGGCCGAAATCAGCGCTTCCTGAGACGACATTCCGCCCGCGCCGATTGGACGCACGCGCCGATCTCCATAGCATCGACTCATCGGATATCGAAGGGAAAATCATGGCGGGCAACAGGTCACTGCGTTCCGAGGTCGAAAAACTCGTTGGCCCGACGCGAGGCCGCGGAGCGTGCGTGCGTCTGCTCGACCGCTGCCGCTCGGGCGGCACATGCCGCGTGTGCATCCAGATCGATCGGCCGTCCGGAACGTTTTCACTCTTCTTCTTTCGCCATGCCGACGGCACATGGCACGTGTTCCCGCCGGGCCTGCGCCGTCCGGAAATGGGGATAGGCCGCCTGGCTGCCTGATCGTTCATCAATCGATGAAACGTCACATCGTCGGGCGCTATCGCGGATTCGTTATCGAAGCGCACATGGAGCCACGCACGGCCCGTTTGTCCGATGGAATCGCGCTGACCTATCGCGTCACGTGGTCGTTACGCAGAAGGACACGAAAACAACACGTCACCGGTGACTTCGCCGATCCCGTTACATACGAGTCGGAGAGCGTTGCCCTCACGAACATCGACCGCGAGGCCCGCGCTCTTATCGATGCGATGCTGGCGAATCACGCCTAGCACACGCTAACCGCTACCCCGCGTTCTGCAGATCCGCGATCGTCGCCGCCAGGAAGCGCGCCGCCTCGCCGCCTGTTACGACGCGATGATCGAACGTCAGGCTGAGCGGCAAGATCCGGTGCACGGCAGGCGCGCCGTCTGCCGCGACGACCTGTTCGTGGATGCGCCCCGCGCCGAGGATCGCGACGGTGGGCGGCACGACGATGGGCGCCGCGTACTTCCCCGAAATCATCCCGAAGTTCGACAGCGTGATCGTGTTGCCGCGCATTTCTTCCGGCGGAATCTTGCGCGCGCGGATATCCGCGCGCATCCGGTCGAGACCGCCGCGCAGATCCGCCGCATCGCGATGCGCGACGTCGCGCAGCACCGGCACGAAAAGCCCATCGGGCAGATCGACGGCAATGCCGAGATCGATCTTCTCAAGGACGTGGCGTCGCCCCGTATGTCCGTCGAACCATGCGTTCAGTGCCGGCTCGGCGCGGCAGCCCGCGACCAGCGCGCGGATCAGGCGGATCGTCACATCGGTGTGCGGCGGCCACGCGTGAATATCGGCATCGTCGATCACGGTCGCGGCGGCCACTTCGCTTTGCGCTCGCGCCATGTTGTGCGCCATCGCACGCCGCACGCCGCGCAGCACTTCGGCCGGACCGACTTCGCCAAGTATCTTCGCGACGCGCTGTACGTCGGCCGCCGTGATGACGCCTTCCGGGCCGGACGGCGTCACCATCGAAAGATCGACATCCAGCTTGCGAGCCAGCGCGCGCGCCGCCGGAATCGCCTTGATCACACCGCCGCCCGCGCTGACGCCACCGCCCGTGCCAGGCGACGCAGGCGCGTCCTGCACGACATGCTGGCCAACTTCCATATGGCCGACGACAGTGCCCGCGTCTGCATCATCGGCCTCGCCCTCGAACGCGACGAGCGGCGCGCCCAGATGCACGATATCGCCCGTCCGTCCGAACAGCTTCGTGATGCGGCCGGATTGCGGCGACGGAATCTCGACGATCGCCTTCGCCGTTTCGACCGACAGCAACGGTTGATCCGCCCGCACTTCATCGCCGTCGCTCACATGCCATTCGACGATTTCCGCTTCCTGCAAGCCTTCGCCGAGGTCCGGCAGTTTGAAGATTTTCATGGCTTTATGACGCCTCCATAGCTTGCCGCACCGCGGCGACGATGCGCGAGGCACCAGGCATGTATTGATTCTCGAGCCGGTACAGCGGCACCACGACGTCGTAGCCGGTCACGCGCTGCACAGGCGCGAGCAGCGAATAAAGTCCGCGCTCGGCGATATTGGCGGCGATCTCCGCGCCGATGCCGCCCGTGCGCGAACCCTCGTGCACGATCACGCAGCGACCCGTCTTCGCGACCGAGGCCAGGATCGTGTTCATGTCGATCGGCTTGAGCGTCGCGACGTCGATCACTTCGGCCATCACGCCTTCCTGCGCGAGCAGATCGGCGGCGCCCAGTGCGTCCTGCACGGCACCGCCCCAGCACACCAGCGTCACATCCGAGCCGTCGCGCAGCGTAAAGCAGGTGTCGAGCGGCAGCCCTTCGCCGTTGTCTTCCACTGTCTGCCGGTACAGCCGATAGAGGCGCGTCGGCTCGAAGAAGATCACCGGGTCGGGATCGCGAATCGCGGCCAGCAACAGCCCGTACGCGCGCGCCGGCGACGAAGGCGTGACAACGCGCAAGCCGGGAATGTGCGCGAACAGCGCTTCGGGGTTTTCGGAGTGATGCTCGGGCGCATGGATGCCTGCGCCGCACGGCGTGCGGATCACGAGCGGACAGGTGAGGCGTCCGCGGGTCCGATGCCGCAGACGCGACGCATGATTGAGCACGTGATCGATCGCCGGATACAGAAACCCGCTGAACTGGATCTCGGCAACGGGCTTCAGTCCCATCGCCGCCATGCCGATCGCGGTGCCCGCGATCGCTGCCTCGGCGAGCGGCGTGTCGAGCACGCGTTGCGTGCCGAAGCGTGCCTGCAGGCCGACCGTCGCCCGAAACACGCCGCCGTTCACGCCGATGTCCTCGCCGAGCAGCACGACGGCGGGATCGTGCTCGAGTTCGTACGCGAGCGCCAGATTGAGCGCATCGATCATGTTCAGATCAGCCATGGCCGGTGCCTCCGTTCTGACCATGCCGACCATTGCCCGCGATCGGCGCGAATCGCTGCGCGCTTTCCAGTTGCTCACGCATGGCATGCGGCAGCGTCTCGTACAGGTGATCGAACATCGCGGAAGTATCGGGGGGCGGCACAGCCAGATACGCCTCGACGGCTGCCTCGACCTGCGCGTGACACGCCCGGCCGAGTTGCTCGTCCTGCGCTTTGTCCCAGAAGTTCATCCGCATCAGATACTTGCGCAAACGCAGCAGCGGCTCTTGTTCCCATTGCTTCTGAATCTCATCCGAGTCGCGATAGCGCGTTGCATCGTCGGCCGTCGTGTGATCGCCGAGTCGATAGGTGAGCGCTTCGATCAGCGTCGGGCCGTCGCCTCGGCGCGCTTTCGCGAGTGCCGCATGCATCACGTGATGCACGGCGATCACGTCGTTGCCGTCGACCTGCAAGCCGTCGATGCCCGCCGCGATTGCCTTCTGCGCGAGCGTCTGCGCCGCGCTCTGCGTGCTGCGCGGCACCGAGATCGCCCACTGGTTGTTGTTGATGACGAGCACGAGCGGGGCCTGCCAGACGCCCGCCATGTTCATCGCTTCGTAGAAGTCGCCCTTCGATGTGCTGCCATCGCCGCAGATCGTCACGGCGACGCGCGGCTCGCCGCGCAGCTTGAACGCGTAGGCCGCGCCGGCGGCATGACACACCTGGGTGCCGATAGGAACGCAATTTGGAAAGTCGAGCCGCGGCACGCTGAAGTCGCTGCCGCGTTCGTCACCGCCCCAATACAAGAGACTTTCCGTCATCGTGACGCCGCGCAGCAATTGCGCCGCATGATCGCGATATGAAGGGAACAGCACGTCATCGGCCTGCATCGCGCTCGCGACGCCCACCCCGATCGCCTCCTGCCCCACCGACGATGCAAACGTGCCGAGCTTGCCAGTGCGCTGCAGCGCGACCGCTTTGGTATCGAATGCGCGGGTCAGCACCATCGCGCGATAGAGGGAAATCAGCGCCTCGGGTTCCCGCGCAAAGGCCGGCAATGGCTGCACGGGCTCGCTTTCGGGCCCGAGATATCGCGTATACCCGATGTGAAAACTGGCAGTCGTGGTCATGACCGCCCTCCCTATTCTTCCGATGCCGAACGCGTGCAGGAGATCACGTGCACAACCCGTGCCTGTAGGCGCGGAAGTGCCGGCGCCCTGAACGGCGGTTCGGGCGGCTTATCGTTTGACAGGGAAAGCGGGGATAAGGTGCGAAATTTTCTGCTGCGTAGTACGCGTCAATGCAGGTGGAGAAGCATGCGCGGAGGGATGTGCCCGCAAATTCTTCATCCCTTGCCGAGCGGCGGCCGACTCGGAAATCCCGCCATATTGCTCAGCTGAGCCAGTTCATTCGTTGCGTCGTGCAGCAGAATCGAGTACTCGTGAATCTTCCCGGTCGTCAGCCGCACCCGCGGACCGGCCAAACTGATGACGCCGACGCAGCGCGAGCCGCTCACCACGGGCACCGCCACCGCAGACATACGCGGGGCAAACACCTCGTCGATCATCGCATAGCCACGCACGCGCGCAGCGTGCAGGAAGCCCAGCAGCGCTTTGAGCGTCGTCGGCGCATTGGGTCCAAACTCGTTCGGCTGTCCGAAACCCTGCTTCAATACCAGCGCGGCCGCCTGCTCATCGGTCATTGTCATCAGCCATGCGTGTCCGGTCGACGTGCATGAAAGTCGTGCTGCCTGGCCCATGTCAGGATCGTAGCGAAAGCCGATGCGCTGTCCGTCCGCCTTCCCCACCCAGATGATTGCTTCGCCGTCCACCAGCGACAGCCGCGCCAGCTCACCTGTCTGCGCAGCGACGCGTTCGATGATTGGCTGGGCGATATCCGCGATGCCCGTCAGGCTCAAAAATTCCAGCCCGTTCGACGTCATGCGCATGGTCAGAATGTAGCGGCTGTGATCGACCAGTTGCCTGACATAGCCGCCTTCGATGAGCTCGGCGAGCAGCCGGTGGCAGCTGCTGCGTGGCAGCGACAAAGCGTCGGCAATGGCCAGAAGGCCCGCGCCTTCGGGTTGCGACGCCAGGAAATCAAGAACTCTCAGGCCGTTTTTGAGCGACATTTTCGCGCGATTTCCATTATGTGCAATGCAGTTCCGGTCCGGAACGTCCCGCTTTCAGAGCGCAAACAATAGCACTTGTTCGTCGCAGAAACGAACGGTTCAACAAATCAGGCATTCAGGAGACGACATGTCATTTCTTGCTGATTCAGACCTTGCCGCGGAGGAACACTCCGCGCAGGCTCACTCGATGGCGCGCCGGGCGGTGGCAGGCGCGACCGTCGGAACGGCGCTCGAATGGTTCGACTTCGCGCTGTATGGCGTGGTCGCGGCCACGATCTTTCCAAAGCTGTTTTTCCCGTCGCTGGACCCGACCGCCTCACTGCTCGCGTCGCTGGCCAGTTTCTGGGCAGGGCTCGCCGCCCGCCCGCTAGGCGCGGTGATCTGCGGGATGCTCGGGGACCGTTGGGGACGCCGCAAACTGATGCTCATCACCGTGTCGGTAATGGGAGTTTCATCGTTCCTGATGGGACTGCTGCCCACTTACCATCAGGTTGGCATCTTCGCGCCGACGTTGCTGGTGACACTGCGCATCATCCAGGGTTTCGCGCTCGGCGGCGAGTCGACAGGCGCGCAACTGATGGCGGTCGAGCATGCATCTGCGAACCGACGTGGTTTGTATTCGGGCCTGCTTGGCATCTGCTCGCCACTCAGCCAGATTCTCGCCAACTTCTCGCTCTTTACGCTGGCCGCGCTGCTTTCCTCGGACGACTTCGATGCCTGGGGATGGCGAGTCCCGTTCCTCGCAAGCTTCGTGCTGGTGCTGCTGGGCATCTACATCCGCCGGAAGGTGAGCGAGACACCCGCGTTCGAGGCGCTCAAGAAGACTGGCGCTCGCACACGCGCCGCCAATCCGCTAGGCACCGTCTTCAAATATCACTGGCGCACCGCGCTTCGCCTGACGCTGTTCTTCTGTGGCCCGGCGGCGCTGTTTTATCTGATCGTGGTGTTCTCGCTCAGCTATCTGACCAAACACCTCGGCGTACCCAAGCAGACCGGTTTCATGCTGTTGATGGTTGCGAATGTCTGCGCCATCGCGGGCGCGCTGGTCGGCGGTTATCTGAGCGATCGGATCGGACGCAAACGTGCGCTGATGATCGGCTCGTTCTGCACGCTAATCTGCTGCCTGATCTACTTTCCGATTCTCAATCAGAACTCGATCGCGATGACGATGGCCGTGATGGGCGCCTTCCTCGGCTTCACCCAATTCCAGAGCGGCATCCAGCCGGTGTGGTTCGCCGAGTCATTTCCCACCGAGGCGCGCTACACGGGGTCCGCACTGTCGTACTCGGGAGCCAACCTGCTCACCGGCGGTCCGATGCCCATCGTCGCCGTTGCGCTGCTCAATGCCTTCAACGGTTCACCGTGGGCCATCGTAGCCGTTTGCGGCTCGCTGAACCTGATCTCCTTTCTGATGATCGCCATATCCCGCGAAACCAAAGACACGGCTCTCGAACGCTCTTCTACACATTGACACCATGACTCGCAAACTCTACATCCTCAATGGCTCCAACCTGAACATGCTGGGCATGAGAGAGCCGCATCTTTATGGCAGCACGACACTAAAGGACATCGAACGGAACTGCCTCGCACTGGCCGACACCCTGAAGTTCGACTGCGCATTTCGTCAAACCAACAGCGAAAGCGAGTTGATCGACTGGATCCAGGAAGCGTTCCTGCAGGACGCCGCGCTGATCATCAATCCGGCCGGCTTTTCATTCGGTCGGATTCCGGTGCTCGACGCGGTCAAGCTGATCCGCCGGCCGGTCGTGGAATTGCACATCACCAACATCCACCGACGCTCGGAGGAATATCGTCACTCGACGATTTCGGTGGCGGCTACCGCGGTAATTTGCGGGGCTGGTGCGAACGGATACTTGCTGGCGATCCGCGCGATCGACGATCTGTGGGGCAACCAGACCTGAGCCGCCTTCTGTGAGAGAAGCACGCGGGCTCCGCGATGGAGCCCGCTTCTGCGGACAGCTTCGGCTTACTTTGCGACGCTATCCAGCGCGGTGGCGCGAATGAGCCGTGTCTCCTGGGCCGTGATCAGATGGCCCGATGCCTTCAGATAGGCGGGGAAGTCCGGGTGCGTATCGCGTGCCAGGCACCGTCGTTCGTAGTCGGCCAGATCGTCATACCCCCACAGGTGGGTGAACTGGTTCTGCGGCCCGACCATGCTCGTCCAAAAGCCGAGCGGATGTCCAAGCGTCTCGAGCAGGATTGGCATCGCGAGCCTGTCGAACACGTCGAGAAACTCGGGCATCTTGCGTAGCGCGATCGTGTAGACCCGGAAATCCAACAGGGGCTTTGCCAGATACATGGAGCGTGTATTCATGCGCACACCTCCTCTTTGGAAGTCATGGCTTTGGTGGCGATCGCGTTACCGGTGACGAAGCCGAACGTCATATTCGGCCCGTGCGTGATACCGGCGCCCGGATAGTTGCCGCCCATCACGCTGCGCCGGTCATTGCCGACCGCGTAAAGGCCCTCGATCTCGCTGCCGTCGGCCCGCAGCACTTCGCCAGTGACGCTCGTCTCGAGGCCGTCGAAGGTGCCCAGATCGCCCATCACCACCTTCACCGCATAGAAGGGGCCGGTCGCGATAGGCGCAACGCAAGGATTGGGCTTGTGGTCCGGATCGGCGAGATAACGGTTGAACGAGGTGCGACCGCGATGGAACGCCGGGTCTTCTCCGCGCTCGGCATCGCGATTGTAGGCATGGACCGTCATTTCGAGCGCATCGGGAGCGATGCCGCAATTGCGCGCCAGCTCGCCGATCGTGTCGCCCTTGATCAGGTAGCCTTTGCGCAGCAGAGGCCCCACCGGCATCGGTGCGGGCTTGGCATAGCCCAGTCCATACTTGCCCAGCGCCACCTTGTCGCAGATCAGCCACATCGCCGTCTCCCGTTCACCCTCGCAGGCGCGCATCAAAGCGGCGCCAACGTCGTGGTAGGAGTTCGATTCATTGGTGAAGCGCTGACCGCTGCGCAGCACGCCGATCACGCCGGGCTTATACCGGTCGAGCAGATGCGGAAACACGCCAGTGCGGCCCTTGCCGAAGGGCACCTTCGAGACAGGCATCCAGGCCGCCGCATCGGCAAAGCCGAGCTTCACGGCACCACCCACCTTCTCCGCCAGGGTCAGCCCGTCGCCGGTATTGCCGACGGGCGTGGGCGACAGATGCTCACCGCCACGCTTCACATGCGGATAGACGTGCGCGATGCGCTTCAGATCGTGCGGGAAGCCGCCACAAGCCAGCACGACGCCGTGCCGGGCGGTGATTCGAAGCTCACCGTCCGCGGCGCTCGCGCGCACACCGGTCACCTTGCCGCTCTTGCTCAGCAGTTCCTTCACGGGCGTCGAAGTGAGGATCGGGATGTCGATCGCCAGCGCCGACTTCGCGAGCCTCGCGGCGAGCGCGTTGCCGCTCGTGACGTTGATCCCCCGCCGGTAGAGCGCCAGCTCCTTGATGTGCGTAGCCAGACGGCGGGCCACATAGAGGAACGAGACGATCGACTTGGTCGCGCGGAAGAAGTGCTTGAGGTCCGCGTTCGAGGAATTGAACATCATCCCCATGAACGTGATCGTCTCGAGCGGCTGCTTGAGGCGGCGCATGTCCTTGCCCAGCCCGCGAATGTCGTAGGGCGCGGCGAGAATCGAGCGGCCGATGTCGACGCCGCCGGGCGCATCCGGGTGATAGTCCGGATAGAGCGTGGGCACGAACTTCATCTCGGTCTCGCGCTCGAAGAACTCGACCATTTTCGGCCCGTTCTCGACAAAGCACTCGACCGCGGCGGCATCGTAGTTATTGCCCGTCTCGCTCATCATGTATTCGCGCACGCGCTCGACGGTGCCGGTCGGGTTCTGCTGCCGGCCGTATTTGCTGAGCGGAATCCATAAGACCCCGCCCGACAGCGCGGTCGTACCACCGAACACGGGCTCCTTCTCGAGCACGATGACATCGAGGCCGCGCTTGCGTGCAGTGATCGCAGTGGCGAGGCCCGCGGCACCCGATCCGACCACGACCAGATCGCAGGTGATCTCCTTAGTCATATCCAATCTCCTTGTCGTTGTGGTGTGATGGCGCTCACGCGGCCGCGGTAGCGTTGAAGCCGGGGCGCGGAACCATGTCCATCAGCATGCAGTCGAGCCCGCCGTCGACGATCACCTCCGCGCCATTGACGTAGGCAGCCATATCGGAGGCGAGGAACAGCGCCGGGCCGGCCAGGTCTTCCGGCTCGCCGATGCGGCGGCTCGCGGTGGCGGCGGCGCGGCGTGCCTCGAAGCCGGGCTCCTCGTAGAACTTCGCGGACAGCGCGGTGCGGATCATGCCGGGCAGCACGCAGTTGCTGCGCACGCCGCGCGGGCCCCATTCCGCCGCCAACTGCCGCGACAGCAGCAGCACGCCCGCTTTGCTCGGGCTATAAGAACCGCTATTGGTCTGCGGATTGCGCGACGCAATCGACGCAACGGGACGGCGATGGCCTGGTTCCAGTCTTCGATCGAGACCGTCTCGAGAGCTCCGGCGCGCAGCAGCCCTGCATTGTTGACGAGCGCGCTGACCGGCCCGAGCTCCGCGCGAACCTTGTCAGCAGCTGCCGCAACCGAAGCTTCGTCCGACACGTCGCAGCCGATCGCCTGCGCCACCGCACCGGCCTTCCGAAGCTCGGCGGCGACAGCTTCAGCACCGGCAAGATTCCGATCCACGAGCGCCACGTGTGCGCCGACAGCGGCGAAGGCGCGCGCGATGCCGGCACCAATGCCACTGCCCGCACCCGTGACCACGCAGACCTTTCCGTGCAAGTTCAGCGCGTACGGGGTCGAGGCCGCTGCGCGATTTTCAAGTTCCTGTCTCATGTAATTACCTTCCTGAAATATGTATGCGATTACGCTTCCTGATATCCGTATCGCCATTGAACGCCTCGAGCGCCTGTGGAACAATGGACAGAGTCGACATAGAGCAGGACATAACGTGCATCATGGCCTCTGACCAGCCGCGCCGCCGGACCGTGCTGCATTTCGCGCTCTATGGCGCGGAAGCCGACCAGCCTTGGGTTGACATGGTCCATTACGAGCGCATTCCGCTGCGTGCCGGGCGTTTCGACTTCGACATCGAACCGCACGTCCACGATGCGCTGATCCAGGTGCTGTACGTCACCGCCGGCGGCGGCGAGACTTTCATCGACGGCAAGACCTGGGCCGTCCAGGCGCCATGCCTCGTCGTCGTGCCGGCGCGCTCGGTCCACGGCTTTCACTTCCGCAGCGACATCGACGGTCACGTGATCACCGCCGCGCAGTCCGCGCTGGAATCGCTGGCGATGACGGCCGCGCCCGAGCTGCTGGAATTCATCCGCACACCGACGGTGTTGTCGATCGATCCCGACGTGGAGCGCGGCACATCTCTGGACACGCTATTTCAGTCGATCGGGCACGAGGCGGAGAGCCATGAGCGCTGGCAGTTCACCGCGGGCGCCGCACTCACCATCACGCTGTTCGTCAAGATCGGGCGTCTCAGCGAGAGCGCCCGGCTTTCGGCCAGTTCCGAGCAGCGCACGACGGCCGCGCGAATCGAACGGTTCCGCGCCCTGCTCGACCGCCATTGCCGTGAGCGGCGCCCGGTCGCCAGCTATGCCGGCGAGATGGGCGTGACCACCGGCCAGCTCTCCCGCATCTGCCGCGCTACGTTCGGGGTCTCGGCCATCGAGGCGATCGATGCACGCTCGATCCATGAGGCCAAGCGGCTGCTCGGCTATTCGACGCTCAGCGTGAAGCAGATTGCGAGCGAACTGGGCTTTCAGGACGAGGCGTATTTCGGACGCTTCTTCCGCAAGCAGACGGGACTGCGGCCAACCGAATACCGCTCCGCGGCCCACGATCGTTCCTTGCCACCTGAAAAGGCGAGGGCGGACTGACTCGCTCTCGCCCCCCTGAGCCGCGTCAGGACGACAACGCACCCGGCTTCACGAACAGATGCTCTGGCCCGGAGTTGGTCAGATTGCTGCCCCGCACATACTGAATCGGCCTGGCCGGATCGAGCGCGATCTCGCCGATCTTGCGGGCCAGAGCCTTCGTCGCGATCAGCGTCTCCAGCTTGGCGAGCGGCGCACCGAGGCATTTGTGCACGCCGTTGCCCGGGAGGCGCTGATGTGGTGGATCACATAGCCCTTGTTGGGATAGGCACTGTCGGGGTTGGAGACGGTGCATGCATAGGTGAAGTTCGGCAGGCGCTGCGCATAGGGCTCGCCCTCCTCGCAGTCGATGAAACGGGTCACTCCTTCCTCGAAACGGAGGGTTATCTGGTGGGCCATGCCGGTGTCTCCTCCAGAGCCGCCCGAACAGTCCGCTTCGCTGGCGCTGTGTTCGGGCGGGTGGCGCGCGAGGTAATCTTGTTTCTCCCGCAAGCGCCAGGTGGGCTTAATGGCGCCAATTTAGAGCCTGAGCCGCGTTCCCCTCAATGGACAGAGACGACGTTTGCCAGGACAAAACGTGCATCGTGATGGATGCCGGATGACGGTAGTAACCCGCAGCACCCCGGTTCGGAGCCGAACTCAATAAGGCTAAACGGCGCCTATCATCCAGATACCGCCCGGCAGCGCATGCGCCACAGGACCGGCGGGGACTCACGCACTGAAAGTGTTCGGCAGTCGATCCCAGCTTGGGAGGTCTCATGTCATCGCTACGCGCCAACGATCTGCTCCGTTCGAAGGAAGGAATCCGTCTGCATGGCCCGGACCTGGACTGCTGGCGCCGCTGGGGGCCTTATCTGAGCGACCGGCAGTGGGGCACGGTTCGCGAGGACTACAGCGACTACGGAACCGCCTGGGAGTATTTCCCCCACGATCAGGCGCGCAGCCGCATGTACCGCTGGGGCGAGGACGGCATTGCCGGATTCGGCAACGATCCACTCGACTGGTGCGTGTCGCTCGCGCTCTGGAACGGGCGCGACCCCATCCTGAAGGAGCGGCTGTTTGGCTTGACCAATGCGCAGGGCAATCACGGCGAAGACGTGAAGGAGCTTTACTTTTATGTCGATGGCACGCCGACGCACTCGTACATGAAGATGCTCTACAAGTACCCGCACGATGCGTATCCGTATCAGGACCTGATCGGCGAAAACGGCCGGCGCGGCGCCGATCAGCCCGAATACGAAATTCTCGATACCGGCGTGTTCGACAACGATCGCTATTTCGACGTCTGGGTCGAATACGCGAAGCACACACCCGACGACATCGTGATGCGCATCAGCGTCGAAAATCGCGCGGATCAGCACGCGCCACTCCATGTGCTGCCGCTGTTCTGGGCGCGCAACCGCTGGGCCTGGTCTGGCAAGCCCGGCAGGCCCTCGCTGACGCTCGAGACGGAGTCCGCCGAAGGCGCGCGCGTGATCGCGCACAATCCCGCGCTGGGCACGATGATCGTCACGGCCTCGGCGCCGCGGCCGATCGAATGGCTGTTCTGCGAAAACGAAACCAATGTGCGCCGCATTTTCGGCATCGCCGGCGCGGGCCCGTTCAAGGATGGCTTCAACGATTACCTCGTCGATGGCGACGAGCAGGCGATACGCCGCGACGCGGGCACCCGCGCCGCCGCGCACGTGGCGCTGTCGCTCGCGCCGCACGAGCGCGCGGTGCTGTATCTGCGCTGGCGTCCGGCGGCACTAGCGGGCATTACGCGCGACGACGCGCCGCTCGACTTCGAAGCGCTGTTCGCGAGCCGGATCGCGGAGGCCGACGAGTTCTACGCGGCGCTCCAGCACGACATCGCCGACACCGATGCGCGGCTCGTGCAACGCCAGGCGCTCGCCGGCATGCTATGGACGAAGCAGTACTACCAGTTCGACGTGACGCGCTGGCACGACGGCGACCCCGGTCAGCCGAAACCGCCGAAAGGACGTCGGCACGGCCGCAACGCCGACTGGCGGCATATGTGCAACGGCGACGTCGTCTCGATGCCGGACAAGTGGGAATACCCATGGTACGCGTCGTGGGACCTCGCGTTTCATGCCGCAGCGTTCGCGATGATCGATCCCGACTTCGCGAAGAAACAGTTGCTGCTGCTCGTGAAAGAACGGTACATGCATCCGAACGGACAATTGCCCGCGTACGAATGGGCGTTCGGCGACGCGAACCCGCCGGTTCACGCATGGGCGACATGGCGCGTGTACGAACTCGACCGTGAAGTCACGGGCGTCGGCGACCACCAGTTTCTCGAAGTGATGTTCCACAAGCTGCTGCTGAACTTTTCGTGGTGGGTCAACCGCAAGGATGCGGAGGATCGCAACATCTTCCAGGGTGGCTTTCTCGGGCTCGACAACGTCGGGATCTTCGACCGCTCTTCGCCGCTGCCGACCGGCGGCCGCATCGACCAGGCCGACGGCACCGCGTGGATGGCCTCGTATGCGCTCGACCTGATGCAGATCGGACTCGAGCTCGCGATGACGAACAACGCGTACGTCGAAATCGCGGTGAAGTTTTTCGAGCACTTCCTGTATATCGCGGAAGCCGTCGGTTGCAGCGAGGGCTGCAGAACAGGGCTGTGGGACGGCCGCGACGAATTCTTCTATGACGTACTGCATCTTCCGGATGGAACGCGTGTGCCGATGCGCGTTCGCTCGATCGTCGGCCTGATCCCGCTGTTCGCCGTGCATGTGCTCGAAGAACGGATATACGGCCACCTGCCTGGCCTGCGAGAACGGCTCGCGTGGTTTCTCGATCACCGGCCGAACCTGGCCAAGCTCGTGTCGCGCTGGACCGAACCCGGCAAGGGCAATACCACGCTGCTGTCGCTGCTGCGCGGATACCGCATGACGGCACTGTTGCGCCGTGCGCTCGACGAAGAAGAATTTCTGTCCGATCACGGCGTGCGTGCGCTGTCACGCGTGCATCGCGATACACCGTACGAGTTCGATCATGGCGGCGCGCATGTCTGCATCGAGTATCAGCCGGCCGAATCGGATTCGCGCGTATTCGGCGGCAATTCGAACTGGCGTGGACCCGTGTGGATGCCCGTCAACTATCTGCTGATCGAATCGCTGTATGAATTCCATCGCTACTACGGCGACGAGTTCCGCATCGAGTATCCGACGGGGTCAGGCAACCGGTGCTCGCTCAGCGAGATCGCCGACGGTCTCGCACGGCGTGTCACCACCCTCTTTCTGAAGGACGAGCACGGCATGCGACCGGTGATGGCGGCTTATCCGCAGTTGCAGGCCGACCCGCGTTCGTCCGATCTCGTGCTTTTCCACGAGTACTTTCACGGCGACAGCGGGCGTGGCGTCGGCGCTTCGCATCAGACGGGCTGGAGCGGTCTCGTCGCGCTGCTGCTGCAGCCGCGTCTGATGAAGCTGGCCCATGTGGCGTCCGATACCGCTGCCGCTGGCGCTGCCGAAGATGTGCGGGCAGCAGGCGCGCCAGTTGACGAAGACGCACTGCCCACGATGGCGCGATAGGACCCTGGGCTGGATGGGTGACAGTCAGTTGCGCCGTGCCTTGACCGCAAGCGAGGCGTACCTGATCGCATCGTTCGCCACAGCGGTGCTCATTCGAAGTCATCGATCGCGCAATGGCTGAGCGGATCATTGCGCGCCTTGCGGCGCGGGCGAGGTGATGGTTTGCCAGGCTTGGCGACGGGACCGGATTGGCGCTGCCAATAACCGCGCTATTGCACCACGCGGGTAAGCCCGAATATTACACATACATTAACAATTCCATACTCCGTCACGACGGGCGCTCAGGCTCCCTGAGAACGTCCAGTCGGCGTGCATGGAAGTCGCTTCCAGGCTCTGTGCAAAAAAAGACATGCTACGGAGACAGTATGGGAATTCGCTTGAGGAGCGTCGTGAGCGCGCTCGCGTTGTGTGCCCTCATTGACGTCAGTTACGCCGCCGAGCCGATCAAGATCGGTGTCGACGGACCTTTCACCGGCGGTTCATCTTCGATGGGCGTGAGCATGCGCGACGGCGTGCGGCTCGCCACCGCGGAAATCAATAAAGCCGGTGGCGTGCTTGGCCGTCAGATCGTGCTGGTCGAGCGCGACGACGAAGCGAAAAATGAACGCGGCGTACAGATCGCGCAAGAGCTGATCAACAAGGAAAAAGTGGCTGCGGTGGTGGGCTACATCAATACCGGCGTGGCACTCGCGTCTCAACGCTTCTTCCAGGAAGCGAAGATCCCGGTGTTCAACAACGTCGCGACTGGCAGTGTCCTGACGAAGCAGTTCACCGATCAACCGGATAACTACGTGTTCCGCAACGCCGCTGCCGACCGCATTCAGGCGCCGATGATCGTTGAAGAAGCGATCACCAAACGCGGCTTCAAGAAGGTCGCGATTCTCGCGGACTCGACCAATTACGGTCAGCTCGGCCGCGAAGACCTCGAAAAGGCGCTGGCCACTAAAGGCGTGAAGCCAGTTGCCGTAGAAAAATTCAATATCAAGGACGTCGACATGACCGCGCAGCTGCTCAAGGCCAAGGAGGCCGGCGCTGAAGCGGTATTGACCTACGGCATTGGGCCGGAACTCGCGCAGATCGCCAACGGCATGGCCAAGCTCGGCTGGAAAGTGCCGCTGGTCGGCAGCTGGACCCTGTCGATGGCGAACTACATCGACAACGCGAGCACCAACGGCGAAGGCGCCCGGATGCCGCAGACGTTCATTCAGGAAGCGAACACGCCCAAGCGCAAGGCGTTCATCGACGCGTACCTCAAGGAGTTCAAGCCGAAGAACAACCGCATCGAATCGGCGGTGTCCGCCGCCCAAGGGTACGACTCGGTCTATTTGCTGGCCGCGGCGATGACCCAGGCAGGTTCGACCGATGGTTCGAAGGTGCGCGCCGCGCTCGAAAACCTCAACAGCAAGGTGGAAGGCGTCGTGATGGTGTACGACAAGCCGTTCACTCACGACGACCACGAGGCGATCAGCCCGAACGTGCCGGTGGTTGGCGAGGTCAAGGGCGGCCGCGTGATCTATGCGTATGACGCTGATCGCAAGGACGGCAGCCAGTTGCGCAGCAAGCAGGCGTCGACGAACTAAGCGCGGATAAAAGCCCAAATCCAGCGCGGCAGCATGCTCCAAAGCCGCACCCGCTCGCCAGCGGGGGCGGCTTTGTTTTATAGATGGTGAACTCTAAGGCGCTCGACGATGACCATTCTTTTACAGCTCATCTATAGCGGGATCGCACTCGGCATGATCTACGCCGTGATCGCATTCGGCTACCAACTCACATTCGCGACTTCCGGCACGCTGAACTTCGGCCAGGGCGACGCGCTGATGCTCGGCGCGCTGGTCGGCCTCACGCTGGTTTCGCTCGGCGTCAACTATTGGCTGATGATCCCGCTCGTCTGCGCGTTCGGTCTGTTGCAGGGCGCGTTCGTCGAACGGATCGGGGTGCGGCCCGCGATCAGGATCAAATCCGAATTCGGCTGGATCATGTCGACGATTGCGCTAGGCATCATCTTCAAGAACGTCGCGGAAAACGTCTGGGGGCGCGACGATCTGCGCTTCCCGTCGCCGCTGCCGGAAGCGCCGCTCAAGGTGTTCGGCGCCAACGTTCTGCCGATGGAACTTCTGGTGGTCGGCGGCGCGCTCGCGATGATGCTGGCCGTCGAGTTCTTCAACCGCAGGACGATCTTCGGCAAGGCCGTCGTGGCCACGGCGAACGACCGCGACGCCGCCGCGCTGATGGGCATCAACACCGGCCTCGTGATCACGTTTTCGTATGCCCTCTCGTCGCTGACCGCCGCGTTCGCCGGCGTGCTGATCGCTCCGCTCACGCTGACCGGCGCGACGATGGGCGCGGTGCTCGGCCTCAAGGCGTTCGCAGTGGCGATCATCGGCGGTCTCACCAGCGGTTTGGGCATTCTTGTCGGCGGCGTGATTCTCGGCATCGCCGAGACCACTACCGGCTTCTATCTCTCCACCGGCTATAAGGATGTGCCGGGGCTGGTCCTGCTGCTCATCGTGCTCGCGATGAAACCCGCCGGGCTGTTCGGCAAGACTTCAATCAAGAAAGTGTGAGGGCCGCCGTGAATCTGAAGAAACTCGTTGCGACGGCACTCGTGCTGATCGCGCTTGCGGTGTTCCCGGTGCTATCGGGCAATCCGTACTACATCCATCTGGTCGAGACCATCATGATCTACGCGATCCTGCTGTTCGGTCTCGACATCGTGGTCGGCTACACCGGCCAGGTTTCGCTCGGGCATGCGGGGCTGTTCGGGGTTGGCGCCTACACGGCGGGCGTGCTGTTCATGAAGCTCGGCTTGCCGATTTTCGTGACCGCGCCGCTCGCGATTCTCGTCACGGCCGGCTTCGGCGCGATCCTCGCGCTGCCCGCACTGCGCGTGTCCGGCCCCTACCTCGCGATGGTGACGCTCGCGTTCGGCACGATCCTTCAGATTCTCATCAACGAGATGGATTTTCTGACCAACGGGCCGATGGGCGTCAAGATTCCGAAGCCGTCGCTCGGTGCGCGGCCGATGAACGAAGTCGAGTACTACTGGCTCGTCGCGGCTCTGCTGGTGGCCTCGCTGATCGTCGTGCACCGGGTGCTCAAGTCGCATCTTGGCCGGGCCTTCGAAGCCCTGCGAGACAGTCCGATCGCGTCGGACTGTATGGGCGTATCGGTGTACCGCTACAAGGTCTACGCGTTCGTGATAAGCGCGGGCTTCGCCGGTCTGGCCGGCTGCCTCTACTCGTATTCGGAGCAGTACATCTCACCGAATACCTACAACTTCGAGCTGACCATCCTGTTCCTGCTCGCGATCATCATGGGCGGGCGCAAGACGCGCACCGGCGCGGTGCTCGGCTCGGCGATCATCGTGCTCCTGCCCAAGCTGCTCGATGACATCGATATGTTCCGCATCGTCGCATCGGTGCTGGCAGCAGCGGTAGTGATCGGCGCAGGCATAGCGCTCGCGCGCAAGGTGTCGACGCCACGCAAGGTGGGGATTCCGGTATTCGGTACGGTGGGGCTCGCCGCGTTTTCGTACTGCATCGACACGCTCGCCGACTGGCGGCTGAGCATCTTTGGCCTGATGATCCTGCTCGTCGTGTACTACCTGCAGGACGGCGTGATCGGATTCGTGCGCAAGAGCATGATGGGCGGCGTGGTGCGCGCGAGCACCGTCGACGCCGATCAACCCGCGACCATCGGCGCAGACGCGGTCGCCGCCGTGCACGCGGGCGACACGGAAGAAATCCTGCAACTACGCGGCATCCTGATGCAGTTCAGCGGGCTCAAGGCGCTCAACCAGGTCGACCTGAGCGTGCGGCGTGGCACGGTTCACGGACTGATCGGCCCTAATGGCTCCGGCAAGAGCACGATGATGAACGTGTTGACCGGCATCTATGTGCCGACCGCGGGCTCGATCGAGTATCGCGGCATGTCGCTCGCGGGCAAGACTTCGTCGCAGATCGCGTTGGCGGGCATCGCACGCACCTTCCAGAACGTGCAGCTGTTCGGCGAGATGAGCGCGCTCGAAAACGTGCTGGTCGGCTTGCATCACACGTTTCGCGCACATATCGCGGACGTCGGACTGATGTCCCCGCGGTACCGGCGCGAGGAGTGCGCCGCCCGTGAGCGCGCGTTGGGCATGCTGCGTTTTGTCGGGCTAGAACATGCGGCCGGCGAAGAAGCGCGCAACCTGCCCTACGGCAAGCAACGGCTGCTGGAAATCGCGCGGGCGCTCGCGCTCGATCCGCAAGTGCTGCTGCTCGACGAACCGGCGGCCGGCCTGACCGCGCCCGACATCAAGGAGCTGGTCGCAATCATCCGCAAGGTGCGCGATCACGGCATTACCGTCGTGCTGATCGAACATCACATGGACGTCGTGATGAGCGTCTGCGATCGCGTGTCGGTGCTCGACTTCGGGCAGAAGATCGCGGAAGGCAAGCCGGCCGACATCCAGTCGAACGAAAAAGTCATTGAGGCGTATCTCGGCGGCGAGGCGGCGGGGCAAGCGGCCTGAGCCGCCCCCCCTTCCTCGACCCACGAGATACACAGGAACACTCAGGAACACACATGCTATCGGTCAAGAATCTGCATGCAGGATACGGCAAGGTGAAAGTGCTGCACGGCATTTCGATCGACGTGCCCAAGGGCTCGGTCGTCACGCTGATCGGCTCGAACGGCGCGGGCAAAACCACCACGATGCGCGCGATCTCCGGCATGATCCGCGCGAGCGACGGCGAAATCACGATGGGCGTGGGCGCGAGCGCAAAACGGATCGACGCACTCGACTCGCATCGCATCGCGCGTCTCGGGCTCGCGCATTCGCCGGAAGGACGGCGCGTGTTCGCGACGATGAGCGTGCACGACAACCTGATCCTCGGCGCCTTTCCACGCCTCACGTGGGCGCGTCCGCGCGGCGACGTGAACGCCGATCTGGAACGCGCGATCGAACTCTTTCCGCGTCTGAAAGAGCGGCGCCATCAACTGGCCGGCACCCTCTCCGGGGGCGAGCAGCAGATGCTCGCGATGGCGCGCGCGATCATGCTGAACCCGGAACTCGTGCTGCTCGACGAACCTTCGATGGGGCTCGCACCGATACTCGTCGAAGAGGTCTTTCGCATCATCGAGAATCTGAAGGGCCAGGGCGTGACGATGCTGCTCGTCGAGCAGTTCGCCGCGGCGGCGCTCAACGTGGCCGATTACGGTTACGTTCTGGAGAACGGCCGGATCGCCGCGCATGGGCCGGCGCTGCAATTGCGCAACGATCCGTCAGTGAAGGCCGCTTATCTGGGAACGAGTCATTGACGTAACTCAGGGCATCCCCTGGGTCTGTAACGCCCTAGGTGGCTTCTTTTAATCCACGCCCGCTCTCTTTTCAGAGCGGGTTTTTTTGGTTCGTCGATCTCAAACGCCACGTTTCTGCAGCGGATACATTCTTCGACCGTCATCGTGGAATCGCCGCAATCATCATGCCATGCCAGCAATGCCGGGGATGTCAGTAACGAAATGGCATACGCAAAGATTTATTCACACAAGTTCTGTCACCGCGACCTAGTGTGTTTCGGTAGATACATGCATTGCTGCATGTCTTCGGCGGACGGCAGCATGCATCGTTCTGCGCTGGGAAAAGACGTTTTCATATGTATCGGAAGGTCGGAAGTGATGGCACCGGCAATGGAAAGCCGGCAATTCACAGGCGTTTTCCCCTTTTTCGCGAGGCCCAGAATGAAAATGAATTTCAGTTGCCTATCCCGGTCTGTTTTGCAGGGCATTGCAGGTGCTGGAGTCGTCGCGCTCGCATGCTCGATCGCCCCAGGCGCGCACGCGCAAACGCTGGGATCGCTCGTCCAGGTAGCCGCGGGCGACCCATTTAGCGGTTGCACTGCCGACCAGCTGAACGCGCAGGAGTCGGCATTCGGCAGCGTCCTGTTTCCCGCCACCTCGATCGAGCCCTGGGTTGCGGTGGACCCGACGGACCCGGCTCGCCTGCTCGTCGGCCACCAGCAGGATCGCTGGAGCGACGGCGGCTCACGCGGCCTCGTCGGCGTCGTCTCCAACGATGCGGGCAGCACCTGGTCCAACTCGATTCCGTCCGGCGTGACTGACTGCACTGGCGGCAAATTCCGCCGTGCTTCCGATCCCTGGGTGGACTTTGCGCAAGACGGAACGGCCTTCTTCTTCTCTCTGGTGCTGGACCCCGCGAAACCGACCACGCCGTTTGGCGCGCGCAATAGCGGAATGCTGGTCAGCCGCTCCAGCGACCACGGTGCAACCTGGCAGACTCCCGTTACGCTGATCCGCAGCAGCTCGCCGCACGTGCTCAATGACAAGAACTCGCTCACTGCGGACCCGACGGCGACCAACTACGTCTATGCGGTTTGGGACCAGTTGAGCGTGTTCCCGCCAACGAAGGAAGGCGCCCAGTTGCTCGCGGAAAACGATGGCGTTCTGATCGCGCGGCAATTGCGTAACGGTGCAGCATCCGCGGCGGGCGGCGCCCCCGTATTCAAGTTCAATTCCACCGGCCCGAGCTTCTTCTCGCGATCCACTGACAAAGGCGTGACATGGAGCACCGCCGCCCCGATTTACCAGCCGGGGACGAACGCACAGACAATCGACAACATGGTGCGCGTGTTGCCTGATGGAACCCTGCTTGATTTCTTCACGGCGATCAATGCCACGCCGTCGGGCCTGAGCATCGGCTACATCAAGTCTGCGGATAAAGGCGGAAGCTGGTCGGCGCCGACATTCACCAACGACATTCAGGTGGCCGGAGTGGTCTCACCTGACAGCGGCCAGTCGATACGCGATGCCTCCATTCTTTACAGTGTCGCCGTGAACCCGGTCTCGGGGGCGATCTATCTCACCTGGCAGGACGATCGCTTTTCGTCCGCGACCTGCACCACGCCCACTGGATCGATTCCGGTCGACGCGATCGCCTTCAGCGAATCGACAGATGGCGGTGCTACCTGGTCAACGCCAGTGATGATCAACCAGACGCCGACAAACGAAGCCCACCCCTGCCGTCAGCAGGCCTTCATTCCGGCGGTCGTGTCGTCGGGCGACGGCAATACGATCGTGGTGACCTACTACGACTTTCGTAACGACACGAACACACCCGCCGGCTTCGAGGGAACCGACTATTTCGCAGTGTTCTGCTCGCCTGCGACTGCGTGTACCGATCGCGCGAATTGGAGTACTGAACTCAAGCTGACCGACACCTCGTTCAACATCCTTAACGCTCCCGTGGCGGGCGGCCATTTCCTCGGCGACTACATGGGGCTGGCTGCTAGTGGTTCGAAAACTGTCTACCCGGTATTCGGCGTAGCCACGGGGCCCAACGTGACGGACGAATTCACCCGCAAGATCACCTTGCCGTGAGCGCAAATGGGCGGCGACGGAGAAGGTCGCCGCCCATCCGCGACGCTCCAACTCTGATAGCGCGCGCTACACCGATTCGCCGCCCTCCTTCACCTGGACCGCATCTCCGACACGTACGCCAAGCTGTGTCGCGGCGCTGCCGCGATTCACGGCGATCTCGACGAGCCCGATCGAGTTCTCGTACCAGAAAGCTCGACCGGCCGTTACATCGGAAAAGACCCGCGCATATTCGACATCGGCATCTCCGATGCCAAGCCGTGCAGACCTCGGCACGGTTCCGGCCCGCAGCCCCGTCAGCGCATTGCCGTAGTGATCGACGTAAATGACCTCGGCGCAATCGCCCGCATCCAGTTGCACGCTCAAGCCTGTCCTCTCAACGAGCTTGTCGGAAGGCAACTCGCCGCGGCTCACCCATGCCGCCATCGGGGCGAACAGATCGCGACCGTGAAATGAGGCGGAAAGCGCGGCGGGACGCCATGTAATCCGCCAGGTCCGGGTATGCGCCGCGCGCGCCGCCACGACCGAGAGCAGCCCGTTGTCCGGCCCGACGAACCGCTGCCCGTCGGCTTGCAGCACGACGGCATCCCGCTCGCTACCGACGCCGGGATCGACCACGGCAAGGAACACACAATCCGGCGGATACCACCGTGCTATCGCCGCGAGTAGATGCGCGCCTGCCCGCGGGTCGTAGTTCGGGGCAGTATGCAGCACATCGATAATGGGGGTGCCGGCTGCCGCGTGTCGCAGCAAAGCGACCCTTACCTGCCCGACATAGATGTCGTCGGCCCCGAAATCGGTAAAGAGTGCGAGCATCGCATAGCCTCCTTGCAGTCCTGTGCCGCCTCGCCGGTCAGTGTTCGTTAAATATTCGAAATCCCCGCTCCTCGCCTTCTCCGCACATATCAGCGCGAGCGGGAACGCGAACGCCTCGATGGAGATCGGCTCCGCTTTGCTTGCCCCGAGGTCGCGGACTCATTTGGCGTGATCTGGGCATCAACGCAGAACGCGATGAACGCCTGCACCTTTGCGGCCAGGTGCCGCCGCGACGGATAGAGCGCATATAGAGGGAAACGTTCATCCGGCCAGTCCGGAAACAGATCGACGAGCTCGTGCTGTGCGATCAGTGTTTCCGTGCCGATCGACATGACCTGGGCGATTCCTGCGCCCGCTACGCAAGCGTTCAGCATCGTGCCGACATCGGAGACCAGCAGCCGCCCGGAGACCGGGATGCTGATGACTTCCTTGCCCCGCTGGAACTCCCATTCAAAGGGGCGTCCCGATAAGGGATTGTAGAAAAGTATGCGTTCGTGATCGACGACGTCATCAGGACAGTTGGGGCGGCCGTTGCTTTCAAGGTAAGCCGGAGACGCAACCGTGATGATCCGCGCTTCCAGCAGCTTGCGAGCAACCAGAGTACCAACCGGTGGCGGCCCGAAGCGTATCGCAAGGTCGAAGCCATCCGCAACGAGATCGCCCACGTCATCGCGCATGATCAATTCCACCGAAAGCTCTGGAAACTGCCGCAGAAATCCGGGCAGCTTCGACGCGAGGACGGTCCGAGAAAAGAACGGGTCCACGTTGACGCGCAACTTGCCTTGGACCACGCCGGCAGAACCCGATGCTGTACTTGCCGCGCACTCGATGCCGACCAGATGTGGGCTGACAGTCTGGTAGAGACGCCTTCCTTCGTCGGTCAAGGTTTGCGATCGGGTCGTACGGTCGAGCAAGCGGACGCCGATCTGCTTTTCCAGCCGGCTTATCGCTCTGCTTACGCCGGACGGAGACACGCCGAGCGCCTCCGCGGCACGAACGAAACTTCCGCTTTCGGCGACAGCGGCAAGCACCGTTATCCCCGCGAACAATCGACCGTCGAAGGTCATGATGCGCCTCGAATACTGATGGATTCGTGATTTTAATCATTTCAGATTTGATTGAACCATACTTTATTCATCAATGGGCGCGTGAGACATTAGACGCCTCACCAACACGGAGGAACAGCATGGAAACGATCAAACGAGGAGAACTCGCCATACCGCGCCTGGGCTTCGGTACGTTCCGCATGCCCGGCAACGACTGTCAGCCGGTCGTAGAAAGCGCGCTGGAAGTCGGCTATCGGCATATCGATACCGCCGAGATGTACCAGAACGAAGAATCGGTGGGGGCCGCCATCGCCGGCTCGGGCATCGCGCGGGACGAGTTATTCGTGACGACCAAGGTATGGCACGAGAACCTCGAACCCGATGCCCTGCGCCGCGCATTTGCCAGGAGCCTCGAGAAGCTGCGACTTGATTTCGTCGACCTCTACATGATCCATTGGCCGTCCCGCGACATGAATCTTGCGGCTGCTTTGGAGACGCTCATGCAGATCAAGGAGGCGGGGCTTACCCGCGGCATCGGCGTCTGCAATTTCAATATGCCGTTGATCGAGGCGGCCGTTGAGGACATAGGCGCACCGATCGCCTGTCATCAACTTGAATATCACCCGTTCCTGGATCAGTCCGCGATGCTCGCCTATCTGCGCTCGAAAAACATCCCGTTGGTCGCGTATGCGCCGCTCGCACAGGGACGCGCGGCAAGCGATGCGACATTGGCGCGGATCGGCAGCAAGCACGGTGCGACTGCCGCACAGATTGCAATTGCCTGGCTGCTCGATCAGAACGACGTTATTGCGATCCCCAAGGCGCAGCGGCGCGAAAGCCAGCAAGCAAATCTGAATGCACTGGCTGTTCGACTCGACGACGATGACCGCAAAGCAATCGCAGCGCTTCGCAAGGATCAGCGTTATGTCGTTCCCCCCTTCGCTCCCCAATGGGACGCGTGATTCAGCAGGCTTACATGCTCGGGCGACGGGCACACTCATCCAGCGCAGAGTTCGGACGATGCGCGTACGTGCCCAGTCCGAACGCGACGACGCTGAGCAGCGCCAAAGCCCATACACAGATCACGGCGTACAGCATCACGAGACCCAAGCCGTGCACGAGCGCCGCATGAGCGATCACGCCATGCGGATCGGCGGTTGCGAGTTTCGCGCTGTCCCGCGTCAGATGCGCGATATTGCCTGCTGCCACCTTTTGCGCGAGAAAACGCAGCGACGAGGTTTCGGAAGGGCCGGGAAGCGCGCGAGATAGATAAGAAAGCACACCCTCGAAGAGTATGTAACCCATCAGCGCGATATTGATGGCCAGGCTGATCAGCCTCGCGCTCATATCGATACCCGAGGCCATGCCCGCGCGGTTCGACGAGACCGAGCCGGTCGCAGTATTGGTGACCGGCGTGTTGGTCATCCCCAGCCCGATTCCGCTCAACAGGCACCCCGGCAGCATCGTGAGCCAACTGGCCTGCTCCACGCCAGCTCCGCACCTCATCAGGATGAAGCCGAGACCGATAATGAACAGTCCGAGCGGAATGACCCTGCGCGCATCGAAGCGCAGCGCAAGCCGCTCGGCAAATGGCGGCACGATGAGCGTGGGTAGCGTATAGGCGAGCAGCGACAGTCCGGACTTCACATCCGTGTAGCCGAGCGCGCCCTGAAAATAGATCGGCAGATAGATCATGAACGGCCAGTAGCTGAAGTTCATGCCCATCGATCCGCATATCGCACCTGAAAACCGGCGGGTCCGGAACATGGAAAAGTCGAACATCGGCCGACGACTACGCTTCTCGACGAGGATGAACGCGATAAAACTCGACGCCGTCGCCGCGACGATGCCGAGCGCGGCGGGGCTCTCCAAGCCGAGATCCGGACCTTGCGTAATCAAATAGACGAGACCGAAACACGACGCGGAAAGCGTGAGCATGCCAGCAACGTCCAGGTGTTGCGCGTGCGGGTCGCGGGACTCCTGCACACCCGCGAAGACGAGACCTAGTGCCACGATCGAGATCAACGCGTGGACGAGGAACACCCACTGCCAGTTGGCGACTGCGACGATCATGCCGCCGATGATCGGACCAAACCCAAGGCCGATGCCAAAGATGATTCCCCAAGCGCCAAACGCTTTGCTGCGGTCGCGCCCTTCCTGAAACTGATGCGACAGCACCGCCACCTGGCAGATCAGCATCGCTCCGCCGCCCATCCCTTGAAAAAAACGGCTGACGATCAGGACCGGCGCACTCTGTGCGAGGCCGCAGATGAGCGAGGTGATCCCGAACATCACGATGCTGGCCACGTAGATGCGTTTGCGTCCGAAACGGTCTGCCAGCGCGCCGGTGCCCATCAGCACGGTGGTGCACGCGAGCGTGTAGGCGTTCATGATCCATTGAATCTCCTTGAAATCGGCGTGCAGCACGCCTTCAAGGGTGGAGAGCACCGTCGGCACACTGGAAATTTCGAGGCCGAACATCAGCGAGGTCAGGCATACCGCGGCGAGCGCCACGGCATTTTTGGAAGGGGTGGCGAGTGTCATGAGATATCGCAGGGAAAAGGTGCGTTTGCGAGTACACGTCGGCGTGCACGGAGGGAGCTGATCGACCAGCAGCATCACGTCCGATGTACTATAACGGGAACCAGTGTCCCTATTGAGGCGGTTTTTTCCCACGACTTATTCCCCCGCGGACCCAATTCGATGGATCAACTCGATGGCGTAGCGGTCTTTGTCAAGGTGATCGAAGCCGGTAGCTTTACGGTTGCGGCCGAACGCATGCACCTCACGCGGTCGGCCATCGGCAAAGTGATTGCGAAGCTCGAGGCGCGCCTCGGCGTACGCCTGCTCCAGCGCACGACGCGTAGCCAGACACTGACGGAGGCTGGGCGCAGCTACTACGATCGATGCGTCCGCGCGCTTGCCGAGCTGGACGCCGCCGAAGCCGAACTGGAGACCGGATACAGCGAGCCACGCGGTCGCCTGCGGGTCAGCGCGCCGCTCGCATTCGGCCACCATTGCGTCGCTCCGGTGTTGTTCGGACTGGCACGCAAGCACCCCAAACTACAGATCGACATCTCGTTTACAGACCGGGCAGTCGATCTCGTTGAAGAAAACATCGATCTTGCGGTGCGCATCGGCGCTTTGCGCGACAGCACGAGTCTCGCCGCACGGCATCTCGGCGTTCAGGAAACCAGCATCGGAGCGGCCCCGGCGTATCTTGCGCGGCATGGGACGCCCGTCGATATCGACGATTTCGCGAAGCATGCGGGCATCGCTTACTCGCGCGCCGGCGTGGTGTCGCCATGGCGCGTACTCGACACGGACGGGGTTGAACGGGAATTGCTGATCAAGCCGCAACTGAGCCTCGACGATATCCAGGCGATTGCCGGAGCCGGTGTCGCCGGTCTGGGGCTCGTGCAGTTGCCATGCTGGTTGCTGACACGATATGTGATGACGGGCGAACTCGTCGCGGTGAGGGAGCGTTGCGGCGTGCGACCACAGGACATCCACGCGGTGTGGCCGAACACGCGATATCTTCCATCGAAGACTCGTTGCGCGATCGATGCACTGATTGCGGAGATCGCACCGATGATTCTTCGTTGAGGTGCGTGAAGCCGAGCCGTGCGGACGATTGCCGAGACCGCACGTGCAAGGTTCGAGGGAATGCCCGGGCTACGTTCAAAGGCTTTCACGCTCAATTCCGCAAAGCGTGAAGCCACGAACTTCTACGTTTGGGAATCGGAGGACGCAGCCAAAGCGTTCTTCACCGATGCGCTCCGCGAGCGAGTAACCGGTCTTTACGGTGTACGCCCCGACGCCGAGTTCGTGCGGATTGCCGCGCTAGTGGAAAACGCACGAACATGACATCGTCCAGCGTCGTGGGTGGAGAAACACGAGCTTTTCTACACCATGATGAATCCGTGCCGCATGCCGAGCATCACCGCCTCGGTGCGGTTGGTCGCACCGAGTTTGCCGAAGATGGACGACAGGTGGAATTTCACCGTGTTGTCGGAGATGTCGAGTTGCCGCGCGATCTCCTTGTTGCCGAGTCCGTCGGCGAGCATCGCCAGCACCTCGATCTCTCGAAACGTCAACGCTTCGAACGTTTCGCCGGGTGCCTTCTGGCGCGACGGTCTCGTTTCCGCGAGCAGCCTTGCGAGGATGTCGGGCGTCAGCACGCAAAGGCCCGCGGCCACGGCTTCGATGGAGACGACGATTTCGGCTGGCATCGCGTTGCGCGGCAGGATGGCTACTGCGTCGGTGGGCAACCCATCGAGCATCCAGTCGCTGTCCGGGTCGTCGCTCAACAGCACGAGCGACGGCGTAGCGTGCGAGAGTTCGAGTAGAGTCTTGGACGCGTCGCTTGCCTCCGGCGCGGTGTCGGTGACGATCACATCCGGCACCGATCCGGCGAGGCAATCGACGAGCTTTTCGGCATCGGCTGCGCTACCCAGGAACTCGAGTGCCGGGTTCGCCTCGACAAGCGCTTGCAGGCTTGCGCGCTCTTGCCACGATGCCGCAATCACTGCGACCCGCAAAGGCGCCGTCTGTCTCGTCCGTCCATCCGACATTTCGTCCCTTCCCGGACCTCATCTGCACGAATTCCGTTGGGGTCGTTCGCCCACTGTTACCGAACACGCATGGCGTTCGCCACCTCGGATCAAGGCAATCTGCAACTGCTGCCCAACGCTTGCGGAGCCCAGCGCGGCACTTACGTCGCCCATGTCGCGGCAAGGCTTGCCGTCCAGTTCGATCAGTACATCGCCTATCAGCACGCCCGCCTGCTCCGCAGGGCCGCCCGGCGCAAGCGAGTTGATCAACAAGCCACTGCCGAACGACAGGTTCATTTCCTTGACCCAGGCGTCCGGCAGGCCGACCCGCTGCGTGCCGACACCAAGGTAGCCCCGCGACACGCGCCCTTTCGCCAATAGTTCATCGGTGACGCGCTCCACGGTCGTCCCGGGAATCACGATGCCGGCGCCGCGCATCAGTGCCGACGTGCAGATGCCGACGACCTGCCCGCGCATATCCGCGAGGGCCGCCCCGGAAAAACCCGGGCGCAGACCGCCGTCCAGTCGCACGAACGCATCGAGTTGTCCGCCTCTCCACGTGCGCCAGGCCCCCCCCACGCCGCCGATCACGCCAAAATCAGCGCTAACGCCGGAATCATCCGCACGGGCGACGGCGAGCGCAAGATGACCCGGCTTCAGTGAGTGGGCGTCGCCGGAATCGATCGGGTCGAGATCGACGCCGTCCAGTTTCAGCACGCCGACGTCGGAGCCCGGGTCCAGACCCGCGAGGACCGCGGCGACCGTACGGCCGTCGGTCAACGTGACTTCGATCCCTTCCTCGCGCCTGAGCGTGTGTGCGGCGGTCACGACGACGCCACGGCGCCAGATTACGCCGCTCGACGGCATGCGATGCCGGCCGTGTACCGCCACGACACTCCGCCCCACTCGCGCGACGATGTCTGCCAGATTGTCCGAGAGATCCATCAAAGGATTGCTGCTCGAGGATGTGGTTTCCATTTCAAGCCCCCTGCCCATTGCGTTATGACGACGGATTCACAATGACAGAACCACAGGGGGCGCACACCACCCAAATGGGTAGCCGGGTAGATGCAGTGCGGGCCCTGTTCAACCTGCGGCTAACGCCGCCCGCTACGGCCCCATACATAGCGCACCCATCGCTGCCAGCGGCTTTGCGGTGGAGCGGGCGCGTGGCGCGCAGTCTGCGCTTCGCGGTCGCGCTGGACGGACTTCTGCACCTGTTCGTGGATCTGCCTCAAGCTCATGCCGCCTGGGCCTTTCAGCGCGTCGGGATCGTCATCGGGATCGTCTGTCATCAGGGTCGCCTGTTTGTGAAGAGGCGACTTGATCTTGATACAGATGCCGGGCAGCAGCAAGTTGGACGCGGATCGCCGACCGGTGCGCAGTCCAACGGGCCTTGCCCGCATGCCGTTCGTGAAGTAGATTTTTCTAATGAGGTTCGAGCCGGGAGGGACGGCCATGGAACTGAGTGTGGAACGTGTCGAGGTTTGGGCAGCTACCATCGACGACAAACCGGGAGGTCTTGCGAAAGTCTTAAGCGTCTTGCGGGATGCTGGTGCCGACTTGCAGTTCATCGTGGCGCGTCGCACGCCAGAGGCATCGGGTAAAGGAGTCGTGTTCGTCGCTCCGCTACAGGGAGACAGTGCGACCCGCGCCGCCACCCAGGCGGGGTTCAGCGTTACCCCGAGCCTTCACTCCATCCGTGTAATGGGTCTGGACCAGTTGGGCATCATCGCGCAATTGAGCCAGATGCTGGCGGATGGCGGGATCAATCTGCGCGGCGTCTCGGCCGCTGTGCTTGGCACGCAATTCATCGCTTATCTAGCGCTCGACTCGCTGGACGACGCCGAAAAGGCGATTGACCTTCTACAAAGGGCCTGAAGTACCCGTACCGGACTGCGGACCGGCTTGGCTCTTGCTGGCAGCGAATCCCAATGCCGGTCGGGAGGTCGGCAGGGATGAAGACACCGACGACCACAAGGCGGGTGCTTTGGGCGCTCTCGCTTTGCATTATTGCGACTTGCATCGCCGTTGGCGGGGTATTGCTGTTCGAGCTGTTGGTGGTCGGCCGTGCGGTCAGCGATTTCCGCCGGGACACGGATATAGCGCAGGTGGGCATCGGACGTGGCGAGCCGGCTACAGCCGAGGAACGCATCAACCCGCCCTATCTGAAGCGGTACGGCCTGGACCGCAACCTTTATAAGGACATTCACGGAAACTTTTCGCCAACCGGCGCCGACTGGCGGCAATGGGGGCTGCGAACCAAGGTCGCAGCCACGGTGATGTGGCTGGGTCACGATCCACCGGGAACCTGGTGGACCTACGTTCAGATCAGGTGTGTTGATCGGTTTCCTGAAGCTCACGCCGACAGCGAGCCGATCGTCGATGTTGCCGACGCTTGCCTCGGCGAACCGCATTGATCGACGCGCAGGCTTTCAACGACCCGTTCCTTGTTCCGCTGGTCATTTGTGATCATCGGAACGGCCAGCACCGAGGGCCTCGAGCAACGGCCGCAGCGCATTCAGTTCCGCACCGAAGCCGCTCCAGTCTTCCGCCTTCAGTCGCTCGATCGCGCGGTCATAGTGAGCAAGTGCCTCTCGCGCGCGAGCATCCACTGTGCCCCGGGATGGCGATGCCGCTCGCGCGGTCTCCTGGAAAAGCGCCGCCAGCGCTTGATCCAGCGAGTCCTCCATCACCACACGGTCGCCATAGGCGGCAATTACTCTCTTCATCTCCGGCAACTGACCGGAGGCTGCGCGCAAATAGAGCGGAGAAACGTAGAGGATCGAGTTCTCGATCGGCACGACTACAAGATGACCGCGAATGACGCGTGAGCCCATCTGGTTCCACAGCGAAATCTGCTGCGAGATCTCGGTATTCTGCTGAATGCGCGCTTCGATCTGAAACGGCCCGTAGATCAGCTTGTCCTTCGGAAAGGTATACACGATGAGCTTGCCGTACCCGGGCTGATCGCAGCGCGCCGCGAGCCACGCAATCATGTTCTCCCGCTGGCTCGGCACCATCGGCAGCATCAGGATGAATTCGGCGCGCGGGTCGCCGGGGAGTCGCATGATCGTGTAATACGGCGGCATCGTGCTGGCGGAACTTCCGCCGTCCATGCCGACCAGCTCCTGAGGAAACTGCCACAGATCCTCGCGGTTGTAGAACACTTCCGGCGCATCCATGTGATACGCGCGGTAGACCTGCGCCTGGATCAGGAACAGATCCTCGGGGTAGCGGATATGCTGCCGTTGCCCCGCTGGCATCGCGTCCAAAGGCTTGAACATACCGGGGAAGATGCGCTCGTAGGTGCGCAGGAGCGGATCGGCGGGATCGCTGACGTAGAAATCGACCGTGCCGTTATACGCGTCGACCACGACCTTGACCGCGTTTCGAATGTAATTGGCGTTGTCGCCGAAACCGGGCCGGGAGTAAGGAAACCACTGGCTGACGGTGTAGGCGTCCTGTATCCAGAACAGCCGCCCATCGCTTGCGACGACGTAGGGGTCATGGTCGAGAGTCAGGAACGGCGCGATCGTACGCACGCGGTCCTGAATGTTGCGGTGAAGCAGTATCCGGCTCTGATCCGTGATATAGCCGCTCAGCAAAATGTTCGGATCGTCGAGCTGCCAGGCAAAGAGACTGCGGCGTCCCACACCGCCGAGCGTGACGCCGTCGCGCCCGCTATACCTCGTGTACGCATTGGTCGGCCTGCGGGGATAGTCGAACTCAGCTACATTGCCGTTCACGATCACATAGTCCTGCCGGCCTTCACTGAAATAGAGACGTGGTTCGCGAATCGCCGGCCCGCCGCTGGAGACGGGCGGAATATCGTGCAGATAGAAAGACGGTAAGCCTTCAGTGGATTTCTCGGTGACTGGCGACATCACGACGCCAATGCCGTGAGTAAAGATAAGGTGCAGGTTCACCCACGTTTGGGCGTTGGACGGCAGCATCGCCGGTTCCAGTTCTCGCGCCGACAGCACCACCTGCCTGTATCCGCTATCGAGCTGATAGCGGTCGATGTCCACCGAAAGAAATTTGTAGTAAGTCCTGATCTCCTGCAACTGTGCGTAGGTATCCATCAGCGGTGGCACATCCCAAAGCCGGATGTTGTCGATGGTCGCCCGATTGGCCTGCAGCGAGTCGAGCGTCAACCCCTGCTCGGCCTCGAACGGTTTGACCTCGATCTTTGCAAGGCCGTACGCCTGGCGCGTTAGCGCGATCGTATGCTCAATATAGGGTGTTTCCAGTTTCAGCTCGCTCGGCTTGACATAGAAGCGCTGAAACAGCGAAGGATAGATCTCGGCGAACACAATCGAACTGCCGAATACGAGAAGTGCGAGAGCGACGGGCTGCAGATGGCTGCGCTGGCGCATGTTGATCCAAAGAGCAACCGACGAGGCGGCTCCAAGGCCGACAAGCATCCACAGGACCGGCAACTCGACGTGGACATCGGTATAGCTCGCGCCGACCACGACGCCGTTGTCGCCATAGAGCAGCAGGAAGCGGTCGAGCCACCACGACCATGCCTTCACCGCAAAGAACAAACCGAGCAGTGCTGAGCCATGAGTGATGGCGGCGGCCGACAGCGTGCGTGGTGGCCTCTCCAGCGCAATGTCACCGCGCAACGCGTACACAGCACCTGCCACGACCGCGCTCCAGAACACTAGCTGCAGCAGCCAGTTCTTCAGAGCGACATACGCGGGGAGCGAGAAAAGATAAAAGCCGATATCCCTGTCGAAAATCGGATCGCGCTCGCCAACAGGCACCTGATAAATGAAGCGAAGCGCGATGTCCCAGCTCGAAACTTCGCTAGCGGCGACAACCAGCCCCAGGACGACCGCGGCGCAGGCAATACTGGCGCGCCAGGGAACGTGCGGCGCGATCAGTTCGGACAGTTCGACGGCAACCTCGCTCGCATGCGACGGATCGCCTGCTTGCGCTCGCAAGACATCGACACGCCTCGCGTAACGATGCGCCAACATCCCCGACAGCCAGATCGCGCACGCCGAGATTGCGAACACCGTCGCAAACAGCAGCACCCGCGCGGAAAGGATGGTCCAGAAAACGCCACCATAGCCGACCGAAGAGAACCACAGCCAGTCGACGAGGACGCCGGTGATGCGTCCGACGACGATCAGGGCAACGACGACGGCCGCCACCGTGATTGCATAACGTCTCAGACGCACGCCGGACTTCACTTCCGACCGCATAGTCCCTCCTGTGCTAACCGTCGCCGATGCCCTGCTGCGGTTGTGATGCTGGTTCGGATGGGCCGGGTCAGACAGCTTGAATTATTGTAGGAGCCACAATCAGAATACTAGTGACCCTACTTTCTACCTGCTATCGAGTCTGCGGGACCGTGGCTATGACGGCGGCATACCCTTTGCTGCAATGAAACGGTTCAGTTCATTTCACGAAAAGGGGACCCCTACCATGAAGCTCTACTATTCGCCAGGTGCCTGCAGCCTCGCCGACCATATCGCAATGCATGAGGCCGACCTCACTTTCGACAGCGTTCGCGTCGATTTGAAGTCGAAGGAGACCGAAACGGGGGAGCAGTTCAATCAGATCAATCCAAAGAGCTACGTCCCAACCCTCGAGATGGATGACGGTCAGCGGCTTACGGAGAATATCGCGATTCTTTCGTGGGTCGCACAGCGCAAGCCTGCCCTTGCGCCCAATAGCGAACCCGGCAACCTGCGCCTGCTCGAGATGCTCGCGTTCATTTCGACAGAAATCCACAAGCAGTTCGGCCGTGTTTTCAAGCCCACTTCGGATGCTGAAGCAACGGCAGCGCGTGAGAAGCTGGGTCAACGCTTTCAGTTGATCGCCACCATGTTCAAGGGCGATTACCTGTTCGGCAGCGAAGCGAGTGTGGCGGACGCCTATTTGTTCACCATGCTGCTCTGGGCTCAAAAGGTGGGTATCGAAGTGCCTGAGAAATTGCGAACCTTTGCCGAACGGATGCGTGCGCGTCCGGCCGTCCAGCTTGCGATGAAGCACGAGGGACTGGAATGATGAAGCACCAATCGCCGCCGCGGCCGCGAGGCAAACGCGGCGCCACGAAAACCATCCGGTCCTCACCGCGCGCGTCACACGTCGCATGCACGCGTTCAACGCGGCAATCCGATGTTTCCTGGAGTGATCGCATCCGCGCTCGCTCAAGGCATCGTGGCGAGAACCGCCCGGATGCGGATCCCCTGCTCTTCGGATAGAGCTGGGATGCGAAGCGGCGCCGCAATTCAGCGGTGGCATAAAAAACGCTGGCTGCGAGCGGCAAATCAGCGAAAAGAGGCCAGAAAAATGGCCTTTTCGCGATGCAAATCCGCGCAGATGATCGATAGAATTTTCTATAGCGCGTTACGCACCATGACGCGTCCGATATCTGTGGGATCGCGTTCCCACAGCGGATTTCCAGTTGATTCAGCATGACACGGCTCGCACGGCACTACGTCCCCGAACAACCGCAACACGTAATCTTGCAGGGAATCGCGGGCCCTGCATTTCTGGACGAAGGAGACTACCTGTACTTCCTCGCCTGTCTGGCAGACGCCGCGCGCGTCGCCGATCTGGCAGTCCACGCGTGGGTGCTCATGCCTGACGCGGTCCAGTTCCTCGTCACGCCTTCATACGAATCGAGCGTGGCCATGGCGATGCAGGCAGTGTGCCGTCGCTATGTCGAGACCTTCAACCGCCGCCATGGACGCCGCGGTGCGGTGTGGCGTGGCGGGTACCGGGCGACGGTGATCGAGCCCGAACGGTATTTCCTGCTCACGAGCCAGGTCATCGATCAGGCGCCGGTGCGCAACCGCCTTGTTGCCGACCCGGCAAACTACCAGTGGTCGAGCTGCGCGCATCACATCGGGCAGCGTGTGGATAGCTTCATCAAGGATCACGCGCTATACCGGGCGCTCGGCAATACGCCGTTGGAGCGCCAACAGGCTTACCGCGATCTGGGCGCACGGCCGCTTGACGAATGCGAGGTCGAGAACCTGATGCAGTCGACGCTCAACGGCTGGGTGCTCGGCAGCGCCGCGTATTGCGAGTGGGCGGCGCGGACAGCCAATCGGCGTTTGATGCCACTACTGCTGCGCGACCGCCCGTCCACGGTTCGCACGACACGCGCGCTCGCACACGCGGGCTAAGCAAAGGAGAAACGAAACGGAATTCAGTCTTTCTGCCGTCCGGCCATTTCCGTGGGCTTTCTGCACTCGTCGACAATGAGCCCGCCTTCTGTGCCGATTCGCAAATTGCGCGTATCGACGCATGTCAACGCAATACCCGTGCTGCCCCTTACATACAATTGCGAGGTCATCTTCTACGATCAGTGGTGACTGAATGCACGGCTTATTTTTTCAACGCAACAGGCAGTCGGTCCCGCAGCAGTCAACGCAATTGGCAAGTGTCGGTGGAATATATTCCTTCAACCATTGCAGCATCACGGTTTAAACCGTGAACCACGATGGAGGCAGCCATGCGCAGAAGAAGCTTCTTACAAACAGGTGCCGCGGTTCTGGCAGTCGCGGGTGTGGCGCTGAGCGGGTCCGCGGTCACGATGAGTGACGCCGTTGCCGCCGAATCCAACGCGTCGAAGCGGCAGGTCATCGATGCCAAGGTCAACGAGACCCTGTCGCGGCTGTTCGAGACGGTCAAAGGTTCGAGAGAACTCGTCGACAAGGCGAACGGCGTACTCGTGTTCCCGTCCGTGCTCAAGGTCGGCTTCATCGCGGGTGGCCAATACGGTGAAGGCGCTTTGCGGGTGCACGGGAAATCGGTCGGCTACTTCAAGACGATATCCGGGTCGTTCGGCTTGCAGGCGGGTGCGCAGTCGAAGGCCATGATCTTTCTGTTCATGACGCAAGAGGCGCTCGACAGCTTTCGCAAATCCAACGGATGGTCGGTCGGTGGCGAAGGTTCGGTCGCGCTCGTGAAGGTCGGAGCGAACGGCACGATCGATACGACAACAGCCACCGAACCCGTCCAGGCGATCGTGCTGACGAATGCAGGTCTGATGGCTGACGTGTCGCTGGCCGGCACCAAGGTTTCTCGACTGAAAATCTGACGACATTGCTTGCAGCGTTTGTCTGACAGGGTCTTGCGCTCGTCGCGCAAGGCCCCGCATTTCACGCGCAACACATCGCAGCTCGCATCTGTGCGAACCCCTCCCGATAGCGAGCGGCGAGGTATGCGGCCGTCCGCCTCAGCAACACCCGGTCGATCGCCAGGGCATCGAGCATTGCTTCCGAAAGCGCCTCGATCCCGACGCTGCCCGGCACGGCCGCTGGCTCCCACGTCGCGGCAAACGCGGACTGTTTCGTCGTGTCATGCGCGCGCGCCGGATGAACGAAATTCACCCGCGGCACACCGAACGCCATCGCGACGATCCGTCCATGCAGGCTGCTTCCCGCATGGGCCGTGGCATCCGCGATCAGTGCGCAGATGTCCCATATCTCCAGCGATCGGAAGAGTTGCGTACGTGAGACCTTCATCCGCGCCGCAATCCGTTCGTAGCACGCCATATCGTCATGCCAAGGCGCGGCACCCGCTCGAAAAAACACAATACCAAGCCCGCTCTCGTTCGACACACGATCGAGCTCGCGCGCCAGCACACCGAGCGTTCTATCGTCGCCGAAGTCCGCACTGAACTGCACGGCGACAAATCCATCGGGAAACGTCCGCTGCAAGTTCGCCACGCCGCTCGGCTCCGTGTGCGCGCGAATGGTCGCGCCGAACAACTCGGCCACCATCACCGCCGGGTCCGGCACGAGCCGCGCGGGAATGCCAGCCGCGGCGAGCCCATTCTGCGTGTTGACGTCGCGCACGCTGACGTCGTCGGCTTGCGTGAGTTTCGACAGGACTTCTGCTCGCATGCAGGAGTCCAGCCGCTCGACATCGACGCCACCAACCGCTTGATAAATGACGCTCGACGCAAAGGGAAACATCTCACGAGACGCCATGTAGGGGGCAAGCGCATCGAGACCCGTCAGCGCACGTGCCCACGAGCGTCGCTCATCGTGATGTGTATCTAGTCGCGCGATGATCTTCTGTGCCTCGTCCCGCGGCAGCAGCATCACCGCCGCCTCCCAGTCGCCGCAAGTCAGGATCTCGCCGCCTGCGTGCACGATATGCACGCGATCCTTGCCGCGTTCGGCGGCCAATTGCGCGAGCGCCTGTACAGTGTGGCCACCGTAGACGCGCAGGTCGCGCTGCGCGAGCCCGGCGAAGATCACGCGCTCGCACGCAAGCAGTTTTGCGACGACATGAGGGAACAGCAGGTCACCCAGGTTGTGGCGATCGAAGGCGCCGAACAGCACTACCGCATCATGTTTTCCAGTGTCTCGCATCATGATTTGCGACCGACCCTCTGCGAAGGGCGGCTACGGTGTTCACCGGGTTCCGCTGCGGCGCCACCTGCCGTCGCATTGGCCGGAGCCCGCCGCTTGTCGCGCCATTCCTCCACCTGCCAGGCAATCAGCCCAGGCAGAAAAACGATGATGTCACGAAAACGGCGCGCACCCGCGAGCGCGAGGCAAAGCTGCGGAGGAAAACCAAGCACCGTACCGATCAGCGGAAATCCACCTTCCTGAACGCCGAGCGCGCCAGGCACAAAGAACGCGACGCTGCTGAGCGCCTGGATCAGCGACTCCAGCACGAGTGCCTGAAGGAAACTTGCTTTGGCCGACAGAAAATAGAGCGCGAGCCACAGCTCGAGCGCGGTCGCGATGCATTGGAGTGATTGCCAGACGAGCAGGTAACGGATGATCACACCGGGCTGATGCCAGAGGTCGCTAATCGACTGATCGATGCGCACCGACTCGCCGACGAGCGAGCGGAATTTGCCGCTGGTGATGCGATTGAACAGCTTCGTCAGACGGGCGAACGGACTCGCTCGCTGCACGAACGAAAACGCCAGAAGCAGAACCGCCAGAATGGCGATGCCGCCTCCGAGCCTGGCTGCGAGGTGCAACGCCGTGGCGCCGGCATGGGCGATCAGATAGCCGATGGCCGCAATGGCGAACAGCATTTCGCTGATCAGCGTCAGCTGGAGATCGACGACGAGGCTCGCCATGGCGGGGGCCGGCTCCATGCCCCATTTGCGCATCATGCGAAAGGTCACGACTTCGCCGCCCACTCGTGCGACGGGCAACATGCCGTTCACGGACTCCCGAATCCAGACGAGGCGCAGTACGGCGAACAGATTCGGGCGTAGCAGGCCGCGCATCAGCATCTGCCAATTCCTCGCGTTGGCGAGCATCGGCAGAACATGGACCATCCCTGCAAGCGCGAGCCCGGCGCCGGCTGCGCGCATCAAACCGAGCACCTTTTGCGCGTCGACGTGCCAGACGAGCCAGACCGCGATCGCCAGGCCGGCAAGTGCGGCAACCCGGGCGAGATATTTCATAAGCTGGTGGCAGCGTCCTGTCGGATGTTTTCAGGTATCGAACCGCGAGCCTCGGTTCGAGCTGCCGCATAATTCGTTCCCCGCGCCGGGAGAATGCTGTGTTAGTTGCTGTCTGGCACCAGTCAACGGACCCTTGCGAACGCACGCAGCACAGCGTCGCCACGCGGCGTCACGTGAGGAAGCCGGAAGCCCGAGCCAGCTGGCTCATTCGTGATCAACTGCAGTTCGCGCAGCGCGCCAAGCTCTGCCCGATCCAGATCGATTCGTTCAGGCGCATCCTTCAACAGCAGCAGCGTGGCCACTTCGTGCGGGCTCAACATATCGCTTACCTCGCGGCGGGAAGGAACGACGGGTGACCAGATCCGGCCACGGCTGCATCCGCAGCACGCGAGAACCGGACCCGGCAGGATGTGTGAAAGCTTGTCGCCTATCGGGTCGACGAGCGGCGTGCGCGAGGCGGACTTCGGCGTTCCGGCGTGTCAGGGGTCGCCTTTGCAACGCGTTCGAGAATGGCGCGGACCATTTCCTCTACGTCTGCTTCGGCGACGGATTCGCCGGCCCGCTGCTCCTGCGGCGACGCGATGTCCTCGCTCAGCGTCGGGTCGACACCCGTTGCGCAGGCCGGCTGCTCAGCGGACATGGTGCCCTCCTGGAGCTCATGCGCGTCGTCGTGATTGCTAACGGCACGGCACGGCGTGATGGTTTCCGACGCGATATCCATCCAGCCGCGCGTGTAATCGGCGAACTGCAGGACGAGCCAAGGCATCACATCGGCCTGGCGTCTGATCAACTGTTCAGGTGTCTGGGCGCGCCATACGCTTTCCCAGTGCAGCGCGGCACCTGTGACCGCGGACCTGCACGTGTCGACGTTCAGTCTCATCAGCGCCCAAAAGCCGGCGACGAGCTGGTTCGGCAGTTGCGACACGTCGGTCGGAACGGATAGGGCAAATGGCATCTGTTTTGGGCTGCTCACGGGATATCTCTCAGGTTCTCGCGGACACGGTGATCGCTGCCACTGCGATTCGTGAAGGTCGTTCCCACGCCGGGCCGTCGGTCGGGCAGACGGTCTGAAGCCGTCTTAGAGCAGTCATTCTAACTTTGTTAAGTCGGATTCCAAATTTCGAGAGCCAGGGAGTTTCCCCGATATGTGGGAAATGCGCGCCTATGATGAGCGGGCGAGACGCGACGGAGTCAACCGGAATTGCGAGCGACGGGCGACGAAGCGAGTGCCAGATACTTGCGCCTGGCATCGAGGTTCGAGAGCGAGTTTGCGGTCGATGAACCGCAAGGAGCGGCGCGGCTTAATGCACGGTTCCAAAGAACAGTTGCGCACCCTCCTCCGGCGTCAACCCCGCGGTGAAGTAGGATTCGAGGCGCATGGCCTTTGCATCGTCGAGCAGAAAAGGCGGCCGTACGAGGCCCGCTGCGACGGCATGGTCATACCATCGGCTTATCCACGCCCGCAATTCGATTTCACTCGCCGATAGCACTTCCATGCGATGTTCTCCCACACCAGGTGTACCCGCGCGACGGGTTCGTTCGAAAGCATTGGTCCAGCTTCATCGACTACTCGCTTATCAAGCCGTGCCTGATCGCATAACGGATCACCTCCGCGTTATTCGAAAGACCCAGCTTTTGCATTAGCCGCATCTTGTGGGTGCTGATCGTCTTGGCGCTGAGCGAACACGCTTCCGCGATGTCATTGATGCTCCGGCCGCTCGCGATCAGCTGTAGCACCTGAAACTCCCGATCCGTCAGGACTTCGTGCGGCGGCACGTCTCCCGCATGCTTTTCAAAGACCATCGCGTCGACCAGTTTCGGGTCGATGAAGCGTCCGCCGTCGGCGAGCTTACGGATTGCCGCCAGCAATACGTCCGGATCGCTGTCCTTGGTCACGTAACCGGTCGCGCCTGCCCTCAGTGCGCGCGACGCCACCTGCGCCTCGTTGTGAATGCTGAGCACGAGCAGCGGCAACCCCGGTCGGTCCGAGCGCACGCGTCGGATCAGATCGACGCCGCTGATGCCGGGCATCGTCATGTCGAGCAACAGCAGGTCGATGTCACAGTTGCGAAGTTTGTCGATCACCTCGGAGCCGTGGCCAGCCTCCTCCACCACGATCATGTCCGCGGTAGTTGCGATGATCTGCTTGAGGCCGCCGCGCACGATCGCGTGATCGTCGGCGATGAGGATCTTGATCATGTCCCGAATCCGAACTCGTGCGTGAGGCGCCCGATTGGTGAAGCCTTGGCCCGATCATCTCGCATTCGCAGGACTCGCGGCCGGCAAGTTGCGCCCGGCTAGGTGACCAGCGAAAACGTCACCGGGGTTTCTGCCCGATCGACCAGTTCGTCGAGCCGGTCGACGAGTTGATCGAGCGCCACGAACGTGCCGGCATCGAAACCTTCCGCATGATCGCGGCGCAATTCCTTCAACGTCTGCTGCAAACGTCGTATCGCGACAGGACGGGTGTCGCGCAACGGCCAGCAAAACAGCAGGTATGTCAGCGGTGTCAGGCTGCGCGCCTCGCACCAGGTTTCGAACAGGCGCTGGCAAATTCTGTCGATCTCTTGCAAGCGCCTGCGTCGGTCCAGAAAGTCCGCAATCATTTTGCACATCGCCTTTCGATCTTCGCAAGCATCACCGATGATGGATGAACGGGCGCCAGCGTACAGTCGTCGGCGGCTGCAAATGACTACGGCAAAGCCTGATCCGGGCGTCAGGAAATCCTGAATCCCCCCGACACGCGCGGAAGTAAGCGGCCGCTGAAATGTCACCTGCGCTGCCCATTACAATGGTTGCTATCCTGGAGACGAATGCGACCGCCATGCACCTTCCTTCGAGCCGCCGAGCGCAAAAACGAACCGCACAGCCAGCCTGGATCGCCGCATGTGTCGCGCTCCTGTTGTTGCCGCTCCCCCTTCCTGCCCAGGACGAAAACCCCGGTATCGCCTTTTCCACGAGCGAGCCCGGCACATCGCTGCCCGCTGGCTGGAAGAACCTGCCGGTGGTGCGCGGCAAGCCCATCACGCAATACACGCTGGTTCAGGATGACCACACCACGGTGCTGCAGGCGGACGCGAACCGCTCCGCTTCTGCGTTGATGCACGAAGGGAATATCGATCTCGCGCGCACACCCGTCGTGGCATGGCGCTGGAAAGCGGATGGGCCGATCGCGGGCGCCGATAACCGCGTCGCGTCGAAGGAAGACGCGCCAGCGCGGCTGATGTTCATGTTCGACGGCGACAAGAGCAAGCTGTCGATGTTCGACCGGGCGAAGATGGGGCTGGCCAAACAACTGAGCGGCGAAGACCTGCCCTATGCGACGTTGATGTACGTCTGGTCGACCAACGCCGCGCCGGGCACCGTCATTGCCAACCCCCGCACGAACCGCGTGCAGATGATCGTGGTCTCCGGTCAGCCCGGCGATGCGGGTCGCTGGCAAAGTCTGCGCCGAAATATCGTGCAAGACTACGAGCGGGTCTTTCACGAACCGCCAGGACGAATCACAGGCTATGGGCTGCTCACCGATACCGACAATACCGCTACCACGACACGCGCCTGGTACGGGGATGTCCAGTTCCTTCCCGGGCCTTGATAACCCGGTGCCGTCGAACTGATCGAGCCGGTCGGCGTCACGCGGCCGGCTCGGGTCCCGAACCGATTTCCCGACCCTGTCCAGGTGTGGCATAACACGTGCTGCCAGATCATATTCTTCAGGATCGAATCGCATGAATCATTCGAAACCCGACGACTACCGAGCACCAGACGGCGCGCAAGCCGGTCCATCCATGCCTGACGACTGGGCCCAGCGATGGATCGACTCCGTCATCGACTATGCGGTCATCGGACTTTCGCCGGAAGGCATCATCCGTACCTGGAACGTCGGCGGCGAGAAAATTCATGGCTTTCTGGCTGACGAAGTCATCGGGCAGCGCTTCGACATTTTCCACACGCAGGACGATCGCGACAAAGGCAGCGCCGCTGCGTTGCTCGATATCGCCCGCAGCACCGGCCGCTCCGAGTCCGAAGGCTGGCGCATCCGCAAGGACGGATCACGGTTCTGGGCCAATGTCGTGATCACCGCTCTGACCGACGACACAGGGCGTGTGCTCGGCTTCGGCAAGATCGTGCGCGACATGACGGACAAGAAGACCGCGCACGATGCCGTCGTCGAGAGCGAACGGCGCTTTCGCATGCTCGTGAACGGAGTGACGGACTACGCGATTTTCATGCTTTCTCCCGCCGGGATCGTCACGAACTGGAACGCCGGCGCTCGCCGGATCAACGGGTATAGCGCCGAGGAAATCATCGGCTCGCACATGTCGCGCTTCTACACACCCGAGGATGCCGCGGCCGACCTGCCGCAACGGGGACTGTCGATCGCAGCCAGTGAGGGACGGTTCGAAGCCGAAGGGTGGAGGGTGCGAAAGGACGGCCGGCGCTTCTGGGCGCACGTGGTGATCGATGCAATCCGTGACGAAGATGGGGCGCTGGTCGGCTTTGCGAAAATCACGCGCGACATCACCGAGCGTATGGAAGCCAGCCGGATGCTGGAGGACACGCGCAAGGCGCTGTTCCAGTCGCAAAAGATGGAGGCGGTCGGCAAACTGACGGGCGGCGTTGCGCACGATTTCAACAATGTGCTGCAAATCTTGCGCGGCAATCTGGAATTGCTCGACAGCCGGCATTCCCGCGACGAATGGACTCGCGAGCGCGTGGCAAAAGCGATAACAGCGGTCGAGCGCGGCTCGAAACTCGCGTCGCAACTGCTCGCGTTCGGACGGCGGCAGCCGCTACGGCCGGTCGTCATCAACCTGGCCTCCGCGCTTCGCGGCATGGACGATCTGCTGCGCCGGGCTCTCGACGAGACGATCGACGTGGAAACGGTCGTCGCCGGCGGCTTGTGGAACACTCTCGTCGATATCCATCAGCTGGAAAACGTGATCCTCAATCTGGCGATCAACGCACGGGACGCGATGTCCGAGGGCGGCAAGCTGACGATGGAGCTCTCCAATGCGATGCTGGACGACGAGTACGTCGCCTCGGTGCCGGACATCCAGGCTGGCCAGTACGTGCTGCTGGCCGTCACCGACACCGGCACAGGCATGCCGCCGGACGTGGTGGATCGCGCGTTCGATCCTTTCTTTACGACGAAACCGGAGGGAAGAGGAACGGGTCTCGGGCTCAGCATGGCATACGGCTTCGTCAAGCAGAGCGGCGGCCATATCAAGATTTACAGCGAGGTCGGGCACGGCACGACAGTCAAACTGTATCTGCCCCGCTCGGACCGGCCGGCAGTCGAACTGCCGCCACGCGTCACACCGGCTCCCAAGGGAGGATCGGAAACGATCCTCGTCGTGGAAGACGACAGGAACGTGCAATCGACCGCCCTCGACACGCTCTCGGACCTCGGTTACCGGGTCCTGAAAGCCGACGCCGCGGAGGAAGCGCTCGCCGTATTGCGCAGCGGCGTCCATATCGATCTGGTTTTTTCCGATGTCGTGATGCCGGGTCCGCTCCGCAGCACGGACATGGTCGCTCAGGGTCTGCGGCTGCTGCCGCATCTGAAGGTCCTTTTCACGTCGGGGTATACGCAGAACGCGATCGTCCATGGCGGCAGGCTCGACCCGGGCGTCGACCTGCTCAGCAAGCCGTACAGCCGCGAGCAGCTTGCGCGTAAGATCCGTCAGGTGCTCGATGTCGGCGACCCCGTGCGTAGCAAAACTTCGCGCGATGCGGCGCCCGGCGGCCCGGTCGCCCCTTTGCGTATCCTGCTGGTCGACGACGACGTGAACCTGGCTCAAGCGACCAACGAACTGATCGGCTTGCTTGGGCATTCGGGAAAATTCACGACGTCGCCGCGTGAGGCGCTCGAGTGGCTGGCAAATGAACCCTTCGACGTGCTGATCACGGACCTGCGGATGCCGGATATCGACGGTATCGAACTGGCGAAGCAGGCGACCGCGCGAGCGCCTTCACTCCATGTCGTGTTTGCGTCGGGATACGCAAACCCGCAATTGCCATCGATGCCCTTTCGCTGGACCGCATTGAGCAAACCGTTCACCATCGACGAACTCGCAAGCGTGCTGGCCGGCGTTCGTCAGCGGAAATGACTGCATTTCCGCTCACCGGCGCGTCGTCGGGAGCCTCTCGCTATCTGACCTGTTCGCCCCGCCGGTCGACAGCGTAGCGCCGGCAGTGCTCCAGATATTCCGCTTCGTTTGCGACGGTCAATTCGACCATGCTGCGCCACAGCCACGATGGCGCCTTGATCGATTTGGGCCAACTTGCCTGCAGATCGCCCAGCCAGGCTTTACGAGTCGAGGCATCCATCTGCTGCGCATGGGCCTGCCCGATCACGAGCGCAAGGAAATGGGCTGCCTTGACGGCATCAGCTTCGGTGAGCCGGTCCGCGTCGAACTTGAGATCCTGCGGCATCAGTTGGCGGATCACGACCGCCGCTCCGTTCAGACGCGCGGCGCGCATGCGGTCGCCGAGCCGGGGAGTCACGTGCCGGGCACCTTCGGCTACGCGCTTTGCGTTGTCGCGGGGCATCGGAGCGCCAGCGTGTGCCGGCGCGGCAGCGGTGGCGGCTTCCTTGATGTCGACAAGACAGGGGGGCCCGCCAGCAGAACATTCTCCATCGATGTCCAGCAACACCGCGTAGCGGCGGCGCCCCAAAGAACTGCACCCCTTGACCCAGAACGCCGCGTCCAGCACCTCGATTTTCGCGTCGCCTGTCGTCGCCGCGCCCAGCACCTCTGCCATCGCCAGGTCCGACTGCGGCGCGAAGAGGGATCGAACCGCCTGCGCTTCTTCTTCTGACAGCGGCCAGAAACGCTTGCCAAGAGGAATGTACGGCGCCGCACCGTCGATCGTTTGCCGGCCCAGCTTGCGCCACGACTGGTGCAGTGCCCTTTTCATCGCGACCTGCACGACCGCCGGCCGTTGCGCCCGCTTCGTCTCGTTGCTGCGGGTGTCGTCGAAGGCCTGTTGGTAGCCGTCGATGAGCGCTTCCGCCATGCAGCTGGTGATTACGCCCGGCAAGTCCGCGCTGCGCGCGGCGGTGGCCAGCGACAGTCCCAGCCGAAGCAGGTCGTGCACAGGATTGCCGATCACGCATTGATCCAGATCCCTGATCTGGACTGCCACGTGACCCGCTGCATCCGCGACCGGGCCGAGATTCCCGAGATGACAGTCGCCACAAATCCACACCGGCGGACCATCGGGCAACGCGCCGGGAGGCTGGCTGTCGAGCCACGCATAAAAGCGCCTGGCGCCTCCGCGTACGTAGTCGTATGCCGTGCGAGCCATTTTGTGCCGGCGAAGCTCTGCCAGTAAAGGCGCCCGTTGGTCGGGAGCCGGAAAATTTTTTGAGAACGCCTTTTTCACGACAGTGCTCCTCGCTACAACGGCCATCTGCCACAACCGCGTAGCTAAAACCGTGCCGCACCTGTCTTCAGCGGGCCGCGCGCCCATAGCCGCGATCGTCAATCCGAACGAACAGGCCGACAATCTCCCGGGTGGGTATGCTGGCTGACAAAGTCTCGATCTTGATCGGAGTAAACCATCGGCATTGGGCGATCTCATTGCCGGGCTCAGGTGATATGTCGCGCGCGAACTCGGCAAGGAAAACATGATGCCGCTTGTTGAGCCCGCCAAACTGGAACAGATACGTCAGGTGGACCTCGACCACGTTCGTTTCTTCCTCCAGTTCGCGTCGAGCAGCGTCCAGCGGGGTTTCGAGCCGCTTTATCGTGCCACCGGGCAGCGACCAGCGCGAGCGCGAGCGAGCGACCAGGAGCAGCTTGCTGTCGCGCACGCATAGGATTGTGGATCGATCTTTCATTTTTGAGTTGCGGGCATTCAGTCGTGGGAGCCGATCGCAGCACCACGAGCAAGCAGCGTGCGCGCCGATTCGGTAAGTCACTGGCAGGCTACGAGATTGTTCGACTCGGAGAAAGCTAAATACAATGCGATGCATGGCCCGAAGCACCGTCAAAATCAAGCCGGCTCGTGTCTTCGACTCCTTTGCGGATGGCCCGCGGGGACGAAGTGCGAGCTGCGCCAATCTGAGCGAGCACGCATGCGGAACTCCCACGAGCCGATAGCTGCCGGGCTCCGAGGCGCACTTCGGACGCCGACGCTCAGCGGCTCGTTGCTCGCGCTCGTGTTCTGGTGGCAGTCACTGACGCCAACGCTGATTCCGCGGTCGTGGGTAACGCAAACCGTCGTCGGTGCGTTTTGTCTGGCCATCGGCTACGGGGTAGGCACATTGGCTGGCTGCGGGGTGCATCGGCTGCTGCAGCGATGGGGGCGCGTGCCCGGCAGCGAGAGCCGCCGGCGCATAGCAATCGTTCTGGCGGCGGCGTGGCTCATTGCACTGTTCGCTGGCGCGAAGCTATGGCTCGGCTGGCAGAACGAGCAACGTAGTTTCATGGGGATGACAACCATCGGCTGGTTGGATGGCGTGCTGATGAGCGTGGTGTCGCCGTTGGCGGCGGTGCTGCTGGTGGTCATCGGGCGAGTCGCGGCCCGTGGTGTCGCCGCAGTCAACCGGGTGATCCTGCGCCACGTCCCGTCGATCGTGTCGGTGCCAGCAACGGCGCTCTTCATCATCGTGATTGGCATCGCGCTCGGTCGCGGAGTGTTTTTTCCCGCCCTCGCCACGGGCTCCGATCTCGTCCACGAGCCGAGGAACGAGAACACGACCGAAGGAACCCTGTCCCCCACGTCGCCCACGGTGTCCGGCAGCAGCATGTCGTTGGTCGCATGGGACAGCTTGGGACGCATGGGGCGCGACTTCGTGGCAACGGCGACAAACAGGCAAGAACTTGCGAAGTTCCACGGATCAGATGCGAGGCTGGTCGATCCGGTGAGAGTCTACGTGGGGGTGCGTTCTGCGGACTCCCTCGAACAGCGCGCGCGGATTGCGGTCCGCGAGCTCGAGCGCGCGGGCGGGTTCGACCGCAAAGTGCTGGTCGTGTGGATACCCACCGGCACGGGCTGGATCGTGCCCCAAGCCGCCACCTCGCTCGAGGAACTGCACGGCGGCGACACGGCGATCGTGGCGATTCAATACTCTTTCCTGCCTAGCCGCTACGCCATCTTCGTGGACGCTGGGCTCGCGGACGAGGCGGGTATCACGCTCTTCAACGCCGTTCGCGCCCGCTGGTCGACGCTCCCACCGCAAAAGCGGCCGAAGCTCGTTCTGTTCGGCAAGAGCCTCGGCGCCGCGGGAGTGGAAGCGCCTTTCGTGGGAGCGGACGCATCGGCGTCGGTGGCCAATATGGTGGCCGCGACCGATGGCGTGCTGATCGCCGGCGCCAAACAAACCAACCTCATCCATGCGCAACTCACCCGCGAGCGCGATCGCGGGTCGCCCTTCTGGCAGCCGATCTTCGATGGCGGGCGTGTCGTACGGTTCCTGAATCGCGATCCGCATCAGGTGGCATTGAATGCGGACTGGCCGGCCCCCCGAATCGTGTACCTTCAGCATCCGGCCGATCCGGCTGTCTTCTGGAGCGTCAGAGCGTTCTGGTGGCCCCCAGAATGGATGGCTCCGCCTCGCGGCTTCGACATGCCTCGCGCGATGCATTGGTTTCCGATCGTCTCGGGCGTGCAGGCGGTGGGCGATCAGATTCATCAGCTCGCCGTGCCGCCGGGTTTTGGTCACAACTACTCTTCGGAGGATTACGTCAGCGGCTGGGCCAGCGTGGTGCCGCCCGACGGCTGGACGAAGGCCGACACCGAACGACTCGCCCGCTTCCTCGACAACCTTGCTGGCGACGAAACAGAGCCGTGACCGGGCACAAGGCGAACAGCCTGGAGCGGCGCTAACGCCACGCCTGGGTGAACTCGCCGATGACCCGCGTCAGATGCGCCTGCATCGCCGTGCGCGCAGCGGCCGCGTCTCGCGCCATGATCGCCGAGAAGATGCGCTGATGCTCATCCTGTGAAGCCGCCCGCAATGCGGGAGTGTGGAAGTGCTCCTCGATCTTTTTCCACAGCGGGTCGGCGCGGGAGTTGTCCCACATCGCGGTCACCACGAGCCGGAGCATTTCGTTTCCCGTCGCCCGCGCAATTGCCAAATGGAAATCACGGTCAGCGGCCTCGTTCGCCGCTTTGTCATGCATGTTTTCGCGCATCGCGCGTAACGCGGCGAACAGCCGGTCCAGGTCTGAATCTTTGCGTTCGGTAGCGGCTAACGCGGCGATCCCGCTTTCGATCACCACCCGCGCGCGCAGCGTCTCGATCGGGCCTAGCCCGCGCGGCAGTTTGAACATGGCGGAGCGCGGGTCCGGCGCGTCTGCCACATAGATGCCCGAGCCGACGCGAACCTCGACCACGCCCTGCACTTCCAGCGCGATGATCGCCTCCCTCACCTGTGTGCGGCTCACGCCAAAGCGTTCGGCCAGCGTGCGCTCGGAAGGCAGGCGCGCACGCGGCCCGACGTCGCCGGCAGCGATCAGATCGTAGATCTGCTTCGCGAGTCCGACATAGGAACGGTCGGTCGCGTCCTCATCGGCACCGCGGCCGTTCGGCGTGTGTGAAAGCTCGTCCATTCAGGATTCCCGAAAGCTTCGAAGCGGCCAAAGGATCGGTTCGAGTTCGACAAAATGGTACACCAATTGACGGATCAGGCCGCCACGGGCCCGCCGCCGCTTTTGTTGGCCTCGAGCCGATTCAGCAGGGGTTTCAGACTGTTCGAGTCCCCCCGCGACGCCGTGGTAAACCACTATCGCGCGCGGATTGGTATGCCAGTACTGTCAGACGTGACTGAGTTCGCGCCGGCCCTTCGTTTTGCTTCGGAGGCGACGCCTTTGAAGAAGTCGTTCCGCTGCTTCGGCGAGTCCGATTCAGCCCCGCTGCAGCACAATTCCGCAAGATTCCCTGCTTCACGCACAGAATTCGGCGGCGATTCATGACCGCCATGTTCGCCGGCAATCGGCAAGTTCAATCCAACAAAAAGGAGACGACATGCTTTCAGGAATCCAGGTGCTTCGAGCGGCGGCGACCGCGGCATTCACGCTATGCGCAAGCGCGGCTTTCGCGCAGGCAACGATCGTTTCCGGGCCGTCCAGCGATCCCACATGCATGGTCCCCTGGAAGAGCGACACGAAGTACATCAAGTATCCGAAGAAGAACGGGCCCTACCGGATCGCACTCGTGAACGGCTATATCGCGAACACCTGGCGCATCCAGATGATCAAGACGGCCAAAGCCTATGCGGCACAGCCGGCCGTCGCCGCGAAGCTCAAGGAGTTCAAGGTCGTCTCGACCGGCGAGGACGTGCCGGCGCAGATTTCGGCCGTCAACAACTTCATCGATGCCGGCTATGACGCGATCATCGTGGACGCGCAGAACCCCACCTCGTTCGGCCCTGCGATCCGCCGCGCGAAGAACGCCGGCGTCGTGCTGATCGCGTTCGACAACATCCTCGACAGCGAAGACGCGATCAACGTCAACGTCGACCAGTACGGGCTCGGCGTGCTGTGGGCCAAGTGGCTCGCGAACCACCTGTCGAACGGCGGCAAGGTGCTCGAGGTTCGCGGAGTGGCGGGCACGTCGGTCGACACGGACCGGCACAATGGTTTCATGAAAACGTTGGACGACACCGGCAAGAAGTGGAACGTCGTCCAGGTCTACGGCAAGTGGGACGACGGGGTCGCGCAAAAGGCCGCCGCCGACGCGATCGCCGTGCAGGGTCATTTCGATGGCATCTCGGCGCAAGGCGGCGACACGGGTGTCGTGCGCGCGATGATCGATGCGAAGCATCCGTTCGTGCCCTTCGGCGGCGAGACGGAGAACGGCTTTCGCAAGTTCTGCGCGCAGTATGGGGGCCAGGGCCTGAAGTGCACGTCGGCTGGCACCGGTCCCGCGCAGGTGGCGGTAGCGATCAAGACGGCGCTCGCCGCGCTGGACGGCCAGACGGTCCCGGTCTCGATCAAGCTGCCGCTAGACGTCACCGACGATTCGAAGCTGAAGTCGGGCGTCAACTATTTCCCGAACGACTCCGACAACTTTTTCGTCGGCAACTCGTTTCCGACTTGCGGCATCAATTTCTCCGCGCAGGAGATCATGAAGCAGACCCAGGGCAACCAGTGATCGGATGATGGCCGGAATGTGACGGGAGACGAAGCATGCCGCAGGATGCAGCGCAGCCGTTCTTTCAGATGTCTGGCGTGTCGAAAAGCTACGGCGGCGCGGTCGCGCTGGATCACGCCGAGCTCACGGTGAAGAGGGGCCGCATTCACGCGATCCTCGGCGAGAACGGCGCGGGCAAGTCCACGTTGCTGAAGGTGATGTCCGGCGTCGTGCAGCCCGACGAGGGCACGATGCACTACGATGGCAGGCAGGTCGCGTTCGCATCGCCGGCCGAGGCGAACGCGGCCGGCATCGTCTGCGTGTATCAGGAGCTGTCGCTCATTCCCGACTTGAGCGTAGCCGACAATATCTTCGCTTCGAACCCGCCGCGACGTTTCGGCATGATCGACCGCCGGGCCCAGCGCCGCCAGGCCGAGGAGGCGCTCGCCCGAGCGGGCGCCGCCGACATCAATCCGCTTGCAAAGGTCCGGGACCTGCCGCTGTCGCGCCAGCAGATGGTCGAGCTTGCCAAGGGGCTGGCGCACGAGCCTCGCATCCTGATCCTCGACGAAGCCACGTCGGCGCTGACCGCGGCCGACGTCGCGCGGGTGATCGAGGTGCTCAAGCGCCTGCGCGACGAGGGCCTCGCGCTGCTGTTCATCTCGCACCGGATGCACGAGGTGAAGGCGCTCGCTGACGAATGCACGGTCTACCGGAACGGCCGTCATGTAATGAGTTTCGAGGCCGGCACGCGCACCGACAACGAAGTCGTCGAAATGATGATCGGCCGCAAGTACCAGCATGTGTTCCCGGCCAAACCCGCCAACGGACGCAGCGCCGCTCCGGTTCTCGCGTGTCGCGATCTCGCGTGGAGCGACACGCTGCAAGGCATCAGCTTTTCGTTGAAGCCCGGTGAAATACTCGGCCTCGGCGGCCTCGACGGACAAGGCCAGCGCGAACTGCTGCTCGCGCTGTTCGGCGTGTTGCGCGGGTGCGCGGGCACGATCGAGGTCGATGGCAAAGCGGTGTCGATCGGCAGCCCGAGGGCCGCGCGCGCCAACGGAATCGGCATAGCGCTGATCCCGGAGGACCGTAAGACCGAAGGCCTGATGCTGCCGATGTCGGTGCGTGAGAACCTGTCGTTTGCCGCGCTCGATCGCATGTCCAGCGCCGGCGTAATCGATCGCGACCGCCAGCAGTCGCTGGTCGACCGGATGATGGAGTTGCTCGCGATCAAGACGTTCAGCATCGATGCGCCCGTGGGCTCGCTGTCGGGCGGCAACCAGCAGAAGGTGGTGATCGCGAAGTGGCTGGTCCGGCAGCCGCGGATTCTACTGCTCAGCGACCCGACGCGCGGCATCGACGTCGGCACCAAGCAGGAGCTCTATCAGCTGCTCAGACGCCTCGCCGACGAAGGCGCGGCGATCGTGTTCTATTCGACCGACTACGACGAGCTGATCGGCTGCTGTGACCGCGTGCTGGTGCTGTACGAAGGCAGGATCAAGAAGGAACTCGTCGGCTCGGCGATCACCGAGCAGAACCTGATTGCGAGCGCGCTGGACCTGCCCGTCGGACAGGTTTCGCCTTCCACGGGAGTCGCGCTATGAGCGGGCTGCGTTACTGGTATGCGGAGAATCGCGGGGCGGTGTTCGCGTTCGGCCTGTTCGTGCTGATGTTCGCGATCTACCTGCTCAACTATCCGTCCGCATTGTCGGCCAACGTGTTTCAGACCGCAGCGAACAAGGCGGTGCTGCTCGCGCTCGTCTCGATGGGACAAGCACTCGTCGTGCTGACGGCCGGCATCGACCTGTCGATCGGCATGACGCTGGTGCTGACGAATTGCATCGGCTCGTGGATCGTCACCGGCGACGCGCTGCACAGCGCGCTCGGCATCGTCGGCGTGCTCGCGGCGGGCGCGCTGTGCGGCGCGCTGAACGGCGTGATCATCATTTTCGGCCGGCTGCAGCCGATCGTGACGACGATCGCGACGAGCGCGGTCTTCTACGGACTGGCGCTGCTGCTGCGACCCGTGCCCGGCGGCTCGATCAACGAGAACCTCGCCGACGCACTGACCGGCAAGGTCGCCGGCGTGCTGCCGGCGAGCCTGCTGATTCTGCTCGCCGCCACACTGCTCGTCTGGGTACCTTTCAAATGCTCGGCAATCGGGCGCGCGGCGTACGCGACCGGCTCGTCCGAACCCGCGGCGTTTCTGTCCGCCATGCCGATCCGCCGCGCAAAGTTCGCGAGCTATACGCTGGCCGGCCTGCTCGCCGCGATCGGCGGCCTGTTTCTGACCTTCTTCACCGACACCGGCGAAGCGAGCCTCGGCAGCGCCAACTCGTACACGCTGTTTTCGATCGCCGCCGTGGTGATAGGCGGCGTGTCGCTGCTCGGCGGCAAGGGCAGCGCGATCGGCGCGATCTTCGGCGCATTCGCGTTTCGCTCGATCGGTGACCTGCTGTTCGTATTCAACGTCGATGCGCTGTGGCAGCCGCTATTTCAGGGTGTGATTCTTCTGCTCGCTGTCGCGATCGGCGCATGCGGGCTGTTCAGGGTACGCAATCGCCTGGAGTGGTTTCAATGAGCCACGTCTCGGCAAACGGCCTCAGCACGTTCGTGTCGAAGCTCACGCGCAGAATCGACAAACCGATCGTGATCGCGTTCGCGTGCATCGTCGCGCTGCTGCTCGTCGGCGGAATGTTTTCGCGCAGCTTCACGTCGCCGGAGTACATCCTGCTGCAACTGAAGGTCGGCGCTTTCCTCGGCATCATCGCGACCGGCCTGATGATGGTGATCCTGCTCGGCCACATCGACTTGTCGCTGCCGTGGACGATCACGGTCGGCGCAATGATGGCGTGCGCGGTAGCGGGACACGGCGAATTCGGACAGATCCTCGCGATTCCGGTCGGGATCGGTTGCGGCGTGCTGATCGGCGTCGTCAACGGCATTCTCGTCGCGCTGCTGCGCATCCCGTCGATGATCGCCACGCTCGCGACCAATGCGGTCGCGCAGGGCATCATGATCGTCTATACCGGCGGATCGTCGCCGCAGGATTCCGCGCCACAGGTGATGCGATGGCTCGCCGCGGGCTGGCTCGTGCCGGGCGTGCCGAATGCCGTTGCGCTGTGGGTGGTGATCGGCGGCGCCACGGTGTTCCTGCTGTCGCGTACGATCTTCGGGCGCACGCTGTACGCGATCGGCAATACGGAGCGCGCCGCCTATCTGTCCGGCATCAATACGCGGCTCGTGACCGTGGCCGCATTTGCGGTGTGCAGCGGGTTCGCGGCGTTCGGCGGCGTATTGCTGGCCGGCTATGCATCGAAGGCAGCGCAGTCGATGGGCGATGCCTACCTGCTGCCGGCGATCGCGGCAGTCGTGCTCGGCGGCACGTCGATTCTGGGGGGCCGAGGCTCATACCTCGGCACCGTGGCGGGCGCGATTCTGATTACGCTGCTGCAGTCGATCCTTTCAGTCGCGCAGATGCCGGAAGCCGGACGTCAGATCATCTACGGCGTGGTGATAGCAGCGATGCTGCTGCTTTATGGACGCAGCAAGCGGGAAACGTAGGCCACGGCCACGCTCACGCTCATCCATGCGCATCCACCCACGCGCGCGCCCAATCGAGGCCTGCATGGTGGGCTTCTTCCTCGCTATCGAATAATCCCAGAATGCCCGATGCTTCGACCAGCTTTCCGCCCCGGGTGATGGTTCCGCTCGCCGCATAGCGCTCCGGTTGCAGGATGCCCTCGCCTTCTTGCTGAAGAATGGCATGCCCCCACAACGTGTACCCGTCGTAGTCGCTCGTTTCCATTAGCCCACGACCCCTGCGGTTGCGGCGCGAGTGGTCATGCGATGCGCATTCTCTTCGAGTGTCATTAACGGCGGAATCTCCGACATGTCCGGTTTTACCGTCGGCGTCGTCTGCTGCATGTGGCGCGCGGTAGCAATAGTCATAGAAATGACGACGCAAAAAATATAGCACCGGATAGCGCTTCAGTGGTGGCGACCATCGGGGCGTCGAGCGTGGAGTAGTAGTCGGCGTAGCCCACGGTTCGATTCGACGAAGGAACGTTTCGTGCGAGCGCTACAGCATCCCCGGTTTACCGACGATCAACCGCATGCACTCTCCCCCCGACAGACGCAGCTCGTCCGGCGCCGCACAAGGTAGTACGCCCGCTTCCTCGTCGCAGCCTGCGCGCTCATGGGCCGCCGATCTCGGACCGGGGCTGGCAAGTCTCGGTTGCGATAACGACCCCAGCGGCATCGCCACCTATTCGCTCGCGGGCGCGTGGTACGGCTACGACATGCTGTGGACCTGCGTACTGTCGTATCCGTCGATGGTTGCGCTGCAACTGGTCTCGGCGCGTGTCGCGGCCGTCACGGGACACGGCCTGACGGCGAACATGCGCGCGCACTATTCGCCGGTGTTCTTCTATTTCGCCGTGGCGCGCTTCGTGATTGCGAACACGCTGAACATCGCGGTCAATGTGATGGCGATGGCCGTAGTCATCCAACGCTTCACGCATGGGCCGCTTTGGCTGCTGACACTTGCATGCGGTTGCACGTCGATTGCGCTGCAGTGGTTCATCCCATATGCGCGCTATGCGCAGGTGCTCAAATGGTTGATGCTGCCGATGTTCGCGTATGTCGGCGTGCTGCTGATCGTCGATGTGCCGTGGCACACGGTCGTGCTGCGCTCTCTGGTGCCACACGTCGAGTGGAAAGAAGATTTCGTGACCATGCTGATGGCCGTGCTCGGTACGACGATGAGTCCGTATCTGCTTTTTTCGCAGGCCGAGCAGGAAGCCCAGGAAGAACATCGGCAGCACGAACAGCACGCCGCGCGCGGCGATCGAAGTTCGTCAGAGCAGCTTCGCCGATTGCGCAACCAGACCTTGATACGCACCGCGTTATCGAGCGTGGCGGCAGCGTGCATGATGATTGCGGCTGCGGCGACGCTGCATGGCGCACAGACCCAGCCCGGCGAGCCCACGGAGCTTTCGCGAGCGCTCGAACCGCTCCTGAAGGGCTATGCCGGCCCCCTGCTCGGGCTTGCGCTGGTCGGCTCGGCGCTGCTTGCACTACCTTCGCTTGCCGGTTCCGCTGCGCAAGCGGTCGCGAGTTCGTTCGACTGGCCCCGCGGCAAACAACGTGATCGGCGCCTTGCCGTTTTGCTCGTTGCGCTCGCGGGACTGGGGACGCTGCTTGGTCTCGCGCTCGGCCTATGGCGCGTCGATCCTGTCAAGGCGCTGTACTGGAGCGCCATCGTCAACGGTATGACGATTACGCCCGTGCTGGTGCTTCTCGTGCTGCTGAGTGCGAAACGCGAAGCGGTCGGCGAACTCGTCGCGCATTGGTCTTTACGCGCGCTCTGCTGGCTCGCGACCCTGACCACAGGCGTGGTCGTGGTCGCGCACTTCGTACTCGATGCGGTAGAGCGTGTGTCGCGATGAGTCTGGGCCACTTCACGCTGCTAGATGTTCAGCGAGGCGCGCGAACATCGCGTCGCACCGGTTCAGTTGTTCGACCGTGATGAACTCATCCGGCTTGTGGCCCTGATCCATGCTGCCGGGTCCACAGACCACGGTTGGAATGCCCGCCTGCGTGAACAGTCCGCCTTCCGTGCCAAAGGCGACCGTTGCGTATTCTTTCGATCCGCTCAACGACGCGAGCAGGCGTGCCGCGTCGCTATCGGGCGAAGTCGCGAGTCCAGGATACGCATTCAGCATCTGCACACGGACATCGGTATCGGGCTGCACCGCGCGCATCTTCGGCAGCAGTTCGGTTGCCGCGTAGCTTTGCAGTTTGTCCACCACCCTGGTGGGATCGAAGCCCGGCACGCCCCGCACTTCAAAATCGAATTCGCATTCGGCGGGCACGATATTCAGCGCGCGTCCGCCCTTGATGACACCGGTCTGCACCGTCGAGAACGGCGGATCGAAACGCGCGTCATGGTGTTCCGGCTGCGCGAGTTCGTCGCCGATCTGTTCCAGCCGGTGGATCAGCCGCGCCGCGTATTGGATCGCGTTGACGCCCTGCGGCGCGTAAGCGGAATGACATGCCGCGCCCTTCACGTGGCAGCGCATCGCGAGCTTGCTCTTGTGGCCGAGCACAGGTTTCAATTCGGTCGGCTCGCCAATCAGACACATGCGCGGCTTATGCGCGCGCTTTTCGAGTTCGGCCAGCATCGGCCGCACGCCGAGACAGCCCACTTCCTCGTCGTACGAAAACGCGAGATGCACCGGCACGTCGAGCTTCAGCCTCAGGAATGCGGGCACTGCCGCCAGCACGGACGCGATGTAGCCTTTCATGTCGGCCGTGCCGCGTCCGTACAGGCGACCTTCTTTCTCGGTGAGACGAAACGGCTCCACGGTCCACGCCTGACCCTCGACGGGCACCACATCGGTATGCCCGGACAGCACGATGCCACCACGGTCTCGCGGCCCGATGGTCGCGAACAGATTCGCCTTGGTGCGATCGTCGTTATGGAATAGCTCGCTTTCCACACCTAGATCCGCGAGGTATTGCTGCACGAAGCCGATCAGTTCCAGATTGGAGTCGCGGCTGACAGTCGCAAAACCGATCAGCCGTTCGAGCAGCGTACGGCTCGCCAACTCACTCATCGCCGGGCACTCCGTAGCTCGGCGCCGCGGTGGGATTCAACGCGCGCGCGATGTAGTCCCGCATCTGCGGCCGATACGCTTGCCATAGCGCGTCGAGTTTGCCGATCGGATCGTCATCCGCCCAATCGACACGCAGATCGACGACCGGCCAGACGTGTGTATCGACGATCTTCAAAGCCGCCGAATGCACGGGCCCGGCTTCTCCGCCGGCTTCGACGGCAGCATGCATCGCGTGCAGCAGACGATCGGCAAGCGCGCCTTGCGCGCTCTCGAACGCTTTCACCATCGCGTCGATCACCGGCTTGCCGGCGAGCAGATTACCCGCTGCCACACACTGATTTCCCGCGACGGCGTGATGCACGCCGAGTGCTTCCTTGCCGGTGAACAGCGCGGTGCGCCCCTCGCTGTCGACCACCGTCACCTGCCGGTACTCGCTCCATTCGCTCGCGCCTAGCGCCCGTTCGAGCGCCGCATCCGGCGCGATACGCCCGCTTTCCAGCAGATCGAGAATCTGCGGCCCGAGCGCGGGCAGCGTCACGTTCTGCGTCGCCACCGCACCGACGCCCGCGCGCACCCACGGACACCTCGCACCCACGGCAATGCTCGACGAACTGATCGCGATACCGAGCTGACCGGTCTTCTCACAACGTCCGACGATCGAGAATGTCATGGGAATCCTTTAAGCCTGCACGGGCGTCCAGTTATCCGGAATCACGGCGATCACGTCGATTTCCATCAGCCATTGCGGCTGGCCGAGCGCGCTGACGCAAAGCCCCGTCGAAATCGGATACACGCCCTTCAGCCACTTGCCCACTTCCTGATACACCGGCTCGCGATAACGAGGATCGGTAATGTAAGTCGTCGTCTTGACGATATGCGACAGGTCGCTGCCGGCTTCCTCCAGAAGCTGCCTGACGTTCTTCATCGCCTGCTCGGCCTGCGCGCGCGGATCGCCGAGACCGATCAGGTTGCCGTCGAAATCCGTACCCACCTGGCCGCGCACATAGACCGTATTGCCCGCGCGAACCGCCTGGCAAAGATCGTTATCGAGCGACTGGTTCGGGTACGTGTCCTTCGTATTGAACATGCGGATGCGGGTATGCGTAGGCATCAGTTCACTCCCACTTCTTTGGTCTTCGGCGCGTACGATGCGTCGCACGCGGTATCGGGTGCATGCGCGCCATGCGCGCCGCGCGCGTCCTGCTGACGCTGCGACGCGTCGCGATAGGCGAGGTATTTGCGCTGCGTGACGATGTGATCGGCGATGTGCTTTGCGTCGTGCCAGACGCCCCAGATAAACGACGACGCGCGCCGCGACAACCACGGCAGGCCGAGGAAATACACGCCAGGCTCCTTCGATACACCGCGCTGATGCTGCGGCTTGCCTTTATCGTCGAACGCGTTCACGTGCAGCCAGCTGAAATCGACCGCATAGCCGGTGGCCCAGATGATCGTGCTCACCCCCGCCTGGTGCAGATCCAGCTCCGGCAGCGGATGCGTGACGCACTCCGGGTCCGGTGGAATCAGCCGTGCGTCGGGGTCTTCCGGCAGATCGACGCCGTTGCGCTCGATGTAGTCGTCGGCGGTGTCGAGTAGCGACATCAGATATTCGTCGCCACGCTTCAGATTGACGGCGAGGTCCGGTTCGAAGGTCACAACGCGATTCGCGAACGATTTCGTCGTGCCGACGAGCGTCATGCCGCGATGCGCAAGCCGGCGAAAATCGATGGTCTGGCCGCCGTACGCGCCGCTGACAGCGATGGTCACATGCTCGCGTCCCGGCACGGCGACTTCCTTGTCCCATTCGCCGAGCACACCCAGCCACCAGCAGAAATCGCGACCGCGATACGCGCGCGGCGGACGGTCATGCGCACCGACGGACAGATAAACCTTGCGGCCCGCGCGTTGCAGTTCGTCGGCGATCTGCACGCCGGACGACCCCGCGCCCACCACGAGCACCGCGCCTTCGGGCAGTTGCTCAGGGTTCCGATAGTGGGCCGAATGAAGCTGCGTGAGCTCGAGGTCCTGTGGCGCGATGGGGGGAATGACGGGACGCTGGAACGGCCCGGTCGCAACGACGACGCGATGGGCTTCGATCGTGCCGTCGGACGTTGCGACCGCAAATCCTGCCCGGCCCTTCAGACGCTCGACGCTCGTGACTTCGACGCCGGTGCGGATCGGCGCATTGAAGTTACGCGCATAGGCTTCGAAGTAATCGGCGACCTGATCCTTGCCGGCGAAGCCATCGGGATCGAGTCCTTCGAACTCCATATTAGGGAAGCGGTCGTGCCAGGCGGGACCATTGGCGACCAGTGAATCCCAGCGGCAAGTACGCCAGCGTTCCGCGATGCGGTCGCGCTCCAGCACGAGATGGGGCACGCCGAGATTGCTCAGATGTTCGCTCATCGCCACGCCAGCCTGACCCGCGCCTATGACCAGCGTGTCGATGGACAATTTTTCAGCCGCCATGGCCTTCTCCTTCTGAAATGCGCTCTGGATTCGGGTCTCTCGGTCGGACAGAATGTACGCCGCGCGGCGGGCAACCAAAACTATATTTTAAAAATGCTTTGCATCGTTTTTCGCTATGCAATCGGGAATTGTCGAGCGACAATCGGTTCGACCGAACACGGAGCAATTGATGGACGGCACCTCGATCCGCTACTCGTTGCGTCAGCTCAGGTATTTTGTCGTCACGGCCGAAACGCTTTCCTTCACCGCCGCGGCAAAGCGGCTGCATATCTCTCAGCCGTCTATCTCGACATCGCTCGCGGATCTGGAGGAATCGTTCGGCGTCCAGCTGTTCATCCGCCATCACGCGAGCGGGTTGTCGCTCACGCAACCGGGCCGCGATCTGCTCGGCCACGCTCGCAATCTGCTTCAGAACGCCGAAGAATTACAGCTGACCGCGACCGAAATCGACGGCGGCATGTCGGGCTCCATCTCGCTCGGCTGCATGGTGTCGCTGGCGCCGCCGCTGATGCCCGGCATCATCAGCCGCTTCGTGCAGGATTATGCGGCGATCACCTTCCGTACCACGGAAGCGCATCAGGACACGCTCTTGAGCGGCCTGCACGACGGCTCGCTCGATATCGCGCTGACCTACAGCCTCGATATCACCGATGGAATCGCGTTTACCCCGCTGCTTTCGCTGCCACCGTATGTCATCCTGCCCAAAACACACAGGCTTGCACGGGCGCGCCAGGTGTCGCTGGCCGATCTGCTGCCCGAGCCCTATGTGATGCTGGATCTTCCGCATAGCCGCGAGTACTTTTCTGCGCTGTTCGACGCGGTCGGCAGCCGCCCTACCGCGGCTTTCCGCTCGTCACAGCCTGAAGTCGTGCGTGGCATGGTCGCCAACGGCTTGGGTTACAGCATACTCAACTTCCCGCTGAAGTCGACCCGGACTGTGGACGGCGAAGACTTCGTGATTAAACATTTCAGGGAGAGTGTCAATGCGACGACGCTTGGCATTGCGCTATCGGCCGCCGTCAAGCCGCGCGAGGTTGTGAAGCGCTTTTCGGCATTCTGTGAAACGTATATTCGGCGTCTGCACATCGGCTAATAGGAGCACGGAAGTGTCACTGCATAGTCATCCACTATGCACTGCATGCAAAAACAATATTTTACCTAGCAATTTGGATTGTTAGATTGGTGCACATCGGATGCAAACACTGATGGGGGCCCCTATGTCAGCCATTCTTCAGTCGACGGACACTGAGCTCGACATCGTTCACGCGCTGCGCGAGAACTGCGAGCGTCCGTTCGAGGATGCACACGCGATGCCGCCGGCCGTCTACACGTCGGAGGCGTTTCTCGCGCTCGAACAGCGCGACGTGTTTCGCAACGAGTGGTTGTGCGTGGGCCGCGCGAGCGCGCTGGCACAGACCGGCGACTACCTGAGCGCGCAGATCGACGACCAGCCCGTGTTCGTGCTGCGCGATGCGAGCGGCGCGTTGCGCGCATTCTCTAATGTTTGCCTGCACCGCATGTCGGTATTGCTCGAAGGGCGCGGCAACGTGCGCCGGATCGTGTGTCCGTATCACGCATGGAACTACACGCTCGATGGCGCGCTCGCGGGCGCGCCGTTGATGGATAAGCAGCCGGGCTTTTGCAAGGACCAATACAGGCTGCCTGCCGTGCGCTGCGAGACGTGGCAAGGCTGGATCTATGTGACGCTCAACGCGCGCGCGCCTGCGGTGGAATCGCATTTGTCCGAGCTGACGAAGCTGATCGCGCCGTACGGCATGGGCGACTACGTCGAGACCTTCCACGAAGAGCACGAGTGGGACACCAACTGGAAGATCCTCGCGGAAAATTTCATGGAGAGCTACCACCTGCCGATGCTGCATCGCGCCACGGTCGGACCGCACTCGAAGCTCGAAGAAATGGAATGTCCGCCGGGTTTGCCGGCGTTCAACTATCACTGGATCACCAAGGAAGCATCGCTGCCGATCGGCAACGCGCATCCCGCCAACACGCGCCTGCAAGGGCACTGGCGTCGTACCACCGCGCTGCTGGCGATCTACCCGACCCACCTGATCACGCTGACCCCCGGCTACTTCTGGTATCTGATCCTGCAGCCGCGGGGCGTCGGCCGCGTGCATATCCGCTTCGGCGGCGGCCTCGCGCCGGAATTCGTCGACGATCCGCGCGCCGCCGACTACATGGCGACGCTCAAGACGCTGCTCGACGAAGTCAACGCCGAGGACCGGCGCGGCGTCGAGGCGGTGTTTCGCGGCGTGCACGCGCCACTCGCGAAGCCCGGCCACCTGAGCCCTCTCGAACGGCCGAATTACGACTTCGCCCGCTATCTGGCGGGACGCGTGGGCGCGAGGTGATGCGCCGCCCCGCGTAGACCGCCAACACTTTGCCGAGATGCCCATGTCAAGCCAACCATTTATCTCGTTCGACGGCGTCAGCAAGTCATACGACGGCGTGCATAGCGTCGTCGAGGGACTCGATCTCGACGTCGGGCACGGTGAATTCGTTTCGCTGCTCGGTCCGTCCGGTTCCGGCAAGACCACGACACTGATGATGCTGGCGGGATTCGAATCGCCGACCCGCGGCGAAATCCGCCTTGCCGGCAAGCGTCTGGACGACAAGCCGCCGCATCGGCGCGATATCGGCATGGTGTTTCAGAACTATGCGCTGTTCCCGCACATGACGATTGCCGAGAACGTCGCGTTTCCGCTGTCCGTGCGCAAGGTGAACCGCAGCGAACAGAAGACGCGCGTGACGCGCGTGCTCGACATGGTGGAGTTATCGCATCTGGCAGGGCGGCGGCCGTCGCAACTGTCGGGTGGCCAGCAGCAGCGTGTCGCGCTGGCTCGCGCGCTGGTCTTCGAGCCGAGCGTGGTGCTGATGGATGAGCCGCTCGGCGCGCTCGACAAGCGCCTGCGCGAAACCATGCAATACGAAATCATGCGGCTGCATCGCGAACTGTCGCTGACGATCGTCTATGTGACCCACGACCAGAACGAAGCACTGACGATGTCGAACCGCGTCGCCGTGTTTTCCGATGGACGCATCCAGCAGGCCGCCACGCCGACCGAACTCTATGAAAACGCGGCAAACGCATTCGTTGCCAATTTCGTCGGCGAGAACAATGGACTGACCGGTCGCGTCAATTCCGACGGCGGCGAATGGGCCGCGATGCAGCTGGCCGACGGCAGCACGGTGCGCGGACGCCCAGGCGCCGGGCTCGCGTCAGGCGACGCGGCGGTGCTGGCGCTGCGACCCGAGCGCGCACACATCGCCGCGACGCCGGAAGCCGTGCAGGAAGCGACACGGCAGAACATGAACGTCGTGCACGCACTGGTCGAGGAACTCGTCTACTGCGGCGATCATCATCGCGTACATCTGAAGCTCGGCCATGGCGAAAGCATGGTCGTCAAGGTGCCGAACACACAGCACCACGATCTGCCCGCACTCGGCCGTCAGACCGCCGTGACCTGGCGACGCGACGACTGCAAGGTGCTGCCCGCGATGGCGGCCGCGCCGAAATCTTCCGCCGTGTCCGGCGGCGCCGACTATTCCACCGTTGCCGTTCCCTCGTCCGCCTCGCCACTTATCGCAGGAGCCAACTAGAAATGAAGACCACGTTCTCGTCATTCCGGACCACCCTCGGGGCATGCGCGCTCGGGCTGTTTGCCACCACCACGGTTTACGCGGCCGATACGATTTCCGTCGTCACCTTCGGCGGTGCGTATGAAGCGGCCGCGAAAAAAGCATGGTTCGAACCGTTCACCGCGAAAACCGGCAACCAGTTTTCCACCGAGTCCTACGATGGCGGCCTCGCCAAGTTGCAGGCAATGGAGCAGTCGAAGAACCCGACCTGGGATCTGATCGACCTCGAAACCAACGACGCGATCACCGCTTGCGACGAAGGCCTGATCGCCAAGTTCGACAAGAAGGCACTCGGCAACACCAGCGACTTCCTGCCGGGCTCGATCAGCGATTGCGCCGTCAGCGCGATGGTGTGGTCCACCGTCTATGCATACGACAGCAGCAAGCTGAAAACCGCGCCGACCACCATCAACGATTTCTTCGACCTGAACAAGTACCCCGGCAAGCGCGGCATGCGCAAGTCGCCGAAGGTCGCGATGGAATGGGCGTTGATCGCCGATGGCGTGGCGCCCAAGGACGTCTACAAGACGCTCTCCACGCCCGCCGGCGTCGACCGCGCGTTCAAGAAGCTCGACACGATCAAGCCGAGCATCGTCTGGTGGGAAGCGGGTGCGCAGGCGCCGCAGCTGCTCGCCGACGGCGCGGTCGTAATGACCCAGGCGTACAACGGCCGTATCGACGACGCCGTGCACAAGGACAAGAAGCCGTTCAAGATCGTCTGGGATGCGCAGGTGTACGACTACGAATGGTGGGCCGTGGTCAACGGCGCGAAGCATGCCGACGCGGCGCAGAAGTTCATCGTCGCATCCTCGACGCCGCAGGCCTATGCGGACCTGTCGAAGTACATCGCTTACGCGCCGCCGCGCAAAGATGCCATTCCGCTGATCGACAAGGCGCGTCTGAACGATCTGCCGACGGCGCCGGAGAACTTCAAGCGTCCGCTGCAAATCAACGCGACGTTCTGGGCCGACAACGCGGATGCGATCAACAAGCGGTTCCAGAACTGGCTGACGCAGTAACGCCGGATCGAACGAACGTCACCCGAGAGATCGAGCACGATGAACACGCCGCTGCCATCCACCGCCCCTTTCGGCCGCGGCCCGCAGGCCGCGAACCGCGAGTCGTTCCGGGCCGCGCGCCGCAAGGCCGCGATGCGCGCATTGCTGCTGGCTTTGCCGTTGCTCGTCTTTCTGCTGGTGACGTTCGTTGCACCGATCGCGAGCCTGCTCGCGCGCAGCGTGCGAAACCCGGAAGTGCGCACCGGCATGCCGCAGTTGAGCGCAACGCTGGCCGGATGGGACGGCGCGGGCTTGCCCGGCGAACCGGCCTTCGCCGCACTCGCGCACGATCTGAAGGACGCCAGCGAATCCGGCCAGCTCGGCAATATCGCGCGGCGCATGAATTTCTATCAACCGGAGTTCCGCAGCCTGCTGTTCAAGACGGCGCGTGCCACACGTTCGGAGACGCCGGCGCAATGGAAACCCGCCCTGATCGATCTGGATGAACGCTGGAACGCGCCGGAAACCTGGCGCCTGCTCAAGCGTGCGTCGATCTCGCCCACACCCGACTATTTGCTGAACGCCGTCGACGCGCAAGTCGCGCCTGATGGTTCGGTGACGTCCGTCGCGGCGGACAGCGCCATCTTCCGCGCGGCCTTTGGGCGCACGGTCACGATCAGTGCGACGGTCACGCTGCTGTGCCTGGTGCTGGGCTACCCGGTGGCTTATCTGCTCGCGACACTGCCTGAGAACCAGAGCAACCGGCTGATTCTGTTCGTGATCGTGCCGTTCTGGACCTCGCTGCTGGTGCGCACCACCGCGTGGTATGTGCTGCTGCAACCCGGTGGCGTGATCAATAGCGCGTTGCTCCGCTTCGGGATCATCAACCATCCGCTGCCGCTGATTTTCAATCGCACGGGTGTGTTGATCGGCATGACGCACATCCTGCTGCCCTACATGATCCTCGCGATCTTTTCGGTCATGAAAGGCGTGCCGCCCGTGTACATGCGCGCGGCGAAATCGCTCGGCGCGCATCCGGCCGTGGCCTTCGTGCGCGTATATATTCCGCAGACGCTGCCGGGTGTCGGCGCGGGATGTTTTCTCGTGTTCGTGCTCGCGCTCGGTTATTACATCACCCCCGCCCTGCTAGGCGGCGCCGGCGACGAAATGATCAGCCAGCTGATCGCGTCGCAGACCAACGATCAGCTCAACTGGGGACTCGCAGGTGCGCTGTCGTGCTATCTGATCGCATTCACGGCGGTGTTCTATTTCATCTTCAACCGGCTGGTCGGTATCGACCGCCTGCGCTTCGGCTAACGCGCCGCGCAAACGCCGCTAGCTGGTTGTCGCTCATTCGGATAGTTGATCAACAGGCAGACTCAGATGAAAGACGGACGAACCCGGCTACTCTCGGAACGCATCTCGGGCGCGGCACTGCGCGTGCATTGCGCGCTGATTTTCTTTTTCCTCGTCGCGCCGATCCTCGCGATCGTGCCGCTGTCGTTCAACTCCGGCTCGTTCTTCTCGTACCCGATGCAGGGCTTCTCGCTGCGCTGGTACGCGCAGGCGCTGAGTTCGCCGGACTGGCAACGCGCGTTTGCGAACAGCATCGGCATTGGCGCGGCGTCGACGCTGATCGCGACGGTGCTCGGCACGCTGGCCGCGCTCGGCCTGAGCCGCGCGCAGTTCCCTTACCGCTCGATCATCATGCCAATCATCGTGTCGCCGATGATCGTGCCGATCGTCGTCGTCGCGGCGGGGTTTTATCTGGTCTTTTCGCCGCTCGGGCTGGTCAATTCGTATACCGGCGTCGTGCTTGCGCATGCCGCGCTCGGTACGCCCTTCGTGGTGATTACCGTGACCGCTTCGCTGCTGTCGTTCGATCAAAGCCTGCTTCGCGCGGCGTCGGGTCTGGGTGCGCAGCCGTGGGTCGCGTTTCGTCGCGTCACGCTGCCGCTGATCGCGCCCGCCGTCGCAACCGGCAGTGTGTTTGCATTCGCGACATCGTTCGACGAAGTGATCGTCATTCTGTTTATCGGCGGCCCGGAGCAGCGCACCGTGCCGCGGCAGATGTGGAGCGGCATCCGTGACCAGATCGACCCGTCGATCCTCGCCGTGGCCACCCTGCTGATGGCGTTCGCGATCGCCCTCTTCGCCTGCATGAACTGGCTGCGCAAGCGCGCGGCGGCGGCCAGCCGCTCGTTTGCCTGAGGCGACTGTTGCGCCACTGCGATGGCGTCGACATGCGACTTGATGGCCTCCCTCTGACCGTCGGGCGTTGCCAGCCTCTTTGCGGCGAAGCCGGAACTCCTGGCGCGGCGGTCCTTGACAGTTAGTTGCAGTTTTATTAAGAAATATATTGAGCGCGTGAGTGCGTGGCGATATGCTTCGCATCGCCGCTAAACCACATGCAACGACCGAGGGTCGCGAAGGAAACGACAACATGCGATTGCGACGCATCACCGCACGACGCTCACCCGTGCATGGCATGGGACTGTTCGCGCTGCAGCCGATCGCCGCGGGCGAACGGGTCATCGAGTACAAGGGGGAAGTGACCAGCTGGCGGCGCGCCGCCGCGCGTCAGCGAGCCGACGCGGGCCACACGTTCGTGTTCGGTCTGTCCGATGGACGCGTGATCGACGGCAGCCGCGGCGGCAACAGCGCGCGGTATCTGAACCATGCGTGCACCCCCAACTGCGAGGCCATCGAAACGGGCGACCGGGTGTTCATTCATGCGCTCGCCACGATCGCCCCCGGGGAGGAGCTTTTCATCAACTACGGTCTGTCAGTGGACGGTGCGGTCACCGACGAGGTTCGCGCCCAGTACGCGTGTCATTGCGGTGCACCGGCATGTCGTCGAACCATGCTGGGAAATGACGGGTGGTCGTCGTAGTGCTGCCGCCGCCCTGACACAGTCAGGTCATTGCTGACGTTCAGACGTTGCCCTGGTCGGTCGGTCGGCACTCCTTGGCCGTTCGCACCTCAGCGGTCGTGAGCGACGCGTCTCGCAATAACTATTAAGTCGGCGGTTAAAGCAGCATGATTCACTGCCCCGGCAGATCTTTTACCTGGCTCTCTGCCGATGGGCCAGGCGTGTGGCCAGGGAGGTTACCGCGGTCGCCTGGTGCTGGAGGACGCATTCTTAACACCTGAAGTTCAAGCGCCGCATTAAATAATTCGTCGTGCAGATCCTTCGTCATCTCGCCTGAACGAAGCTGACGTTCGAGAATGAGACAATTAGTTTCGGTTTCGAGCTCGATATCCAAAAGACGGAGCGTCCCGGGCTGCGTAATATCTGGTTGTGCCCGGCCGAGCCCATTCAGCAGAGCATTTCTTATTTGGATGAACTTCGGCAGTCTTTCGCGAAGAAGCGGTGACAATCGTTGATAAAAATCGCCGTCATCCATCAGTTGCTTCATTGCGGAAGACTCGACTATCGCTGGGCCGTCTTTGGATGAAGGAACGGCAATATCGTTACCCTTCGATTTCAATTCCCCCATTTGTTTGAGTGACGAGAGCTGGCTCCTGATGGATTTGGCATCTTCGATTGCGGCAAGCAACGCACCGTCCAACCGTTTTTCTGTCGGATCGGACGCAAAGATCAGCGGCAAAACAAAGAACAGACCTGTCAAAAGAAGACTCAGAACTCCGACGAAAGTCCCCGCAAAAGTGAGCTTGCTGGGCAAAGACCATTTATTCCATTGTTCTTTTGTTGGAATCAGGAGCCAGTTTCGCATTTAAGTGCCCCCTATTAGCAACTTCGTTACCGGGGGACCGCTATCCGCCCTGGCTTCGACGGTGAGTCTCCTGGCTATACGGAAGTATATTGCACGGAAGATAGCTCGCTGCCCCGGTTCCAGACACGCGGCTCGACGACGTGACACGGATCGCCGACAATGTGCACTTAAAACCATCAATAGCAAAAGACCGAAGGAAGGTAAGAATGTCTATAGCGAACACCAGAGCCACTCCCTATTACGCGGTGATCTTCACGTCCATCCGAACCCCCGGGGACAACGGGTACGAAGACATGGCCGATGCAATGGTCGAAGCGGCCGCAAAACAGCCCGGATTCCTGGGCGTCGAGTCTGCGCGGGAGGAACTTGGAATTACGGTTTCCTATTGGGATAGCCTCGAATCCATCGCCGCCTGGAAACGTGATTCAATGCATCTGGTAGCACAACAGACCGGCCGGGAAAAATGGTACGAATCCTACAAAACCCGTATTTGCCTCGTTGAACGAGACTACGACTTCTCGAGAATTTAGTTTGCTGCGCCTTGTCTTTCGACTGCGCGGCACACGCCCGCCAACTTTATCGCTCGCATCGCGTCTGCGAATCGCAGACGATTGGCTTCCAGACAGAAGTTATACGGCAACCCATGTACAGGCGCGGTCGCGCATCCGACAGCGGGAAAACGCAGTCTTGTGGATTCCGTTGAACGCGTTCAAGATCGAATAGCGCGCGTTTCGCACGCGCGGACACACCATTCCGCGGTTCGAAAGATTCGACATCACGGTGAGGGAGAACCCTATGAAAACACCAGGTCGTGTCCCCGCTTTCAGTCGGCGCACCATACTCAAAGCAACTGCCGCAACAGCCGCACTGCAGTTGGCGCCGCCCTTCATCATCAAGGCGCGCGGCGAAGCTCCGTTGCGAATCGGCATGGTCGATCCGCTGACGGGCGTCTATGCTGCGGTAGCACAGAATGAAGTGACGGGCGCACGGCTTGCCGTTCAGCAGATCAATGCCCAAGGCGGCATTCTGGGACGCCCCGTGGAACTCATGGTCGAAGATTCGGCAAACGACGTCGGCACCGGCGTGCAGAAGGCGCGCAAGCTGATCGAACGCGATCAGGTCACGTTCCTCATCGGCGACGTGAACTCCGGTATCGCCCAGGCCATTTCTCAGGTCAGCAATGAGAAGAAGGTGCTGCATATCGTTTCGGGCGGCCACACCGATACGATCACGGGTGTCGACTGCAAATGGAACGTTTATCGCGTTTGCAACACGACCAGCATGGAGGCGAACGCCGTCGCGAACCTGCTGTTCACCAAGTATGGCAAGAAGTGGCATTTCATCACACCGGACTACGCGTTCGGCCACACGCTGCAGAAGGCCGCGGCCGCCGATCTGCAGAAGCTCGGTGGCACGATGACCGGCAACGAGCTCACCCCGCTCGGCACGACCGACTTCTCCGCCTATCTGATCAAGGCGCGCGCGGCGAATCCCGACGTGCTGCTCGTGCTCCCGCAAGGCTCCGACATGGTCAACTGCCTGAAGCAGATCGCTCAGTTCGGTATCGGCAAGAGCATTCACGTCGCCGGGCTGCAGCAGGAGCTCGAATCGCTCGAGGCGATGCCGCCGGACGCGCGTGTCGGCATCTGGATGTTCGAGTGGTACTGGAAGCAGCCGGGGGTGCCGGGAGTCGAGAAGTTCGTGGCCGACATCCGCAAGGTGAACGGCGGTAAGGTTCCCACCGCGCGTCACTGGTTCGGCTATACATCGGTGCATACCCTGGCCGCCATCGCCAACAAGGAAAAGACGCTCGACGCCAGAAAGCTCGCCGAAGCGCTCGGCGGCTTCGAGTTGGCGGACGACGTCAGGTTGCAGCCGAACAAGTGCTACTACCGCAAGGGGGATCACCAGCTGATGACGTCGTCGTTCGTGGGCGAAGCGCTATCCCAGCCGGCCGGCGACCCGGAAGACCTGTTCCGCGTGGAACGCGTGATCGCGGGTGACAAGACCGCACCTCCCGAGAGTGAAACGGGCTGCAAGCTGCAGTGGCCCTCCTGATAGCGCAAATGCCCGGCGGGATCGCCGGGCGCGGTTCTCATTGCGCAAGCGGAAGCGAAGCACGGGCGCCACGGGCGCCATAACAAGAATGGTGGGCGATGACTGAACTGCTGCTCTTCAACGTCACCAACGGTCTGATCATCGGCGCGTTTTACGTGCTGATGGCGCTCGGGTTATCGCTCATTCTCAACCTGAGCAACGTCATCAACTTCGCTCACGGCGGCTTCCTCGTTGCTGGCGGCTATGTTGCCTATACGATCACGCCCTACGTCGGCTTCTGGGGCGCGCTGCTGATCGCGCCGCCGTGCATCGCGCTGATCGGCCTCGCCATCGAACGGGTGCTGATCCGGCGAGTCTATGGGCGCGACCCGCTCTACAGCCTGCTCCTGACGTTCGGCCTTGCCTTCATCTTCGAGGACGGCACCCGCTTCATCTGGGGCGCGCAAGGCAAACCGGTGACCATTCCGTCGGTGCTGTCCCAGCCTTTGAGCAACACGTTGTTCTTCATCACCGGCTATCGCCTCTTCATGGTCGTCACGGTGGCGGCGACGGTAGCGCTGCTTTTCGTCCTGCTACGCTATAGCCGACTCGGCATCCGTATCCGCGCTGGTACCCTCGACCTCGAAACCGTGGCAGCGCTCGGCATCAACGTGGGCAGGCTGCGTTCGTTCAATTTTGCCGTCGGCGCCTTTCTCGCCGGTCTGAGCGGAGTGCTCGCCGCCGGCCAGCTTGGCCTGGAGCCGACGATGGGAACCGGGCTCCTGATGCCGAGCTTCATTGCAATCATCGTCGGCGGCGTTGGCAGCCTCACGGGCACGCTGCTCGGCGGCCTGCTGATCGGCGTCGCCTCCGGCATCACGGCGGTGTTTCTGCCCGCGGCAAGCGAAGCGATCATCTACGTGCTGATGGCCGTCGTGCTGCTGCTGCGCCCCCGCGGCCTGCTCGGCGAGGAGGGCATGCTGACATGAGTGCAGCGCGACAGGCGAGGCACCGCAGACTGCTCACGCTTGCGGCGATCTGGGCCGTGTTGCTGCTCGCCCCGTACTGGATGCCGCCGCTCGGAGGCTACACCGCGCTTGGCACACGGGTGCTCGTGCTGGGTCTCGCGGCGATGTCGGTGAATTTTCTGCTCGGCTTCACCGGCGTGCTGTCGTTTGGTCACGCTGCGTATTTCGGGTTGGGTGCGTATGGCGCAGGCCTCACGCTGAAATTCGTTGCACCGAGCACGCCGTTCGCTCTTCTGTGCGGAACGCTGCTCGGCGGGGTCGCCGGCGCGCTGCTCGGTGCGCTCTGCGCGAGGCGGCGCGGTGTCTATTTCGCGATGGTCACCATCGCCTTCGGACAGGTCTTCTACTACATCGCGTTCCAATGGAGTTCGTTGACAGGCGGCGACGACGGTCTGCGCGGATTTTCGCGCATGCCGCTTCACCTTGGCATCACGACCATCGACATCCTCTCGAATGCCGATGCGTTCTATTACTTCGTGCTGTTTTGCCTCGCGCTGGCGGTCGGTCTGATGGGCTTCATCCTGCGTTCCCCATTCGGGCGCACGATGATCGCAATCCGCGAAAACGAACGGCGCGCGCGCTTTCTCGGCATTCCCGCCGACCGCCATATCTGGATCGCTTTCACTCTCTCCTGCTTTTTCATGGGGTTCGCCGGTGCGCTCTATGCACTTCTGAACAACTTCGCCGACCCGCGCGGGCTGCATTTCAGCCAGTCCGGCGACTTCGTCATGATGGCGGTGATGGGCGGCATGCGCAGCCTGTGGGGACCGCTTCTCGGCGCCGCGGTATTCGTCGTGCTGCAGGACTACCTGTCGAGTATCACCGTCAACTGGATGTCGTTCGTCGGCATGCTGTTCATCGCGATCGTGCTGTTCTTCCCTCGGGGTCTGCTCGGCGTTCTGCGCCGCAGGAGCGAATCATGAGCGTTCTGGAAGTCACGCACGTGAGCAAGAGCTTCGGCAGCCTCGCTGCGGTACGCGACGTCTCGCTCGCGGTCGAAGCAGGCGAGCTGCGTGCCATCATCGGACCGAACGGCGCCGGCAAGACAACTTTCTTCAATCTCATCAGCGGTTTCTTCCGGCCGACCACGGGAACGATCGTGTTCGACGGACAGGACATCACGGCCGTCCCGGCGTATCGACGCGTCGCGTGCGGCATCGCCCGCACGTTCCAGATTACCGAGATCTTTCCCGCACTCACGGTGTTCGAAAACGTGCTCATCAGCGCGGAGGTTGCGGCTGGATTCCGCTTGCGGCCGTGGGTCGGCCGCGCCGAAAGAACCCGAGTGCGCGAGTGTGTCGAAGAAGCACTGGAACTCACCGGGCTAGCAGCAAAAAGTGGCCGGCTGACCGGCGAGCTCGCGCACGGCGACCAGCGCGTTGCTGAAATCGCCATGGCGCTGGCGCTGCGCCCTCGCCTGCTGCTGCTCGACGAACCCACCGCAGGCATGGGCGGCGAGGAGACCTACGAAATTACCCAGCTGATTCGCCGTCTGCGCAGCGGCGGCAAATTCACGATCGTGCTGATCGAGCACGACATGCGCGTGGTGTTCCATCTTGCCGACCGGATCACGGTGCTCGACCGGGGCTCGCTGCTCGCCGAGGGCGCGCCGGCGGAAATCGCGGCGAACGAGGTCGTGCAGGTGGCGTATCTGGGTGACGTGGCATGAACATCGCGCTCACCGCCGAGGAACTTCATACCTACTACGGCAAGAGCCACATCCTCCACGGCGTGAGCCTCGCGGTCGAGGAAGGTCGGATCACGGCATTGCTTGGCCGCAACGGCGCGGGCAAGACCACGACGCTGCGGACCCTGATGGGTCTGACACCCGCACGCCGGGGGCGCGTGACGATCTTCGGCGCGGATACGACACGCTGGCCGACGTTCCGGATCGCCGCGAACGGCGTGGGCTATGTCCCCGAAGGACGAAGAATCTTCGCCAATCTCAGTGTCGAAGAAAATCTCCGTGTGCCGCTTGCGCGCACCGGTCCCTGGACGATTGCGCGCATATACGAGCTGTTTCCACGGCTTGCCGAACGCAAGGAAAGCCGCGGACGTCAGCTTTCCGGTGGCGAACAGGAGATGCTGTCGATTGCCCGCGCGCTGCTGCTCAATCCCCGGCTGCTGATTCTCGATGAACCCTCTCAGGGGCTGGCGCCTCTGATCGTGCGCGAGGTGTTTCGCGTCGTGTCGCAGATGCGCGACGAAGGGATTTCGGTCCTGCTGGTCGAGCAGAACGCGCACATGGGGCTCGCGATTGCCGATCATGCTTACGTGCTCGACGATGGCGGTATCGTCTATGCCGGCCATTCACGCGACCTGGCCGCCGATGAAAGCCGGGTTCGCGCGTTGACCGGTGCGAGTGCCGAAGGTTGAAGAGGATCGCCCGCGTTTCGACGTAGCTCGGCCGCTACCCGCCTGCACTCACCTTTTCAAGCCGCCCTGCGCGCCTCGCGCGCAGCGGCCAGCGTGCCACGCAACCCTTCGAACGAGTAGAGCGCGAGTGCTGCCCAGATTGCGCCGTAGCCGATCGCGCGCACGGACCCGAACGGCTCGCCGTAGATCAGCACGCCAGTGAGCAGCTGAAGCGTGGGCGTCACGTACTGGATCAAGCCGAGCATCGAGAGCGGGATGCGTCGCGCCGCAGCCGCGAAGAGCAGCAGCGGCACGGCCGTGATAGGTCCGGCGGCGGCCAGCAGCAGTTGCAGCCCGAGCGACGCATGCGTGAAATGGCTCGCGCCGGCCATGCCGATCACCATCAGATAGACGATCGCCACGGGAAAGAGCAGCACCGTTTCGAGTGCGAGGCCTTCGAGCGCGCCGAGCTTTGCGGTCTTGCGCAACAGGCCATAGCCGCCGAACGTCAGCGCGAGCGCGAGGCTGATCCACGGCGGCGCGCCGTTCTGCCAGGTGAGCCAGGCCACGCCGAGCGCCGCAAGCGCCACCGCGCACCATTGGAGCGAGCGCATCCGCTCATGCAGGAAGACGAAGCCGAACAGCACGTTGATCAGCGGATTGATGAAGTAGCCGAGGCTCGCCTCGACGATATGGCCCGCGTTGACGGCCCAGATGTAGATGCCCCAGTTGGCCGAAAGCAGCGCGGCACTCGCGGAGAAGCGGCCGATCAGGCGCCTGTCGCGCAGCGCGGGCCGCAGCCACGCCCAGTGGTGTCGCGCGACGAGCACCGCGAGGATGAACACGAGCGACCACGCCATCCGGTGCGCGAGCATCTCGAGCGCGGGAATCTGGTGGAGCGTCTTGAAGTAGACGGGAAAGAGCCCCCAGATGACGAAGGCGGAAAAGGCGTAGACGATGCCGGGATTCATGGTTGGTTGTAGTTGGCCGGTGCGCGTGGTCGGTGCGAAGGCGCGTCGGTGGCAAAGGTTTTCGCGCAGATTTTACCCGTGCGGTGCAGCCTCCGCTAAGCGCATCGTCGTGAAAAAGGGCCTGCTCTCGCCGTTCAGCGAGCTTTGCTTTTGCTGCCTACGATGTACATGTCGGCTTCGCAGAATGATGGAGCGACCTTGGCGGCGACAACGCGGTCCAGCTCGCTCTACGCGACGACGGTCAGGGCAATCGTTTGGAGACAGCCATGCATTTCGACTACCAGCAGTTCCACATCGACGCGTCACCTCTCGATGAAGGCGGCCGCTATTACGCTCGCGCAAAGATCTACCGGCGCGCGTCCGCGAGTGGCGATGCCGTCGAGGTAAAGTATTCGGGCGACCTCGGCGATTACCCCTCCGACGTGGATGCGATGGAGGCGGCGCAGCGTTGGGCGATTCAGTGGTGCGACGCGAACTCCGCTTAGGCGTCACTGTCAGGCCCATGCTGTTCCTGGATCCCGCTGATCCCCAGCGAAATAAGCGGCGCATAATGCAAACATCCCTTTGTCAGGACGATGGAGGTGAATGTGACAACCTTTGCTATCGACGCCGTTCGCATCAACCCGGCGAACGACAGGTTCACCCACGTGCGTTGGGCTCCCGTCGATCCGTCGACGCGTGAATGGCTGTCCCCCCCTGCGATCGTGGAGGTGGTCGAAGTCGTCGCCGCGATCCGCCGGGGAGATGTCGTTTGGTCCCTTTTTACACTTGGCGGCACACGGTATCTCGGGCCAAAAATCGTATGCGTCTCTCACACCGACGGACCCGCCGGGATCGACACGGATGTCCCGGGCGATCATGTCGAAAAATGCATCGACGATTTGCCGCACCTTTGACGGCATACCTTTGAGGCCGTCGGGCAGCCGCTAGAATTGCGGTTTTAGCCCGGAATACGTCAATGTCCTTTGCCTCGCTTGGCCTGATCGATCCCTTGCTGCTTAACGTGCAGGGCCTCAATTACCAGACTCCTACGCCGGTGCAGGCCAAGGCGATTCCCGCCGTGCTCGGTGGCAAGGACGTGATGGCTTGGGCACAGACTGGCACGGGCAAAACCGCGGGCTTTGCGCTGCCGCTATTGCAACGGCTGGCGCAATGCGGCCCGGCGGTGTCCAGCAATCGCGCCCGGGTTCTGGTGCTGGTGCCCACGCGTGAACTGGCTGAACAGGTGCTGCAAAGCTTCATCGCTTACGGCAAAGGCCTCGACTTACGATTTCTGGCCGCCTACGGCGGTGTGAGCATCAACCCGCAGATGATGAAATTGCGCAAAGGCGTGGATGTGCTCGTTGCCACGCCGGGCCGTCTGCTAGATCTCAATCGCCAGAACGCAGTGCAGTTCGATCAGGTACAAACGCTGGTGCTGGATGAAGCAGATCGCATGCTGGATCTGGGCTTCGCGCGCGAACTCAACGCCGTGTTTGCCGCCTTGCCCGCTCAGCGCCAGACCCTGCTGTTCTCCGCCACGTTTACCGATGATATCCGCGCGATGGCGGCGAACATTCTGCGCGCCCCGGTCAATATCAGCGTCAGCCCGCCCAATGCCACCGCCAGCAGGATCAAGCAGTGGGTGGTGCCAGTGGATAAAAAGAACAAGCCCGACCTCTTCTTGCACCTTGTGGCTGAGAACCGTTGGCAGCACGCGCTGGTGTTCGTCAAGACCCGCAATGGCGTCGATTACCTGGCGGCGATGCTGGATGAAGCGGGCTATGCGGTCGACACCATCCACGGCGACAAACCGCAGCCCGCGCGCCTGCGTGCGCTGGAGCGCTTCAAGGCAGGCGAAGTACAAATGCTGGTGGCCACCGATGTGGCCGCTCGCGGGCTGGACATCGACGACCTGCCGCTGGTGATCAACGTTGATCTGCCGATCGTGGCGCAAGACTACGTGCACCGTATTGGCCGGACTGGCCGCGCGGGCGCCAGCGGCGTGGCGGTGTCTCTCGTGTGTGCCGACGAAGCGCCGCAACTGGCCGCGATTGAAGCGCTGATCCGGCAAACGCTGCCCCGTAAAGAAGAGCCGGGTTTCGAAGCCGAACACCGCGTGCCGCAAACCAGCGCGACGGGCCAGATCATCAAGAAGCCCAAAAAGCCCAAAAAGCCCAAGCCGCCCAAGGTGCCGCAAGCCGCACCGGGCGCCATGCAGCCGCCCGGAAAAAAACCGCGCCGGCAAAGTGGCGAAAACCAACGCAAACCTGCGGCGCAGCGCGCTGCGGCCGTGGGCAAAGGCGCGCGCTCGTCCAGCGGTCATTCATCTAGCGTGCAAAAGCCACGCAGCCAACCCGCCAGCAAGCCCGCTGCGGGTTCACGCAAGCCGGCTGGCAAGCCCGCTAGTGGCCGGGGCAAACGCCAACCCTGATCCGTTGCCGGGGCGACTGCGCGCTAAACTGGGTGCGTGCTATCGAAAAGTTCGGTGGGTCGAGCGCAAGACGATGAAATTCACCCGAATGATGATCGGCCTCGCCGTCACGTACCTGATCGTGTTAGCCGGAGTCGCCATCTTGCAGGATCGTTTGCTCTACTTCCCTCAGAAGGCCACGATCGAGGAGATCACCTCCGGCGGACTGCGCGCCTGGCCGACACCTGAGGCGTACCGGGGCCTCGTGGCAGAGCCGGACGGTTCCGCGCGCGCCACGGTCATCGTCTTTCATGGCAATGCCGGGCATGCCGGCCACCGCTCGTTCTATGCCGCAGCGCTCACCCGGCTCGGGCTGCGCGTGATTCTCGCCGAATATCCAGGCTACGGGCCGCGCACCGGTGCGATAGGCGAAGCGAGTCTGGTCGACGATGCGCAACAAACCATCGCGCTCGCATATCGCCTCTATGGAGCGCCGCTCGTGCTGATCGGCGAATCGCTTGGGGCCGGCGTGGCGGCTGCGGCCGGCTCGCGCGAACGCGACAGGATCGCGGGCATGATGCTGATCACGCCATGGGATCGGCTCGAGCACGTCGCCGCTCATCACTTTCCGTGGCTGCCCGTGAGGTGGCTGCTGCGCGACCGATACGACAGCGCGACCCACCTGGCGTCGTTCGACCGCCCGATTCTCGTCATGGTTGCCGAACGCGACAGCATCGTCCCCGCGCGCTTCGGCGAGGCGCTTTACAACTCGCTGTCCGCACCGAGAAAACTGATGATGGTGAAGGCGGCTGACCATAACGACTGGATTGGCCACGTCGACCAAACCTGGTGGCGGGAGGCGACGGACTTCCTGCTCACGCCTTCGCATTGAAATATGAAGACGCCACCGGTCCCGTCCAGCTCGGCACGCATCTATGTTCTCGATGCGAAGAACCGGCCAGTCGAGGTGTTCGACCACGACGCGTGGTCGCGCTGGATGACGGAAAACGAACTGATCTTCCGCCGCACACTGCTGGACGACTACGGTGTGACGGTCACGACCCGCTTCCGTGGTGTGTCCAATCCGAAAACCGCGGAGGTTTTGCTGTTCGTCACGCGCGTCGCCGGAATGCAGACGCAAGACAACAGGAGCTACGGAGCACGTACGCTCAATGAGGCGCTGGAGCAGCATGAGCGCATCGTGCAGAAAATCCTCCGGAAAATGACGGGGCGGTGAACATCAGAGCACCGTCAGACGAAGCGTGTGTCGAATAGCATCGGCGAAACGTTCGCGCTGATGCCGCCCGAGGCTCATATGAAGCTCACGCCGCCATTGACGGGGATCGTCTGGCCGGTAACGAAGCCGTTGCCGACCACCATCAGCACGACCTGGGCGACCTCGTCGACTTCACCGAGGCGTCCAACGGGAAGCCGTTCCGCGACGTTCGCGGCCTTCAGCGGCGCGGCCATTTCCGTGTCGATCGGTCCCGGGGCCACGGCGTTCACGGTGATGCCTTCGCGGGCCAGCCGCGCCGCATAACCGCGTGTCAACCCTTCGAGGCCAGCTTTCGAGGCGTTGTAGTGCACACCCACCAGCCCAGCGCCGCGGGCAGCGGCCGACGACAGGTTGACGATGCGACCCCAGCGCTGTGCGCGCATTCCGGGCAGCACCGCCTGCGTGCACAGAAACGCCGATTTCAGATTGACCGCAAGTGTTCGATCGAATTCGGCTTCCGTGAGCCTATCGATATCGACGATCGTTCCGGTGCCCGCGTTGTTGACGAGAACACCGACGACGCCAAGGCGGCTTTCCACCTCATCGATCATTGCCTTGACGTCGGACGCGACCGATACGTCGGCTTGCACCGCGATTGCACGGCCTCCCGCACTTTCGATTTGCCCGACGATCTGAGCAGCCTCGTTCCCGCGTTGCCGATAGTTGACCGCCACCGCTGCGCCAGCCGATGCAAGCGAGAGGGAAACGGCGCGGCCGATTCCTCGCGATCCGCCGGTCACGAGGGCGACACGATCATGCAAATCGGGCGAATGAGCGGGCATGGAAAATCCTCCTGTCCTGTGGAACTATCAAAAGGGGCTGTGCTCGCGCAACGCAGCGTGCCGCTGCGTCGCGGTTCAAGCTACAACGTCACAGCGCAAACAGCCGCCCAAGATGAGGCTCGGAGTCAGCTACGCCGGCGAGCCGCAATGCGTGCCACGCCATCGCGTAGTTGCTCGAGATCACCGGCTTGCCGATCGCGGCTTCCAGCTCCGGAATCAACCCGGCGATGCGCAAGCTCGTGCACGATACGAAAATCGCGTCCACGTCACGATTGAGCGCAAGTCGCTCGACGCCAGTTCGCAACGACAGTGCATCGATCCGCGCCACTTCGTTATCGTTCGCATGCTCGAACGACGCCATGCGCGAAATGCGGTGACCACGCGACTCGATATAGTCGCGCATGTATTCGTTGATCGAACGCACATAGGGCGTGAGCAAGGCCGTACGCTGGACGCCTAGCGCACGAAGCGCCGCCAGCGCCGCGGTGATCGGCGTGGTGCACGCGGCGTCCGCACGCGCTTCGCGAATCCGCGCGAACACCTTGTCTTCCCCGATCACCATCGACGCGGACGTGCAGCCAAACGCCACCACGTCGATACGCTCGGCCGGACGGATCAGCGCGACCGCCGGTGCGATACGGTCCTCCATTTCCGCTAGCCGTTCAGGCGTGATGTCCGCCGAGTTATACACACGGCTTTCGTAGAACGCCACGCCCTCCTGCGTCATCAAGCCCCGCCACTCATGCTCAATCGTATGATCGGTCGCGAGCACCACGAGCCCAATCGCGGCGCGACGGCAGATGCCGTCGTCCAGCGTGAAATCGAGCCTCGTGTACACGTCGTCATGCTGTGCAATCGCACTCATTTCGGAGTCGTCCTGTCTTGTCGCGTTCGGCTGCCTCTTAAAGGTAGAGGATCGAAGGCGCCTTTGTGTAACGGTTTATACGCAAATACCCTATACCGTCTCAACGCACCCCGGCTCCTATCATAAAAGCAGCGCTTTTTGTGTCCGCGCTCCGGTGCAAGCCAGCCGTCACGCTGTTGACCTGGTGGGTATGAATCACTGAATCACTCGCAATCACCCCATTTCCGTCCGCTTTCCGATGTCACCGGTATGCCCGTGTGGCGGATCGTCCGATCCCTCTCACAAAAGGAGTCGCTAACATGTTTGCTCAGACGATTGGCTGGTCCGGTGCAGAGCGCGGCTCGCGGCGAACGACTGTCGCGGGCGTTGCGGCCGCCGTGGCCCTGCTTGCGGGCATGGTTCCCGGTTCGGCGCTGAGCCAGGGCGCCACCATCAAAATCGGCGTGCCGGTTCCGCTGTCGGGTAGCAGTGCCAATGCCGGCACGGATATCGTCAATGGCGCGAAGCTCGCCGCCGCCAAGATCAACGCGGCCGGCGGCGTGCTCGGCAAGCAGATCGAGCTGGTGCCCGAGGACGACGCCTGCGATGCGCAGACCGCAGTGCAGGCGGCGCAGAAACTCGTCGATGCGGGCGTTGTCGCGGTAGCGGGCGGCTATTGCTCCAGCGCGGCGCTGCCGGAATCGACCACCTTTCATCGCGCCGGGATTCCCTACGTGCTGGATGCGTCGACCAATCCGCAGCTGACCGAGATGGGGTATGACAACGTGTTCCGCACGATCGGCCGTGACGACCAGCAGGGTCCGTTCGCGGCAAGCTTCATGAAAGACGTGCTGCACGCGAAGCACGTGGCGGTGATCGACGACAACACGACCTATTCCAAAGGCCTCGCCCAGAACACCGTGCAAGCGCTGAAGAAGGACGGCGTCGATGTGGTGTACGCCAATTCGATCACGCCCGGTCAGATGGACTACTCACCGACGCTCACACGGGTCTCCTCGCTCAAGCCTGACGTGATCTACTACACGGGCTATTTCTCCGAAGCCGGCCTGATCGTCAAGGAGGCGCGGCAACTGGGTCTGAAAATGACCTTCATGGGCGGCGACGCCACCAATGACCCGACCCTGATGAAGACGGCCGGTCCCGCCGCCGACGGCATGATCATCACGACCGCCCCGCTCGCGCAGTTCCTGAGCGGCGCGCACGCCTACGTCGATGACTATACGAAGGCTTACGGGCAAGGGCCGGGACCGTACTCGGTCTATGAATACGATGCGGTCGGGGTCACGGCGAAAGCCATCGCGGACGCGAAGTCGGCACAGCCTGCCGCGATCACCGCTGCTCTGCACAAGATCCAGAACTACCCGGGCGCGACCGGAACGATTGACTTCAATCCGAAGGGAGACCGCAGCAAAGCCGTGTACATCACCATCGTCGTGCACGACGACAAGTTCGAGCCCTACCAGAGGCAGGATGCGAGCGGACATTGGGTGGCGATGAAGTAGACGCGCTTGCGCACCCCGCGCCGTCATGAGCGACTTCTTCCAGTTCGTGATCGAAGGGCTGACGACCGGCTCGTTCTACGCGCTCGTCGCCCTCGGCTACACGATGGTCTACGGAATCATCCGGCTGATCAACTTCGCTCATGGCGACCTGTTCATGGTCGGCGCGTTCATCGGCTGGACCGGCCTGATGGTGCTGGCGTCCGCGCATCTGCCGCTCGCCGTGGCGCTGCTGATCGCTCTGGCGGCCGCGATGACGGTCACAGGCGCGCTCGGCCTGCTGATCGAGCGGCTCGCGTATCAGCCGTTGCTGCGCGCGCCGCGGCTGTCGATTCTGATCACCGCGCTGGGCGTCTCGCTGGCGCTGCAAAATGGGGTGCTGCTGATCTACGGTGCGGGCTTTCGCACCTATCCGCATGTGCTGAGCCAGGCGGGGTTCGAGCTCCACGGCGTGCAGATCACCTTCGCGCAGATCGGCATCATCGTCGCAAGCCTGGCCCTGATGCTGGCGCTGTATTTCTTCGTTCATCACACGTTCCTCGGGACCGCGATGCGCGCGCTGGCCATCGATCAGGACGCCGCGCGTCTGATGGGCATCGACGTCGAACGCCTGATCCAGCTCACCTTTCTGCTGGGATCGGTGCTGGCCGCCGTGGCGGGCGTCATGGAAGGGCTTTACTACACGCAGATCAATTTCTTCATGGGCTTCGTGCTGGGCCTGCGCGCGTTCACCGCCGCCGTCCTCGGCGGCATCGGCAACATCCCGGGCGCGATGGCGGGCGGCATCCTGATCGGCCTGCTCGAAGCCTTCGGCGCGGGCTATGTCTCTTCGCAATGGACCGACGTGTTCGTCTTCGGCGTGCTGATCGCCGTGCTCGTGATCAAGCCGACCGGGCTGTTCGGTGAACGCGTCGTCGAGAGAATGTAGTTCATGAGCGCCCGTCAAGCTTCCGCGCGCTGGGCCAGGCCTGTCGGCGCTGCGCTGCTGGCCGCCGCCGTCGCGCTGCCCGCAGTCGCCAGCAACTATGTCGTCGATGTCGGCCTGACCATCGTCACCTATTCGATCCTGGGTCTTGGGCTGAACATCGTGGTCGGTTATGCCGGATTGCTCGATCTGGGCTACGCGGCCTTCTTCGCGATCGGCGCGTACACGACAGCGTTGCTGGAAACCCTGCTGCACTTCTCGTTCTGGGAAACGCTGCCGTTCAGTCTGGCGTTCACCGCGGTATCGGGCATCGTGATCGGCTACCCCACCCTGCGCCTGCGCAGCGACTATCTGGCGATCGTCACGCTGGGGTTCGGCGAAATCACGCGTATCGTCGCCACCAATCTCGACATCACGGGTGGCCCGAACGGCATCTTCGGCATCGCGAGCCCGAGCCTGTTCGGCTTCGAGATCAGTTCGCCGCAAGCGCTCTACGAACTGGGCATGGCGTTCCTCGTGGTGGTGCTCGTGTTCGCGATCCGGCTCGGCCGGTCGCGGCTGGGCCGCGCCTGGACCAGCATCCGCGAGGACGAGGCGGCTGCCGAGGCCGTCGGCGTGCCGACGCTGCGCGTCAAGCTGCTCGCCTATGTGATGGGCGCTTTGATCGGCGGGCTGGGCGGCAGCCTGTTCGCCGCCCGCTTCGGCACCATCGATCCGACCGGCTTCACGTATCTGCAATCGGTCACGATCCTGATCGTCGTCGTGCTCGGCGGCCGCGGCAGCATTCCGGGCGTGATCCTCGGCGCCATCATCGTCGCCGGCTTGCCGGAAATACTGCGGTTTCTCAACCTCTGGCGCATCTTCGCTTTCGCGATCGGGCTCGTGGTCCTGATGCTGCTAAGGCCGCAGGGCTTGTGGCCAGCGCCGTTGCGCCGCGTCGCGCCGGCGCGCAAGGGCGCTGACGCCGATCGGGCGCCGGCGCCCAGCCACGCCGTCACCGATGAGACCCTGCTGGAGGTGCGCGACATGCAGCGCCGCTTCGGCGGCGTGCTGGCGGTCGGCGGTGTCAGCTTCGTGGTGCGGAGCGGCGAGATCGTGAGCCTGATCGGTCCGAACGGCGCCGGCAAGACGACCGTGTTCAACTGCCTGACCGGCGTGATCCGCCCGACTGGCGGCCAGATCGTCTGGTGCGGAGAACGGCTTGCCGGCGGCGCGCCCCATCGCATCGTCCATCAAGGCATGGCGCGCACCTTCCAGGGCATCCGCCTGTTCGGCCACATGACGGCCTTCGAAAACGTGCTGACCGGCATGGATCATCGGCTTCGGACACCGCTCGCGGCCGAGCTTCTGGCGTTGCCGTCCGCGCGCGCCGAGGCCGCGGACCATTCCACCGAGGGCCTGCGCTGGCTCGCCTTCGTCGGTCTTGCCGGCAGGTCGGGCGAGCGCGCCGCCGATCTGCCCTACGGCGACCAACGCAGACTGGAGATCGCCCGTGCGCTCGCCAGCAGCCCGCGCCTGCTGCTGCTCGACGAGCCCGCAGCGGGCATGAACCCCACAGAGAAACGCGCGCTGATGGAACTGATCCGGCGAATCCGGGATCATGGCGTGACGGTGCTGTTGATCGAGCACGACATGATGCTGGTGATGGGCGTGTCGGACCGGATCATCGTGATGGATCACGGCGTCATCATCGCCGAGGGCCCGCCCGCCGCGATCCAGGCGGACCCGCGTGTGATCGATGCCTATCTCGGCACAGCCGAAAAGGACGAGGCGAGCGACGATACCGCCGGGGAGAAATCGCTGTGGGACTCCTAGAAATCCGCGATCTGCGCGTCAGCTATGGGACCGTCGAAGTGCTGCACGGCATCTCGCTGGACGTCGCACAGGGCGAGGTCGTCGCGTTGCTCGGCAGCAACGGCGCGGGAAAAACCACCACACTGCGGGCAATTTCCGGATTGATCCGGCCGCGCGCGGGCAACATTGCGATGGATGGCCAGCGCCTGATGGGATTGCGCGCACACCAGATCGTGGCGCTGGGCCTGGGTCATGTGCCGGAGGGGCGGCGCATTTTCGGAGCGCTGACGGTGGAGGAAAACCTGCATCTCGGCGGCTATCTGATCCGGCGCGACAGTACCGCATTGCAACAGCGAAGGGATCAGCTGTATGCGACTTTCCCCCGGCTCGGCGAGCGCCGCAGCCAGCTGGCAGGCACGCTCAGTGGCGGCGAACAGCAGATGCTGGCGATTGCCCGAGCCCTGATGCTGCGGCCGCGTATCGTGGTGCTGGACGAACCGTCGATGGGACTCGCGCCGAAGCTGGTCCGCGCGATCTTCGGCATGGTCGCCGACATCTGCCGCGAAGGCACGTCGATACTTCTGGTCGAGCAGAACGCCCGCCAGGCGCTGCGAATCGCGCATCGGGCTTACGTACTGGAAAGTGGGCGCATTGCGCTCGCGGGGTCCGCCCGCGAGCTGGCTCAGGACAGCCGCGTCCGCGCTGCCTATCTGGGCGGCAGTGCCATGTCGGCAGAGTAACCCGCCAACCGAGCCGCGCGAGGAAATCCTAATACAGGCTCAGGCCTGAGTTCGAGGGAGAACGCATGATGCTGAATTACCCTGCTGCCTATCAGTCCACCAAAGGCTCGGCGCTCGACGTCGACAAGACCTTCTATCAGCGCATCGCCTCACAGCACGATACCCGCACGCTGGTCGAATCGATCGTCGTGCCGATCCGTTCGGGGCGAGCGTGGACCGTGCCGGCCGGCCACGTGTTTCGGATCGTCACGATCGAAGGCCCGCAGGTTGCCGACCTGAACATATGGAACCGGCACAACCCGCGCGAGCGCATGTGGGCGTCGCGCACGCGCCAGTTGCAGCAGGCGCACGTGAGCACGTTCGACCGTCTGTGGTCGACGCTGCCATTCCTGCGTCCGATGGTGACCATCACCGATGACAGTCTCGCCGGCTACGGCGTCGACGAGCACGGCGGCCGCGTCCACGATCTGCTCGGCACGCGCTGCGATCCGTACGTGAACCGCATGCTGACCGGCGAGGATTTTCATTTCCACTGCCACTCCAACCTGACGCGCGCCATCGCCCCGTATGGCTTGACCGAGTACGACGTCCACGACGTGCTCAACGTGTTCCAGTGCACCGGCCTGAATCTCGACGACAAATACTTCATGAAGGCGTGTCCGGCAAAGAAAGGCGATTACCTCGAATTCTTCGCGGAGATCGACTTGCTGTGCGCACTGTCGACCTGTCCGGGCGGCGATCTGTCAGTGCCGATGTGGGGGCCCGACGCGCGCGATCCTCTGGAAGTGTGCCGGCCGCTCGGCATCGAGGTCTGGCAACTCGCGCCGCAGATGCTGTACGGCTGGACGCCGCCGGCTGTGGCTGCCTACAAGGGACAGCACGGAATGGTGCTGAATCAGCCGCAATGGAAGTGAGACTGCCGCAGCCCCCTTGTATCTCAGGACATTATGAAAATTATCGTGCTCGGCGGCGGGGTGGTCGGTGTGACGACCGCGTACCAGTTGCAGAAAGATGGCCATGAGGTCGTGATCGTCGAGCGGCAGCCTTTAGTCGCCGCGGAAACCAGTTGGGGTAACGCGGGCATGATCGCGCCCGGGCATTCCTTTGTCTGGTCCTCGCCCAAAGCGCCGATGATTCTGCTCAAATCGCTGGTGCTGAAAGATCAGGCGTTGCGCTTCAAGTTCTCGGCGGATCCGAGGCTCTACAGCTGGTCGTGGCGCTTCCTGATGGAATGCACATCGGAGAAGGCACGCCGCAATACCCTGCTCAAGCATCGGCTTGCCGCGTATTCGCAGCGAGTACTACAGGATGTAATCGCTGAGGAGGCCATCGAATACGATCGAAACGAGCGCGGAATTCTCTATCTCCATCGGACTCAGGAGGCGCAGGACCGCGGAATCGAACATATGAAACTGCTGGAATCCGACGGGCAAGTCATCAGGCTCCTCAGCCCCGATGAGGTGGTCGCGCTCGACCCGTCGCTGGCTTCGGCAAAAGACAGGATAGCGGGCGCCATTCACTGCCCGACCGATGAGACCGGGGACCCTGCGAAGTTCACCCGCGCCCTTGCGGAAAAGGTCGTCGCGCGTGGCGGTACGCTTCTGACGGATGCGACGATCGACGGCTTCGAAACCGCCGGGCAGGACATAGCAGGCACGAGAACGAGCCGAGGCCTTGTCAAAGGCGACGCGTATGTGCTCGCCCTCGGCCCCTATAGTCCGGTTCTCGCCCGACAGATCGGCATCGATCTTGCGATCTATCCGATCAAGGGATACTCGCTGACGATTCCGATCGATGGGCGGCCCATGCCACCCGCCGTGGCAGCGGTGGACGAGCACAACCTGGTCGCAATCTCGCGCTTCGGCGATCGGCTCCGGGTCACGGCAACGGCGGAGTTTGCTGGCTACGACACGAGCCACAAGCCTTCTGATTTTGCCTTCATGAAGAGCGTGACGCAGGAACTCTACCCGGCCGGCGCCAACTACGATCGCGCCGAAATGTGGGCCGGCCTCAGGCCGATGACGCCAACGAACCTGCCGTTTTTTGGGCGCAAGAAGTACCGCAACCTTTATCTAAACACCGGCCACGGTCATATCGGCTGGACGATGTCACACGGATCGGCTCGAATCACGGCCGACCTGATCGCGGGACGAACCCCGGCGATTCCGATGGTAGGGCTGCTTTGCGACTGAGGGCGGCACCACTCGGGCCCCGCCTCAGGCCCGGCCGCCCAACCCTCGCATCCGCCGTGCGAAATGCGCGCGCTCCGCATCGTCCATCAGCGCGAGGAACTGATCCGCTTCCATATGAACCAGTTCTTCGTGATCGCCCGCCTCGAAGTAGACGTCGGGCTGGCCTGCCAGACTCGACTCCAGGTAGGTTTTCATGCCATACGCCATACAAATCGGCGGTACCGCTCCGGCATCGCAGTCCTTGAACAATTCGCGCAGTTCGACTTCCGTGGCGAGAGCAAGCCGGCGCCCGGTCTTGCTCCAGAACTCGGAGAGCTGCACGGCGTAAGTCGATGGCAGCACGGCGGCCACATAGCCGTGTTCGTCTTCGAGCAGCACGGTCTTGGCAAGGCGGTCACCCGGAATGTGCGCCGCCGCAGCCGTTTCGATACTCGAGTGGCTGTATGGATGACGCACGACTTCGTAGCGGGAACCCTTGCTGCGCAGGCACTCCTGCAAGGTTGGCGACATCGCCATGGCACACCTCCTGTCGAATATCTGAAAAGGAATGAACACTTGCGATCTTTTCAGAATAGTTCACGCACCGGCAATCCGCACGCCAAGTGGCGCAAACGCCTAGAATGAAAGCACGGTTTGTACCTTATGAGGGGCCGGCTACGTCTCGATCGATCACGGGTTTTTCGGCGAGACTCAGCCCAAAGGAGGCGCCCAATGTCAGTGATCGCACCCGACGAAAGGGCTGATTTTCTCGCCGTCTTGCGTCGGCACCATCTCGCCGAGTCCGACTTTGTCCTTCAGGAGACCGGAGCGACCGATATCGTGGACGAGGTCTACCCGCTGAGGGGCAGTGTCACCGTCGTTCGCACGTCATCACTGCGGGAACGGGAGTACCAGACCGGACACGGCACCGCGTGGACAGTCGAATTTGAGAAAGACGTGATCCGGGGCGTATTTGGATGAGCGCCGACAGCCGACGTTTCCCCACTGGTGCGTCTCGGTTGCGGCCGGGCGGCTTGCCTCGGGAGCTATTGCGCCCGCGTTGAATCGATGAGCTCGTCGGCCTCGCGTTCCAATGCGTCGCCTTGCGCCGAACGTTGCGTGTGGCTGAGCAGCGTGCCTAGATTGCGCAACGTGCGTGCTTGATCCTGCCGCCAGGTCAACGGATCGTCGTGGGCGAGTCTGCGGTACAGATCCAGCGCTCGGCGCCATGCGTCTTCCGCTTCGCGCGGCCTGCCGGTGCGGCTGTAGAGTACGCCCAGATTGTTCAGTATCCGTGCCTCGTCAGGCTGGTACGCAACCGGCGTATCGCGCGACAGCGCGTGGACGATCTGCAGCGCGTCCTGGTAAGTCTGCAGCGCCTTGGCCGGCTGCCGTTCGAGGCGGTACAGCACGCCCAGATTGCCCAGCGTATGCGCCACGTCGGGCTCGTAGATCGCGGGATTTTCGCGGGCGAGCTGTTGACGGATCTTCAGAGCTTGCCGGTAAGCGCGCTCAGCTTCCGGCAGCCGCTCGCTTGCGCTGTAGCAGTTCCCGAGGTTATTCAGCGTGCGCGCAAGCGCCGGACGCCAGGCGGCGGGATTGTCATGTTCGAGTGCGCGCTGGATGCCGAGCGCTTCGAGATAGGCGAGTTCCGCGTCATGGGTGCGCTGTGTCGCACTGTAGAGGATGCCGAGGTCGTTGAGCGTCATCGCGACCGCGGGCCGGTACTTTGCCGGGTCCTGTCGGGCCAGCGCACGGTCGAGGGCGAGGGCTTCGCGCCACGCGTCTGCCGCATCCTGCAGACGCTGCGTGTCGCGGTACAACGTTGCGAGACTATCGAAGGTGTTAGCCACTGCGGGACCGTAGACCGAAGGGTCCACGCGCGCGAGCGCCCAGTAGATTTCGAGCGCGTGCAGCCATGCGGCTTCGGCTTCCTTCTGCTGCTGCCGCATCACATAGAGACTGCCAAGCTTGCCGAGCGTCCGCGCGATGGACGGCTGCCATGCGGCGGGACGCTGTTGCGCAAGCGTCCGATACTGGACCAGCAGCGCCCGATACACCGGCTCGGCACGCTCGGGCTCGTGCTGCACGAGCAGCGTGTCGGCGAATGCGGTGGCGATGTCCTTATCGTCGGGTTGCAGCGCATGGGCATGCTCCAGGTACGGCAGCGCGTTCCATGGCATGAAGCGAAGCAGTTCGACGCTCGCCGCTTCGTAGTTGCGCGCGGCGCTTAGCTGGGCGGTACCGGTTGCCTCGGCCATGAGCCGCATCAGCAACGCAGAGGCGCGATCCAGATCGAGACGCCTCACGGCGGCGGCGGCCTGCAGTTCGGTGGGGGCCGTGCTGTGCGTGATCGACAACCTGCGCAGCAGCTCTTCATAGCGTGCGTTCCATTCCGAAGCCTCGGCTCTGAGGTCGATATCGGAGCGCGTCCTGATCTGCGATGCGAGGCTTTCAAGGATCGGTTCGAAGTTGGCGAGCGCGGCTTCGTTGGTGGCTTCGTCGTGATCTGTCTGCGAGAAGATCGCGCGCAGCATCGTATTAGCCGCTGTCGCCAGCGCGGCACGTTGCTCGGCGGAGAGCCCGTCGTGCTTCACCGCGCGGTTCAGCCGTTCGGTGACGCGTGGGAGCGCGGGCGCGGAGACAGCGCAGCGGGTCCGCACTTCGAGTCCGTCCTTGACGGCGACCTCGGAGAACGACGGCACACACGCACCGGACGCCCCCGCAGCGGCGCATGCGGTGGACAGCGCGGCCATCGCGATGCCGGACAAAATCTTGCCCGTACTCATTTCCAGTCAGGCCTACAGAATTACCGCTACAGCGTTGTGCGGCGCATCGCTTCGCCCGGAATGCCGCAATGCCGTCGCGTGTATTCATTCTATCGAATACAGTTAGCCTACATTCGCCAACTTGACGACGCCCATCGTGAACCTCGAACGCGGCCACACCTTCTCCTTTAGCCCCGACGGCGAACACTTCCTGCTCGACGGCCTGCCGTTCCAGATTCGCAGCGGCGAGATGCATCCAGCCCGCATCCCGCGCGAATACTGGCAACACCGCATCCGCATGGCAAGGGCGATGGGGATGAACTGCGTCGCGTTGTACATCATGTGGAATTACCATGAGACGCACAGAGGCATGTTCGACTTCCGCAGCGGTAATCGCGATATCGAGGCCTTCATTCGCCTATGTCGATCCGAGCAGATGTGGGTGCTGTTGCGCCCCGGGCCTTACGTTTGCGCAGAGTGGGATCTGGGCGGTCTGCCTGCCTGGCTGTTGCGCGAGCCGGACATCCAGTTGCGGACCGACTCGGCCACCGATCCTCGCTACATGGCGGCGGTGGCTCGCTATATCGACGAACTGGTTCCGCGCATCAAGCCATTGATGAGCGAGCACGGCGGTCCGATCCTGATGATCCAGATCGAAAACGAATTCGGTTCGTATGCGAGCAATCCGGCTTACCTCGAAGAGCTCAGGCAGCTTTGGCTCAAAGGAGGCATAAGCGGGCCGTTCTACACCGAAGACGGTCTCGCGCAACTCGAACGCAATCACACCACGGTGACGGGCGGCGCGATCGCGCTGAGCAACGGCAACGCAGCGCAAATCGCAACGGTGCGCCGCAATTTCCCCTCGGTGCCCGCGATGGCAGGCGAGGTGTATCCGGGGTGGCTCACGCATTGGGGCGAAGCGGGCTTCGCGGGCGTGGACTACGACCTCTCCAGCAGCTTGGCCACGTTCATGCAGGCGCGACTGTCGTTCAACCTGTATGTGATTCACGGCGGCACGAGCTTCAGCTTTTTTGCCGGCGCGAACGTGGACGATTCGGGCAACTATCAGCCCGACATCACGAGCTACGACTACTGCGCGCCGATCAACGAGCAAGGCATGGCGACGCCGAAGTACCTCAAATATCGAGACCTGATCGCCAGCTATCTGCCCGAACCGTTGCCAGCCATACCGGATGCCATCGCCACGCTTGACTGCGCAGGCGTTGGGGCCTTGATGCCAACGCTCTACGCGTCGATCTGGGACAACCTGCCAGCGGCACTGCCGCACGAGCAAGGCGTCGAACCGCAGTCGTTCGAACACTACGGTCAGGCGTTCGGCTTCGTGCTGTATCGCAAGTTTTTACCGGAGCACGCGCGCGGTGTGCTGGATATCAGCGGCGTTCACGACTATGCGACCGTTTTTCTTGGTGAACAGTACGCGGGCGGCGTATCGAGAGCGCAACTGCCGCGCAGGTACGCGCAGTCGCTCCACATGATGCATCGCGCGCCGCTTGCCCTGCCTTCGGCGCGGCAGAATCAAGGGTCGAGCACGGACAGTCTCGTACCGCTGGAGATACTCGTCGAGGCCATGGGACGCGTCAACTTCGGACCCGCGCTCGCCGACCGCAAAGGTCTGCTCGAACCGGTCACGATGCAACACGTAGACGGCTCAGTCTCGTTGCTCGAGCAATGGGACGTCCACCTGTTGCCGATGGATGACACGTTCATCGCCAACCTCAACGAAGGCTGCACGAACCCGAGCAAACCCGGTCTCTTTTTCAAGGCGAGTGTGCTGCTGACCGAAGTCGGCGACACCTGGCTCGACATGAGCAACTGGACCAAGGGTCTCGTCTGGGTCAATGGTCACAACTTGGGACGCTACTGGAACATCGGCCCGCAAAAGCGCCTGTATTGCCCCGCGCCGTGGCTCGTGCAAGGTAACAACGAGGTACTGGTCTTCGACCTTCATCAGATCGCCACGAGGCCGATTCCACTGGCCGATCGCCTGTACTAGCGCGCACGCCTTCTCCCCTTCACCGTTTCGCGGCGGCAACCGGCAGCAGTTCGAGCGTGAGCACTTCGAACGGCGCGAGTTGCACTGCATGCGGTACATCAGCGTCCAGTTGAGTGGGAATGCCGGAAGCCCTTGCGTGCCCAACGCTGCGCGCTTCGAATCGTCCCGCCGCCCCATCCGGCAATTCCAGTTGGCGCCGCAGGTCGAGTATGAAGCGTTGTGTGCGACTGTAAGGATTGCGCAACGTCACGATCGACTTGCGCGGCGCCCACGCTGCCCAACCGTAAGCCGCCTGTTCGTCCGGCGCGCCGCCAATCCAATGGCTGTCGCGCTGGATGTCGCCGTTTTCGCGCGCCCATCTCGCGGCGCGCGCAAGCTCATCCCAGTCGTGCTCGCCCAGCAGCGCCGGCGTGATGTATAGCTCCTGCAATTGCGTGCCGGTCCCGAAGTACGACCACACTTCGTTGGAGAATGCGTCTGCCGTCGACGTATTGAGGCGTGGATTGCATTGCGCATAGAGGATGCCGTGCAGCATCAGCGAATTGAGTGGAAAGAGCGGACTGCGCTCGACGACGTTGTAATACGTCTGCGTGTCGCGGTAGGTGATCCAGCGCTCGCGGTTCGTGCCGCTTCCCGCCAGGCCATCGTCGCTGCCGCCGCGCCAGATGGAGTCGACATGGCGCAGCCAGAACGGCGACGGATGCGTACCTGTCGTGAGATTGATGAAGGTTTCGGGCTTGGCCGCGCGGATGTCCTCGATCAGTTGAATCGCCGCGTCCCAATCGCTGTCGAACAGGCTGCCAGGAAACACCCTGTCGGCATTGCCCGTGCCGTCGAACTTGAATTGATTGACGCCGCCCTTGTCGAGCATGTCCATCACGACCTCATGAAAGCGCCGGTAATAGGTCGGACCCGACAACGCGAGACCATTGTCGATGACCTCATAACCAGCGGCACGTCCTCGCGCTACGCGTTCCTGTTTCGGCGTACCGTAGCCGCCCCACGGCGAAAGCCATATGCCGGGAGCGGCGCGGAATCGCGCGGCAGCGTCGCGCAGCGGAACGAAGCCATCTGGAAATGCATTGCTGAATTGCCAGCCGCCGCCAAGGTCGTCCCAGCCATCGTCGAACAGAAACGAATCGATTTGCACCCCGCGCACTGCATGCAACTCGTGGCCGACCGTTTCGATGCGTTCGAGCGCCTGTTCCTGCGAATATGGCGTCAGGTAGCCGATGTCGCCCCAGCTGTTGTAGTGCAGAAACGGCCGATACGGGCGGGCGCGTTCCCGCTCCAGATAGATGCCGAAGTCGCGCCGAATCTGGCCGTCACTGGCTACACCTGCCACAGCCGAGTAGACCAGCGTTCTGTTTTTCTGTAGAGGCAACGCGCGATGCAGCGTAAAGCCAGGGGTGTCGCCCTCTACCTGACTTGTCGCAAGCGGATGCTCGAAGCCCAGATAAAAGTTGCCCGCAACGACCGGCGTGCCCTTGCGCTCAGGACTGGCCTTGGCGCCAGCAGCGCGCGTCTGCAGCAATGACACGGCGGTGATCGCTTCGTCCCGAAGAAGCGCCGTAATCGCAAGTTGGACGCGCAGATATCGTGACCCGTCGCGTTGCTCGACGCTCCATTGCACCTTTAGGCGTCCATGAGTATCGACCAGGGAGATGCTCGCGCGCCGCCCTGCGATTCGTTCGCCCAGTCGGGACGCACGCGGGTTGGGCTCGACCGCCGCGTCGCTCACCGGCGCAACGACCTTCATCTCGGCCAGGCCCGTGGTGGTTCCGTCAGCGAGCGTGAGCGTGAACGGCGCGATGAGGAGCAGCGTGCGTTTGCGCTCGCAATCGATCAGCGAGAAACCGGCGAGACGTTCGTTCTCGTGCGTCCAGCGCAATGCAATCGCGTCGTTGCCGAATGAGGAGAGATGGCCCGTCGTCTGGAGCACGGGCCTGCCGGTTTGCGTAGGCAAAGCATGGTTGGCGCGCATGGAGCACCTGTCTCGGGCCAGAGCAGCAGCAAATAGCGTAACGGCAATGGACCTACGTGTTCAAGGCACGGCGCGCGCGGGTGAAATTTTCTCATGGGGCGACAGACCGCTCACGCGCGAAGTGAGCGTGGACCGAAGCGACCTTGCTGGCCTGCCCGGCGTGCGGCAGCTATCAAATCCGCGCACGCGGGCGAGTCGGAGCGGGGAAACGCGTAGAAACGTGCAATCGGCAACGCGGGCAAGCCTTCTTTGCGACCCAGCAGGCGCAAACCTTCGACTCGCTGACTATCGGCGATGACGGTAACGGCAAAACCCGAACTCGCCGCCGACAGACAGCCCGCCATGCTGCTGCTCTCGAACACGAGGCGCCACGCGCGCCCCGCCTTGTTGAGTGCCGCGATTGCCGACTCTCGATAGATGCAGGGATCGGGAAAGACGGCCAGCGGCAGCGGCCGGTCGAGATCCAGAGGTTCATGTTGCGCGTAGGCCCAGACCAGCGGTTCTTCCCACAGCAGTTCACCACCTTTCCCGACACGGCTGCATTGCTTGCCGAACACGAGGTCCAGACGACCGCGCTCCTGCTGGCGCAACAGATCGGCCGTGATGCCGACTTTGAGGTCGATTGTCGCCTCGGGATGTCGCTGTCGAAAACGCTGTAGCACCTGGGGTAGCCAGGTGCCGGCAAAATCTTCCGATGCACCGACCCGCAGTAACCCACGCAGCGGCGCGCCGCGCAGTTTCGCGCGGACCTCGCGTTCCAGATCGAGAATGTTGCGGCCGTACGCATACAAGGTGTCGCCGCCCTGCGTCAACGCCAGGTGGCGAGTCGTGCGTGTCAGCAGATCAACGCCGACCATTTGTTCCAGGCGCTTGATATGGCCGCTCACGGCCGAAGGAGTCAGCGCCAGACGCTCGGCGGCCGTGGCAAAGCTGCCGCTGTCCACGACTTCGAGAAAAGTGCGGAGCAATACGGTATCGAGCGGAACACAGTCGGCAGCGGGCAGAATGTCCATTGAAACGATTCAACACAAATAATCACCAATGAGTCGTGATTATTCACCAATCGCGACGAGACGTCGAGCTATCGTGGCACTACCCTGTTTGCACGAGGAAAACCATGAACACCTACCGCCACGCCGCTACCCAGCGGCTCGACATTGCCTATCTCGAATGGAACCCGCAGGGCGCGCGAACAGCGGTGCTGCTGCATGGCTGGCCGGACAGCCCGCAGTGCTGGAAGAGCGTCGCGCGCATTCTGGCCGATTCGGGTTACCGCGTGCTCGCACCTGCACTGCGGGGCTTCGCGCCCACCCGGTTTCTCGATACGAGCACGCCTCGCAGCGGCCAGTTGTCCGCGCTGGGGCGCGATCTTCTGGATTTCGTCGACGTGCTGCAAGTTGAGCGGCCGGTCCTCGTCGGACATGATTGGGGCGCACGCGCGGTCGCTAATGCGTGCGGCCTGCGAGACGGCGTGGCCTCACATCTGGTAATGCTCTCGGTGGGATACGGCACCAATGCCCCGGACCAGGTATTGACCCTGCAGCAGGCACGCAATTATTGGTACCACTGGTTTATGGCCACGCCGCGAGGCGCACGCGTGGTTCGGGACGAGCGTGAGGCCTTCGCCCGGCAGATGTGGGATAGCTGGGCGCCGGCCGGCTGGTACACGCCGGCCGACTTCGCCGAAGCGGCGCAGTCATTCGTGGGCGACGACTGGGCCGACATCGTGCTCCATTCCTATCGACATCGTTGGGGCTTTGTCGACGGAGACCCCGCCTATGCCGACGATGAAACGCGTCTGAATCCCGCACCGGCGCTATCGGTCGCAACGCTGGTGCTGCACGGCGCTGCCGACACTTGCAATCATCCCGATAGTTCGAGCGGACGGGAGTCCTACTTCCTTGGGCGATATGAGCGGAAGGTTCTCGATGGTGTCGGCCACTTTCCGCAGCGCGAAGCGCCGCGGGACGTCGCCGATGCCATCTTGCAGTTCTGTCGATAAGACTGGGGGCGGCCGTCAAAACTCGAGCGAAATGCCTTCACTATGGAGTGCACGTTGTACCGCCGGCCGCTCGAGGACGTGCCGCGCCGATGCGGTCCAAGCCTGATACGTGTCACCCATCGGTAGGCCGATGCGTATGCCCCACCGATAGAGAACAAGCAGAAACGGATCGACGATCGTATAGCCGCACGGCAACGAGTACGAACACCCGTCGGTGAGCTTGCTTTCGATCTGCGCAAACGCTGTCTCAATCGTCTGTCGAGCGTGTGCGGAAACCGCGGCATGCAACGACACCTCTGCGATGAACGTCACGATTGCCGGGAGTTCCGTCAATACGCCTACCTTTCGCTGCGCTTGCCGCCGACGCCGATCTTGCCGCGCCCGACCTTGCGATGCGGCGCACTGGGGCGCAGCCTTTTCCTGGAACTAGCTGTCAACGTGACGTGCTCCGAAGGGTAGCGGGTCGTTCTGTCCAGTGCGGCTTGATAGGCGCGATGGCCTGGATCGTTGCGCCTGGTAGCTGACATGACTGGCACCTCCTCAGAGAATTCTAGGCCGAAACAGCCCGGCGGTTATGTCGCCTTCCTGAGTACGGTGCGCGTCATTCATGACAACCCGGACCGCGGCACCCGGAAAGCCGGCAAAAGCTGTCGCCGCAGTCCGTCAGACAGCGCCGTTGCACCCTCAGCGGCGATCCGGTCCAGGCGTCACAACGTTCGTTTTTCCGCAACCATGCTTTCGCCCAGCCCCGCTTCTTCCAGACGGCGGGAAGCAGGACTATACGTCCATGCCTCGACACATCGCCGCGGCCTCTTCCAAAAGGATGTGCAATCAAAGTGGACACCATTCATCGATATCGGATCGGCAGTGCGACCGTGACACGGGTCACCGATCTCGTTCTTCCCGAGATTCCTTCAGCCTACCTGTTTCCCGACCGGGATCGCTCGATCCTTGCCAACGATCCGCCGCCATGGATCGGCCGCGAGAACGCCTCGCAAGACGGTGAGACGCTCGCGTTGAGCGTACATAGCTGGATCGTGCAGACAGAGGGCAAAACCGTCCTGATCGACACGGGTGCCGGCAACGGCAAGCATCGACCGCTGAACCCCGTGTTCGATCAACTCGATACGCCTTACTTGCAGCGCCTTGCGGCAGCCGGCGTCCAGCCGGCCGACGTCGACGTCGTGCTGATCACGCACCTGCACGTCGATCACGTCGGCTGGAACACGGTGCGCAAAGGTGACGCGTGGCGCCCGACATTCGCCAATGCGACCTACGTGTTCTCGAATGCCGAGTACCGTTTCTATGCCGACGAAGCGCACGTGCAGACACCGAGCGCTGGCGTATTCGAGGACAGCGTGCAGCCGATTATCGATGCGGGCCAGGCCCTGTTGATCGACGCACAAAGCCAGCCCACGCTCGAAGGCCTGGAGGGGTTCACGTTCCATCGAACCAAAGGCCACAGCTTCGACCATCTGTCGATCGGCTTCACTTCCGAAGGGCAGCACGCGCTGTTTTCAGGCGACGTCATGCATCACCCGATTCAGATAGCCAAGCCCGAGTGGAACTCGACTTTCTGCGAGTTTCCCGACGATGCCGAGCGCTCGCGGCTCTGGGCGCTGAACCACGCCGCAGATCGGCACTCGCTGTTCTTCAGCAGTCATTTCCCCGGAACATCCGTGGGCGTGGTCGAAAGGCAGGCCGGCGGTTTCGTCTGGCTGCCCCGCTGAACCTCTCCACCAGAGAGCAAACATCATGGCAACCCAAGCACAGATTGAATCCCGCGACTTCATGATCCCGAGCGATACGCCCGAGATCGAGCTTCACATCCGCAACAAGCGGCCGGCAGGCCGCACCGACTTTGGTGAAGCACGCACCGTGATGTTGATGCACGGCGCCACCTACGGATCCGGCAGCCTCTACGACACGCCGATCGGCGGTTATTCGTTTATGGACTACCTCGCTCGCGCAGGCTTCGATGTTTACGCCGTGGATGCGCGCGGCTATGGTGAATCGACACGACCACCGCAAATGCGTGTCGCCGCTGCGCAGAGCGAGCCGCTGGGGCGTACCGAATCCGGCTTGCGCGACTTCACGAGCGCCGTGAACTTCGTGCTGCGCACTTCAGGCATCGCGCGTATCAATGTGATCGGAATGTCCTGGGGCGGCAGCGTGAGTGGCGCGTTCACCGCCCGCAACGGTCACAAGGTTCGCAGGCTCGGGCTCGTCGCGCCACAGTGGGTCAGCGACAAGCCCATCCCACTGGACCCAGGTGGCCCGCTGGGTGGTTACCGGGTGGTGCGCGCGGCCGATGCGCGCGAGCGCTGGGTCAATGCCGCCCCCGAGTGGAAGCGCAGCACACTGATACCGGATGGTGGCTTCGAAGCATGGCTCGACAATACGGTTCGCACGGAGCCCGACGAGGCGTTGCGCGAGAACCAGTCGATCCGTGTCGCGAACGGGCCGATTCAGGACATTCGCGAGTACTGGGGAGCAGGTAAGGCGTTTTATGACCCGGGCCACATCGAAGTGCCGGTCCTGCTGATTCATGGAGAATGGGATGTCGACGTGCCGCTCGCGCTTGCGCAGGATTACTTCGCGCATCTGAGCGGGTCGCCGGACAAGCGTTGGCTCGAACTGGGCGAAGCAACCCACATGCTCATGCTCGAGAAGAACCGGGGGCACGCATATCAGGCATTGGTCAGCTTCCTGAGCGAGGCTTGATGGCGGCGCAAGCGTACGGGCGACCGACGCTTACGACACGCTTTCGGCGCCTGCGCCGTGCGAGAATGCCGCAGCACATCGCATGCATCCTCGCACGACGCAAATATCCATATCGACCCGCGACCCGCATGCATCCCAATCTGACAGGACTAATGCATGGATAAGCTGGCCGCGATGCAGACCTTCGTTCGTGTCGTCGATTCAGGCACCTTTACGCGTGCTGCAGACCTCATGAATGTGCCCAAATCGTCCGTCACCCGCCTCATACAGGAACTCGAAAAAGAACTGGGGGTGCGGCTGCTGCACCGTACAAGTCGTCAACTCACGCTGACGCAGGAAGGCCAGATCTATTACGAGGGCTCGATTCGCGTGCTTGACGAGGTTGGCTCGCTGGATGGCAGCGTCCTGAGCGCAACCCGTTCGCCGAAGGGAAAAATCAGGGTGGAACTGCCCGGCTCGTTGGCGTACCAATTGGTCGTCCCGGCCATGCCCGACTTCTTTGCGCGCTATCCCGATGTGCAGGTCGAGCTGAGCGTCGGTAACCGGTCGGTTGATCTCATCGCCGAGAACCTTGACTGTGTTCTGCGTCTCGGGCCATTACTCAGCGACTCACTGATCGCGCGCTCGGCCGGTACGCTGCCGCTCGTGACGTGCGCGTCGCCCGCCTACATTCAGCGCCACGGCCTACCGCGCGAGCCCGCGGACCTCATGCAAGGCCATACGATCGTCCGCATGAATTCGCCGCGCTCGGGGCGAGACTTCGTCTTCCAGCTCCATCGGGACGAACAGCTCTTCGAAATCCACGGCAGTCATCGGTTAAGCGTCAACGACTCGAGCGCCGCGCTAGCGGCTGGACTTGCAGGGCTCGGCGTACTCACCACCTATGCGTTCCTCGTCACCCCGCACCTTCGCTCTGGCGCACTCGTGCGCCTCTTTCCCGATTGGCGCGGCGATGACGTCGCTGTGCACGTTGCCTATCCGGCCAATCGGCATCTCGCCTCCAAGGTGCGCGTATTCGTCGAATGGGCGATAGAACTTCTCAGGGCAAGCGAACCCGCGTAACTCTTCGCGTCGTCACGCAGACAATCGTACTTCGCGGTAGTGACCGCAATCGATGTCCGCAGTGCGTTGCAGGATCACGTTGCTGGACAGGTCAGCCTTGCGGCGCTTCTTCCGGCAATGCGTGACGTTGCGCGCATGCTCGACGCGTAGTCGTTGATCAAGGCGACGATACACATGCGTACGGTACCTTCCACTTCAAGCGCGTTCATGACGCTTTCATTGCGAACACATCCGGTCAGGAAACAAGGTCAGCGGCCCATTACTTCTGATTATTTGCACTGAGCGGCTTTGCTGCATATCAATAGCTACTACATGCGGCGGCACCGCTCTTGACGTTGGCTTCTTGCCGAATGATCATGTCCCCTGCTGCCTGCATCGAACTTCTGTCGGTCGCAGCTTCAGGAATGTTGATACCCGTGCGTAGTCATTGTTGGGAGACGTGTAATGACCTACCCGTCCCAATCCATTGTTCAATGGACGAAAGACAACGCGAAACAGCTTCTTCCCGATGCGGTTTTCCTCAGCTTGCTACACTGGAAGCGTATCGGGCGCTTCCCTAAACTATTTCACCCCACAACCTACAACGAGAAAATCCTGCTACGTTGCTTGCGGCCGGACTCGCGATACAGCGCGTTGACCGACAAACTGACCGTGCGCGATTACGTCAGAGAAAAGATCGGTGAGAAATACCTTATCCCCATCATCTCCGCACCCTCGGACTTTACGCAGAATGTTTTCGACATGTTGCCGAATTCCTTTGTCATGAAGGCAAATCATGGAAACAACTTTGTAGAAATCGTCCGGGACAAGTCGCAGCAGAGTTTCGAACATCTCCAGCTTCTCGCCAGCCAATGGCTATCCACCAATTTCTACAGAAATGCGCGGGAACGGCACTACCGAGGAATTCAGCCACGCATTTACTTCGAGAGTCTGCTGCTCGACGAGCACGGCATGATTCCAGCCGACTACAAGGTTCACTGCTTTGCGAACGGATCGGGGCGACCTGTGATGTTTATCTTCGTGATCTCAGACCGTTTCGGAAGTAATACGCGCGGCGACACATACGACGCACAATGGAACCGTATCGACCTCGAGTTTGCTCCCTACGTTCGCAGCACGAGACCGGCACCGCGGCCGAACAATCTGGAGTTGTTGCTTGATACGGCGGCGCTTTTGTCCGAGGGTTTCGATTATGTACGCGTCGACCTGTACTCACCATCTGACCGGGTGTTCTTCGGCGAACTCACTTTTACGCCGGGGGCCGGCGTAAGTCCCATGCTACCCGATCGTGTCGATTATGAATGGGGACGTCTTCTGACATGATGTATGTGCGCTAGCCGGAACCGCCCCCTGATCTCCGGCTGGTACAACGGTCACCCGGCTACCGAAGATGCGCGGCAGCTGATGGTCGTGACGACGTTCCTCTTCATTCGCCCGGCGGCCGGCTGATGCCAGGCCCATTAGCGGCATGCCGCTCTGTTAGTCGATGGACGCGCCCCCTTCACGGGCCAATTTTCGCCGCGAGCGTCCTTCCTCCCTCAAGCCTTTGTAACTCGATCGGCGCCATGGGTTGCCGGGTGGTCTGTCAGTTTCGCCCACTTGTTCCATAAGCTCATATTACAATGCCGGGCTAAAAACGCCGCCCGGTACGGCGGCACTCGGACCATCACGCTCAATGTCGACCCAGCTTTCGAATCCTCCGTCGCTCGCCTCGGCCTCCGACCAACCTGCCGCCGCAGGCATCGCATCACTCGGCTGGCTGCTCCCCTTCCACGCAGTCGTCTGGACTCTCGCCGCCTGGCTCGCGCGCGGCAATCTGGACATCCAGGGCGACATGGTCGAGACCTACGTCTGGGGCATCGAGTGGCAGGCCGGTTACGCAAAGCACCCGCCGCTTTCGTCGTGGGTCGCAGCGGCCTGGTTCAACGTGTTCCCGCATACCGATCTCGCGTATTTCGCGCTGTCGGCGGTGAACGTGCTGGTCGGCCTCGCCGGGATCGTCGCGCTCGCCGGCCGCTTCGTGCCGCGCCAGATCGCGATCTTCGCCGGGCTTGCGATGGCGGTATCGCCGCTTTACTCGAATCTCGCCATCAAATTCAATCCGAACTCGATCCTGTTGTCGGTCTGGCCGTGGACCGCCTACTTTTTCGTCCGCTACGCGCAACCGGGCAGCCGCCTCGCGCGCAGCGGCGCGGCGCTCGGTCTCGGGGCGTGCGCGGCGCTTGCGGTGCTGGGCAAGTACTTCACGATCGTGCTGCTGCTCGGGCTGTTGCTGGCATTGCTCGCGCGCCCCGCATGGCGTGCGCGCCTCGTCAGCGTCGATTCGCTGCTCGCGGTGGCGGCCGGCGTCGCCGTGCTGGCCCCGCACGTCCACTGGATGATGGTCAATCATTTCCCGACGCTCGAGTATGCCGCGCAACGCACTGGCGGCACCCTGCTCGCCGCGGTCGGGCGCTTTGGCATCTACACGCTCGCGCAGATCGGCTATCTCGCGCTCAGTTTCGTTTTCGTGCTGTTGATGGTGCGCACCCGCGGGGCTGCGCGGCTGATGGCGCTGAGCGTCGTTCGGCCCGCGTCGCACCCGGATCTCTGGTGGCTCGCGCTGGGGCCGCTGTTCGCCGTGGGCGTGCTGTCCGTGACCGGCAAGACGCAGATGGCCTCGGTCTGGGGCATGGCGCAGTGGTTCGCGATCGTGCCGCTCTGGCTTGCCGTGCTTGCGCAAGCCCGCGTCGAGTTCGCGCCGCGGCGCGCGATACGCGCGATGGGGGTTTACTGGGCGCTGGTTCTCGCGGTGTCGGCAGTGGTCGGCTACACGGGGGCGCGGCGCAATACCGACGACGCGGCCGAGCCACGCGCGGAACTCGCGGCGGCCGCGCAGGCGGTGTGGCACGAACGCACCAGCCGGCCGCTGTCGATCGTGGCGGGCTCGACGCATGAGGCCGCTTCGATGGTGTTCTATGACGGCGGCCGCGCCCGCTTCTGGGATCTCCACTGGCCGGCGGCAACGCCCTGGATCACACCCGCCGATTTCGCGCGCCAAGGTACGCTGATCGTGTGCCGTGGCGACGACTCGGACTGCATCGCGACTGCATCGTCGCTAAGCCATGCAGCGCCGGTTGCGCTCGAGGTGGGCAAGACCGCGTGGGGACGGGAGTTGCCCGCGCGTCCCTACCAAATGTTCGTGATCGTGCCGCAGTCGTGAACCACGCGCCGATCACGCCGGACCGCGGCCGGCCGCTCGTCGTCGATCTCGATGGCAATACGCTCGCAACCCAACCGGGCGTGTGGAAAGGGGTACCATGAGCACACCGTCGGACGCCAGGTTCATCTGTGCCTGAGCGTGTAACGTCTCTCTCGCCAGGGGTCCTGCCATGATCGTGTATCACACCGTACCCGATTCACCGGTCATCGAAATAACCGTCGAAGGCAAAATCACCGACCACGAACTGCGCGAAGCCATCGAGCGCATGCGTGGCGATCTTGAACTGAACGGTAAGACCCGCGTGCTCGAACGCATCGAGCATTTCAGCGGCATCGAACCGAAGGCGCTGTGGACCGACCTGACGCTCGGCGTCTCCGTCGCCCGCAAAGTCACGCGCGCCGCCGTGGTGGCCGACGCGGGCTGGATTCACGCGTCGATGCATTTGGCGCGGTTCTTTACAAAGGCCGAAATGAAGGCGTTTCGCGTCAACGAGCTGGAACAGGCGCGAGCCTGGATCAACGCCTGAACGTCGTCTCAGCCGAACGCATTGAGCAGAGACCAGCACTGCCGCATCAGGGACACGCAGCGCCACCGGAACAAGAAGGACAACAGGAGAAGAGGAGCACATGACGAAGCGAGTGATTGTGACCGGCGGCAGCGGCCTGGCCGGGAAATGGGTCGTCCAGGACCTGATCGAGCACGGCTACGAGGTGATGAACGTCGATCGCGTGCCGATGGCAGCGCGCACCGCGCGCACGTTGATTACGGACATCACCGATGCGGGCCAGGTATTCAATGCGCTGGCATCGAGCACGGCGGCGGGGGAATTCGCCAACGACCTCGAACCCAAGCCGATTGACGCGATCGTTCATTTCGCGGCGATCCCTCGCATCATGATCACGCCCGACAACGAGGTTTACCGAATCAACGTGATGGGCACGTACAACATCCTCGACGCGGCGTCGAAGCTTGGCATCCGCAAGGTGATCGTGGCATCGAGCGAGACCACCTACGGCATCGTGTTCGCGCACCGCGACCGCAGTCCGGAATACTTCCCGCTCGACGAGCAATACCCGGTGGACCCGATGGACAGCTACGCGACGTCCAAGGTGATCAACGAAGTGACGGCGAAGGCGTTTCACGCGCGAACCGGCTCCGACATTTACTGCTTACGTATCGGCAATGTGCTCGAACCCAGCGACTACGCGAAGTTTCCGCAGTGGCTCAAAGACCCGACACTGCGCAAGAGGATTGCGTGGAGCTATATCGACGGCCGCGACCTCGCGAGCGCGTGCCGGCTCGCCATCGAAAAGGATGGCCTCGGCTTTCAGGTCATGAACGTCGCGGCCGACGACGTATCGTCCGACGTACCCACAGCGGAACTGCTTCGGCGCTACTACCCGGGCGTGCCGCTCAGAAAGCAACTCGGCGAGTTCGAGACTCTGCTCAGCAATGAGAAACTCAAGCGCCTTCTTGGGTGGAAACAGCAACACTACTGGCGTGACGAAGCGAAGAAGATCGCCTAGCAGGCATGGCGGGCCGGTACCCTGCCGGCCCGATCATGCCGTGCGAGTCTTGCTGGCCTACCTTGCAACGACGCAGCCCGGTGCAATCGCGTCGTTTCTCGATCCGGCGCGGATCAGTGCTTGTGCACCTTCTCCAGACTGTCCGCGCGATGCACCGCATGCTGACCGCTTTTCTCGCTTTCGACCTCGTAATGGGGGTCGTCCTTCGACGCGCTGACAACCTGACCGTCCAGTTCCGTATCCCTGATGATCCTGCGGACGATCGTGCCTGTCGTCACGCCTTGCGCAGTGTTCCACGTGACGCGATCACCTGTTTTCAGTCGATGGGACATGATTGTGCTCTCCAGTGGTTGAACCCATAGGATCGCAGCATTCCTCGTTCCTGAAGCCGGGTCCGAACGCCTGCCTCGCGCCGCCGACGCCCGCGTCGGCGGCGCAAATCCAATTCTCCTTCATGGACCGAAAGTAAAGCGACATCGTCGAAGCAGACCGTGCAATACACTTGATCAACGGTTGAAATCGCGGCCCGAGGTCACGGCATCGACATAACCTGCGCGAATGACGAAGTCACCGAAGTGCTCGTGCTCGACGCGTTCGCTGGCGAAATGGCCGAGCGTCGTGTCGAGCGACTCGAGGATCGTCTGTTCGCCGACGTTCTCGCGATACAGGCGATTGAGTCTTTCCCCGTGAAAGCCGCCACCGAGATAAAGGTTGTACTTGCCCGGCGCGCGTCCCGACAGGCCGATCTCTGCGATATAGGGCCGCGAGCAACCGTTCGGGCACCCGCTCATACGCATCGTGATCGGGACATCCGTCAGCCCGTGCTTTTCGAGCAAGGCTTCGATCTTCGTCACGAGAGACGGGAGGTAGCGCTCGCTTTCGGCCATCGCCAGACCACAGGTCGGCATCGCGACGCAGGCCATCGAGTTCAGGCGCAACGCGCTGTCACGAACGTGAGCGAGCAGGCCGTGTTCTTCGGCGAGCCGCTCGATTTGCTCGCGGTTCGCGTCGGGCACCTGAGCAATCACGATGTTCTGATTAGGCGTCAGGCGAAACGTGCCGACGTGCACGCGCGCGATTGCACGCAGACCATCGAGCAGCGCATGGTCCGGCCCGTTGCTCAGGCGGCCGTTCTCGATGAACAGCGTCAGGTGATGTGCGCCGTCGTCGCCCGTCTGCCAGCCCAGTGCGTCGCCGTTGGTTGTAAAGGCAAACTGGTGCGCGTTTCCGAGTGCGAAGCCCAGCCGCCGCTCGATCTCGGCTTTGACCCAGTCGAGACCGAGATCGTCGATCGTGTACTTGAAGCGCGCGTGCGCGCGTTCCTTGCGGTCGCCGTAATCGCGCTGAACGCTCATCACCGCTTCGCAGGTGGCAAGCACCTGATCCGGCGTGACGAAGCCGATTACGTCGGCGAGGCGCGGATAGGTCGCCGCCGATTGATCGCTGCGGCCCATTCCGCCGCCGATCGCGACGTTGAATCCCTTCAGTTCGCCATGCTCGGCAATGGCGATAAATCCGAGGTCCTGTGTATAAACATCGATGTCGTTGACGGGTGGAACCGCGAAGCCAATCTTGAACTTGCGCGGCATGTAGGTCTTGCCGTAGAACGGCTCCTCGGGTTCCGGGCCCTCGATGCGTGTCTCGCCATACCAGGTCTCGCGATAAGCGTGCATGCGTGGAATCGCCTGGTCGCTGGCGCGGCGTGCGAGGTCATAGACAGCGGCATGGAGTGACGACAGATGCGGATTGATCGAGCACATCACGCCGCGGGCATCGTCGCCGCAGGCAGAGATCGTATCGAGCTGCGCTTCGCGCAGGCCCTGGATGAGGGGTCGCAGGTCGTCCTTGAGCACCCAATGGAATTGGACCGTTTGCCGCGTCGTCAGCCGCAGTGTTTCGCCGCCGTTCGCACGCGCGAGCTCGTCGAGTTTGAGCCATTGCGCAGGCGCGCAAACGCCGCCTGGCATCCGCACGCGAATCATGAATTGAAACGCCGGTTCCAGCTTTTGCCGCCGGCGCTCGTCGCGCAAATCGCGGTCGTCCTGCTGATAGATGCCGTGGAATTTCAGCAGCTTCGTGTCGGTATCGGCTACGGCGCCCGTCAGCGGATCGGCAAGGCTTGCGCCTATCGTGCCGCGCAACTGGTCGCTCGCGGCCTTCAGACGTTCGTCCGCGCTCAAGCGTTCGACGGGCTGTGACAGGTCGCGGCTGCGATCCGGTTCGGTATGTGGGTTGCTCATCATGTCGCTCAGTAGACATCGCGCTGGTAGCGCCCGTCACGTTGAAGCTGTTGAAGGTACGCTTGCGCGCATTCGGTATCGAGCGCGCCCTCGCTGCCGATGATCTCGAGCAGCGTGTGATGGACATCGGGCGCGAGGCGGCTTGCATCGCCGCAGACGTACAGGTGCGCGCCTTCTTCCAGCCACGCGAAAAGGTCGTGGCCCTGCGCCTGCATCCGGTGCTGCACGTAGGTCTTGCCTTCGCCGTTGATGCGCCGGTCGCGCGAGAAGGCAACGTCCATCCGCGTCAACGCGTTGTCTTTCAGCAGCCGTTGCCACTCCGTCTGATAGAGAAAGTCGGTGCGGAAGTTGCGTTCACCGAAGAAAAGCCACGACCGTCCGTTGGCCCCGCGTGCTTCGCGTTCCTGCATGAAGGCGCGAAACGGCGCAATGCCGGTGCCGGCGCCGATCATGATGATCGGCACGTCGCCTCCGGGCAACCGGAAGTTCGAATTCCGGTGTATGTACACAGGCAATTGAGCATCGAGCTCGATGCGCTCGGACAATTGCCCCGACGCTACGCCTGCGCGCGGTTCGCCGTGCAGTTCGTAGCGCAGCGCCGAAACGGTCAGGTGCACTTCATCGGGTGCCGCGGCGAGGCTCGATGCAATCGAATAGAGGCGCGGCTGCAAAGGTCTTAGCGCAGCCAGGAAGTGCTGCGCGTCGATGCCCTTGACGGGAAACCGCCGGAGCACGTCGATGATGTGGTGACCGCGCATGTAGGCGGTTCGCTCGCCCGCATGCGCGTTGTCGACGAGACGTTCGAGCTCTGCCGCACCGGAAAGCCGTGCCCAATGCTCGAGAAAGCGTGGCGTGAGCGCAGTGACTTCGAAGCCCGCGCCAAGCGCATCGCCGAGTGTGGTGTCGTTGCCCTTCACGTCGACGGCTTGCGAGTCATCGAGATCGAGTTCCTGCAGTACCGCGCGAACCACTGATGGGTCATTCGTCGGCACCACGCCCAACGCGTCGCCCGGTTCGAAGCTAAGGCCCGAGCCTTCGAGCGACAGCTCGATATGCCGGGTTTCCTTCGAAGATCCACGCCCCGTCAGCGCAATGTTTTCAATGACGCGGGCGTGAAATGGATGTTGCCTGTCGATGGCGGCCCGCCGTTGCGGCAACGCGCCTGCGGGCGCGCGCGGCTCGGCGCTGGGCGGCTGACCGCCTGCGGATAAATTGCTGCCCAGAAGCGCAAGGGTCTGCTCGATCCAGGCGTTCGCCGGTTGTTCGTAATCGACGTCACAATCGACCCTCTGCGCGAGGCGCTCGGCGCCGAGCTCCTCGAATCGGCGGTCGAGCCGCTTGCCCGCCTCGCAATAGTGTTCATAGGTCGAGTCTCCCAACGCCAGCACGGCAAAACGCATGCCGCCGAGCTTCGGCGCCTTGCGTCCTTCGATGAACTCGAAGAAGTCGGTGGCCGACTGCGGCGGATCGCCCTCGCCATAGGTGCTCACGACGACGAGGACATCCTGCTCGTCCTTCAACTGGCGAATCTTGTAGCTCGCCATGTCATGCAGCGATGCGACGAGACCGCGTTGCGCCGCCTGCTCGGCGAGCGTGCGGGCGAGCGCCGCGCTGTTGCCGGTTTCGCTGCCGTAGAGCACGGTGAGCCGGCGTGCCGAAGTGCCGCCGAGATCGGCTTCAGCAGCCGGTGCGCGCGCTTCGGCTCGCAGTGTGCTGGCTTGATCGAACCCCGCCAGATATCCGCTGACCCAGACGAGTTGCCGGGAGTCGAGCGAGGTCGTGAGGGCCTTGATGTGTTCCCACTGGGCCTCGGTGAGCACCGGGTCCCGAAATTCCGCAACAGCCATCTCTCTATCGACTCCAGACGTACGCTGCCCGGGGTGTCCGCGTGAGCGTGTCGCGCGGGCCTCGACAGGTCAGCTTGGTGATGAACCAACCGCAATTTTCCGGCACCGGTTATCCGCAGGCAAATGGATTGTCATTGCAATTGAAAGCAAAAATTTTGATATAAAACGATGGATATCACGCTAGCTCGCACCTTTCTCGAAGTCTCGGCAAGTGGTAGCTTCATATCTGCCGCGCAGCGTTTGCACCTGACGCAGACGGCGGTGAGCGCGCGCATCCGCACCATGGAGGAACAGCTGGGACGCCGGCTGTTCGTGCGCAACAAGGCTGGCGCCCGTCTGACGACGGCTGGGGAACGCTTCGTCCGGCATGCAACGACCCTCGTGCAGGTGTGGGAACAAGCTCGTCAGCATGTTGCGCTCCCGCCCGGACGCGAAGAGGGTGTCAGTCTGGGCGGCGAACTCAGCCTGTGGCATCCGCTCCTCGCCGACTGGCTCATCTGGATGCATCGCGAATGCCCGCAGATCGCCCTGCGCGCGGAGGTCGACAGTCCGATGCGTTTGCTTGACCGCGTGCATGAAGGATCGCTCGACATCGCTGTTCTTTACAACCCTCCGCAACGTCCTGACCTGGTTTCGGAACTGCTCGTCGAAGAAAAGCTGGTGATGGTGACGAGCGCGCCAGATGGCGCGATGGATCCCGCCCAGTATGTATATGTCGACTGGGGGCCGAGCTTTCAGGCAAACGATCAGGCGGCCTTCCCTGAACTCGGTAGTCCACCTGTCTCCATTTCGCTCGGACCGTTGGCGCTGACTTATCTGCTGTCAGTTGGCGGATCGGGCTACTTTCGCATCGGCACCGCCGAGCCGTTTTTGCGGGACGGCCGTCTGCGCCTCGTCACGGGCGCGCCGGAATTCTCATGGTCGGCGTACGTGGTGTACGCGAGACGACAGGAAGGCAACGTGATCGACCGCGTCCGGCAGGGGCTGCGGGCCGTCGCCACTGCGTATGACGAACCGCGCGCGGACCACGAGGTGGGCTCACGGCCGACCGTTCGCGGTAGCAAGCGGCGGACGGATCGGGGCGAATCCGTGTCACAGCGGTGACGGCGCCTGTAGGTTCGACCGAAATGTTCAACCTGAATGTCTGATCTGGTCAGATGTTCATCGAGAGGCGCCGACCGCTATCAGAAGCGTGACGTCTTCTTCCACATAAGCCCGAACGGAAAATGTTCCGTTCGGCGCAGATCAAGCGACCTACACTGCAATTCGGACGAAGACAAAAGATCGCCAGACCTGGCTGGACCTGAACGATCGTATTCCGATTTCGCTTTGATCAGGCGGAGTCCGCACATGCTCCCCTTTCTGTGTGGAGGCGCTCATGAAAAAGGAGAGGAAGACAGCACGGCAAATTCTGTCCGCGAACCCGCGGGAGGTGGTTTCGGTCGGACCCGACGACACGGTGCTCAGCGCGCTGCAGCTAATGGCCGACAAGGATGTGACGACGGTGCTGGTGCTGCAAAGCAGCAATCTGGTTGGCGTGCTGTCCCAGCGCGACTACGCGCGCAAAGTCGACGTGCTCGGCCGCAACGCCGCCAACACCAAGGTTGGCGACATCATGACCACTCAGGTGTTTTATGTGACACCCGAGCATACCTGCGATCAATGCCTCGCGTCGATGCACACGAAGCGGATCCGGCACCTGCCTGTTATCGAATCGGGGCGCGTCATCGGCGTGCTTTCCGACAGTGACGTGCTGGAGGAACTCCTGCAGGAGGATGAGCATTTCATCCGGGTTCTCGAGGACGACATGCTCCATCTGACCATCGATACCGGCGGCGCCTACTAGACAATCGCGCTCGAATCAGACGAGGTGAAACGTGAGCACGCAATCAACCGCGGGGACGCCTTCACCGGCGATCCTTTCCCGCTCTTCCGGCAAAGTGGCGTCCGCGCGCGATGCCGTGCGCCTGATCCGCGCCGGCGATACAGTCGCGACAGGCGGCTTCGTCGGCATCGGCTTCGCCGAAGACATCGCTATCGCCATCGAGGAACTCTGTACGACCCGTGACGAGGATGCGTTAGTCACCCTCCCAAAGCCCCGCGACCTGACGCTGGTCTATGCGGCCGGCCAGGGAGACGGCAAGGATCGGGGACTGAACCACCTGGCGACGCCGGGACTCGTCAAACGCGTCATCGGCGGACACTGGGGTCTGGTGCCGAAGCTACAGCGGCTTGCGGTGGATAACCAGATCGAAGCCTATAACCTGCCGCAGGGCGTGATCAGTCACCTGTTTCGCGACATTGCAGCCGGAAAACCCGGCCATCTTTCACGAGTCGGCCTCGGTACCTTCGTCGATCCGCGCTTCGGTGGCGGCAAACTGAACGAACGCACCACCGAGAACCTGGTCGAGTTGATGCAGATCGGCAACGAGGAATATCTGTTCTACAAGTCCTTCCCGATCAACGTCGCGATCGTGCGCGGCACCACCGCCGATCCCGACGGCAATGTGACGATGGAGCGCGAAGCGCTGACCCTGGAGGCTCTGGCGATCGCCATGGCCGCGCACAACTGCCACGGTCTGGTGATCGTCCAGGTGGAGCGAATCGCCGAAAGCGGCTCGCTCAATCCGCGACAGGTCAAGATCCCCGGCGTGCTGGTCGATTGCGTCGTGCTGGCGCCGCCCGAGAACCACCAGCAGACCTTTGCCACACCGTACAGCGCGGCGTTCGCCGGCGAAATCCGGGTGCCGGTGAGCAGTGTGGCGCCGATGCCGATGAGTGAGCGCAAGGTGGTCGCGCGGCGCGCGGCAATGGAACTCCAGCCGAACAGCGTGGTGAATCTCGGAATCGGCATGCCCGAGGGCATCGCCAGCGTCGCCAACGAGGAAAGAATCCTCGACCTGCTGACGCTGACCACCGAGCCCGGCGTGATCGGCGGCATTCCGGCGGGAGGCTTGAACTTCGGCGCGGCGACCAATCCGCAGGCGATCATCGATCAGCCCGCCCAGTTCGATTTCTATGACGGCGGCGGGCTCGACATCGCGTTTCTCGGCCTCGCGCAGGCCGATCGGATGGGTAACCTCAACGTGTCGAGATTCGGGCCGCGCCTGGCTGGTGCCGGAGGCTTCATCAACATCAGCCAGAATGCCAGGAAGGTCGTGTTTGTCGGCACGTTCATGGCGGGCCAAAGCCAGATTTCAGTCGTCGACGGCAAGCTGCACATCCACCGTGACGGCACGGCCAGGAAGTTCATCGAGGAAGTCGAGCATCGCACGTTTTCTGGCCCGTATGCGGCGGCAGCGGGACAACCGGTCCTCTACATCACCGAGCGTTGCGTGTTCGAACTGGGCGCCGAGGGCATGGAACTCATCGAGATCGCACCTGGCGTCGATCTGGAGCGCGATATTCTGGCCAGGATGGACTTCGCACCGATCCTGCGTTCGCCGAAGCAGATGGACGAGCGGATTTTCCTGCCGGAACCGATGGGCCTGCGCTCGAATGTTTTGCGGCTGCCGCTGGAAGCACGCTTCATCTACGACGACGACAAGAACATCATGTTTCTCAACTTCTCGCGTCTCGAGGTGAAGCGTCCCGACGACATCGCCGCGATCCGGGCTCAGGTATGCCGCGTCTGCGAACCACTGGACCACAAGGTTTATGCGGTGGTGAACTACGAGGGTTTCGTGTTGGACCCCGCGCTGGAAGACGCGTATGTCGAAATGGTCGAGGATATGGTGCAGCGCTACTACCTCGGCGTGACGCGCTTTACTACCAGCGCTTTCATGCGCGCCAAGCTGGGCGGCGCACTGACGCGGCGCGGGCTGTCACCTTATGTCTATGAGACGGAGGCGGAAGCGCAGGCCTTCCTGCGCGAGCAGTCGTCGGAGCGCTAGCGAAGCTGAAATCGACATCACATCGGCTTGTTGTCGCCACCCTGCAAGTGGAGCGGGTCCGGGCTCTTCTGGGTTGAGCGCAGCACGCCAGTGTCGTCGAAATAGAAATTAAACAGCAGGTACCACACGTTGTCTTCCAGATAGCGATAGCTCCAGACTTCGCGTTTCATCACCGGAAAGTAAGTCGTTTCCTCCGGGCGGCCGAAGTTGATCAGAACGTCATTCTTCGTCCACTTGTCAGGCTCCGCGCGGTAAAACTCGTTCGGCTGCAGCACTTGCCGGACGCGGATAACCTTGCCGGTCGGGTCGATGTCCGCGGCGACGGTGACTTCCCCCATGGGCTGCGTCGGCCACATCAGCCGCCGGGAACCGTCGGGCATCTCGTAGACCTCGCGCGGCTGCCCCAATCGGGCGACGACGGCCGATTCCGGTTCGCCTGCATGGAACGCCTCCCACGGCTGCGCGCAGGCCCCGAGCGCGAATAACGCCGCGCAGAACAGCGCGGCGCGTGTGTGACAGGCACGACCGAATGCCGATCGGGGTGAGTTCGATCGCCGGGATGTCATCTGGGACTCTACCCGCCAGGCTCCGGAATCAGTGCCTGTGATGTAGCCAACCCATGTGATGGGCGTCGAGCCACTGGGTCATGGTCTCTTGTCGATGCGCGTGCCTGTATCGCCGCGCGAACACGAACGCGATGACCAGCAGGGCCGCCAACGCCACTACCAGGCCGATCATTGACTGAGTCATGGCAGCCTCCTTTCTAGGTTGCGACCATGGTTATATGGTAGCCGATGCGCTCACCGAAAGCGTCGCGTGCGCGGCGGGGACCCCGCCTCAGGGCCGCCACTTCGTCGCCGGCTCGGCAACCGTCGCTCAGGACGACGCCGGCATCGGCATCACGCAAGCCGGCTCGCGCGGCCTCATGGCTGCCCCCGATGCGTGCCTTTATCGGACCCTCGATGTCAGGGCCCTGCCAGCCAGCGCAACTCTGGCCCCGGATAGCCCGCGACCCACGTGCCGTTCGCGCTGAAATCCCACGTCGGACCGAAGCTCGCCGGCTCGAGCAGCTGTTGATCGGTGAGTCCGCTCGAGTTGGCCACCGCCGTGCCCGAGCCGACACCCGCCGCCGCTCCGGACGATTCGCGGTTCCAGAACACGTTCGCGGCGATGCGGCCGCTGTTCGTGCCCGCGATACCGCCTGTCGTCGCGTTCGCGCCCGCCGTGAGCCTGGACGCGGCATACGACTCGCGGATGAAGCCCGCATTGCTGCCGACAAGCCCTCCGACAGTCGCGCCGCCGCTCAGGAATTCGTCTGCATACGATTGGGCGATCGCGCCACGGTTGGTGCCGACGAGTCCGCCGACTATGCTTTGCGCACCGGCTGTTGCCCGGCCGATCGCGAAAGACTGACCGATGCGGCCATCGTTCAGGCCGACGAGTCCACCGACCTGATCCGCGCCATTGATGGTCACACCAGCCCACGAGCGCTCGATACGTCCAAAGTTCTCGCCCACCAGGCCGCCGGTCACTGTACTCGTGTTGCCTGTCACATTGATGGTCCCCGTTGCGCCGACGTTCACCATGGACCCGTAGTTGACGCCGGCCAGCAAGCCGACCGTTCCTCCCGATGAGGTCGCGGCGCCGTCCGCCAACGTGAAGTTGCGCACGACGCCGCCCTTGCCGATCACGCCGAAGAGTCCGGTATCGGCCGCGGTCGACAGATGCAGGTCCGCGGGCAGATGCCCCATGCCGTCGAACTGACCGGTGAACGGATTCGCCGCGGTGCCGATGCCGCCGAAGTCCGGCGCACCCGCGAATTCCAGCCCCCTGCTGCCCAGCGCATAGTTGCCGGACAGGTTGTTGTTCACGGCGCTCAGGTCCGCCATCGAGTTGACGAGCTGATAGGCCGTGAACTGCGTGACGAGCCCACTGAACGGCGCAGGGTGCCAGAATGCGTTGGTGCGCACGGTGCCGGGCGTGTAGCTGCCGTTCATGTCGTACAAGCCACTGACGACGCCCATGCTGCGTGACCAGTCGATCGTGCCCAGATTGGTCAGGCTGCCGCCGTTGTCGAATCCATAGGTATCGGCGGACAGCGTGAGCGACCCTGCGCCCCTATTGGCGATGGTCGCCCGCGGTGCGATCGTCAGCGAGTGAGCCGCATCGAGCGTCAGCGCGGAGGCCCCGTGCCAGCGCACGCTCGCTTCGATCGCGATGTCCCCTTCACCGGTCGCACCGAGCTTGCCGTCCCCGCCATTCGCGATCACGGAGATGGTCGTGCCGTTGTTCAGGCTTGCGCCGAGCGTGTTGGCGGTCGGGACGTCCGCGATGAAGTTCCCAGTTGTGATGTTCCATGTTTTCGCTCGCACGTTGGCGCCGCCGAGCTTGACGTCTTTGCCTGACATATCGACCGTGCCACCGCTGCCGTCCGCATTGCGCGCGCTGATTTGCGCGCCGCGCGCATCGACGTTGCCGGAGTTGACGAGGACTCCGTTGACGGTCGTGTTCGCGACGAGCCATACGTGGCCGTCGCGCGTCGCGGTGCCGGTGGCGCGCAGCGCACCCGAATGACCCGCGAGCGCGAAAATGTTGCCGTCGGCCGCCTGCACGTTGACGATCGCCGCCCGCACCGTGCCCGAGTTCGTCACCGTGCCGCCGCTTCCCACGTCCACGAAGACTTGTTGATAGTTGCCGTCGTATAGATGCACCTGACGGCCCGTGGCGAGTTCGGCATTGCCGTTCGGCGCAACGATCGTCCCTGCGTTCGTGACCTTGCTGGCCGATATCAGGAACACGTCTCCACCCGACGAACTGATCTTGCCGAGATTGACGACATCCGCCGTAGAACTGCCTGTATAGGCTGACCCACCGATCATGGGCGGGTTGAGAAAGACATCGTTGGGGACGTCGAGGGTCGAGGCGACGAAGCGCCCGCCCGTCGACACCACGCCGCGAGGCCCGATCAGCACGCCATGCGGGTTGATCAGGTAGATGCTGCCGGTGCCCTTCAGCGTGCCGTAGATCGCCGACACATCGTCACCCGTCACGCGATTGAGCGTCGCGCCGGTGCCGTTGTCGATCGACACCGTGCGGCGCGATCCGATCGAAAAACTGTTCCATTCGATGATGCCGCGCGAGCCCGCTTGCGTGATGCTGATGCCGGCGTCGTTCTGAGCAATGCTTCCCGAGCCGGCGACGAAGTGGCCGCCCTGTGGCAGCGCCCCCGCCGCGCACGCGACGTCCGTCGTGAAAAGTCCGGTCAATGAAACAACGATGGCGAATGAAATTCGCCCACTTGAATGACGACGTTGCGATGCACGTCGCCACAGCAGAGGTGGCCTTCGAGTTCTCATACATCCCCCCTTCCACGCTCGCGCGAAACGGCTGCGCCCCGTATGAAGACTAGCAGTTCGCCTCCTCGCCAGTTGCAGGCAATCTCAACGATTTGCGCCTTCGTGTAAGGCTTTTGCACCGGTCTCGCCGCACGACGGCCGCTTGGTTTGAAGGCCGTGGCTTCGCGACGCCGTTTATTACCACCGCCTTCCACGTTGATGACGATTTCAATGCAAGTTTGAAATACCGTTATTACGACAGGTTATTAAACGACGGACCTCCGACCACCGTCGATCTCCGCAAAAACCCCGTCCGGCGGGCATTGCCGGCTCGCGACACCGCACGCGCCCCGACTTGCCGTCGAGTAGCGCGAACCTTGGCAGGCAGCGGCCGCAACCTGACATTTCGGTATACTCCCGGGCTTTCCCGAAACGATTATTCGCGGCACCTCCCGCGCAGCGACCGCCGTTTGACCGGCGCGCCGCCTTCGCGCGACAAGCGCGTCCGCTCCACTCATCATGTCCGATCTCTCCACGCCATTCGGCGCGCCTCGCCGTGTCGTCAACATCAATCCGAAGCCGCTCGCCGTCGGGCTCGCGCTGGTCGTGCTCGGCGCGATCTATCTCGCGCAGACGGTCAGCGTGAAGCAGGCCGCGCTGTATGTCCTCGGCGCGCTGCTCGGCATCACGCTCTATCACGCCGCGTTCGGCTTCACGTCCGCATGGCGCGTGTTCATCGCCGACGGCCGCGGCGCCGGCCTGCGCGCGCAGATGCTGATGCTCGCGGTCGGCGTGCTGCTGTTCTTCCCGGCGCTGTCCGCCGGCACGCTGTTCGGGCATCCGGTGGTCGGCGAAGTGTCGCCCGTCGGCACCTCGGTCGTGGTCGGCGCGTTCATGTTCGGCATCGGCATGCAGCTCGGCGGCGGCTGCGCGTCCGGCACGCTGTACACGGTCGGCGGCGGCAGCACGCGGATGGTGGTCACGCTGATCGCGTTCATCATCGGTTCGGTGATCGGCACGGCGCACATGCCGTTCTGGTCCGCGCTGCCGCATCTGCCGCCGATCTCGCTCGTGCAAACGCTCGGCGTGGTTCCGGGGATCGCGCTGAACCTCGTGGTGTTCGCGGCGATCGCCGCGCTCACCGTGCTGATCGAGAAGCGCCGTCACGGCCGTCTGGTCAGCGAGGTGGAGCGCGCACCGAACGCATCGCCGTGGCTGCATGGCCCGTGGCCGCTCCTCGCCGGCGGCGTCGTGCTCGCCATCCTCAACTTCGTAACGCTCGCGCTGTCGGGTCGTCCGTGGGGCATCACGTCGGCGTTCGCGCTGTGGGGCGCCAAGGCGTTTTCCGCAATGGGCGTCGACGTCGCGAGCTGGCCGGTGTGGAGCACCGGCCCGAACGCGGCCGCCCTCGCCGCACCGATCAGCCACGACATGAAGTCGGTGATGGACATCGGCATCGTGATCGGCGCGATGCTCGCCGCTTCGCTGGCCGGCCGCTATGCGCCGGTGTGGCGTCTGCCGCTGCGCTCGCTGATCGCGGCGATCGTCGGCGGTCTGATTCTCGGCTACGGCGCGCGTCTCGCGTACGGCTGCAATATCGGCGCGTACTTCAGCGGCATCGTGTCGGGCAGCCTGCACGGCTGGCTGTGGCTCGTCGCGGCATTTTTCGGCAACGTGGTCGGCACCAAGCTGCGTCCGCTGTTCGGCCTCCCGGTCGAGCGCATCAAGCAGACGGGCTGCTGATCAGGCGGCTTCGGCCGCCTATCGGGCGGGGGGTGCGCTGTTGCTCCGCCCGCGCAGTTCCGGTCGAAAGTCGTCGCAACGAAGTCGAGTCTTCTACCTGGAGCCAGTCTGAAGCCGTCGCGCGAGCTCGTCGGCTATCTGCTGCGCGCTGTTTCTGACCGCCATCTTTTCATCGCGACCGGACAGAACGACCTTCGCGGCGATCACGTACGGATTGAGCTTGATCACCGCGCCCGGCATATCCCTGCTCTTGCCCTCTTCAACACTTTCATAAAGCGGCGGCAACTCCGGCGCAGCCAGGTTATCGCAGGAAACCGCGACCTGAAACTGGCTTTGGCCCGCGCCCATGCCCACCATCGCGCGACGCAGCCGGTTACCCTCGTCGACGCTGAGAAAAACACCGCGCACCTGCCAGCCGTCGTGAGGCAGCGGCTCACCCGGCGCGACGCGGCGCGCGTCTACTCCGGCCTTCTTCAGATCGTCCGTCAAGGATTGCGCCATCAGCGCGACGATCTCTCGCGCCCGCGCCTGCGGGTCCTGCTGCTGGCGCAACGGACCCGCCGGCACCAGATTGCCCACGATGCCCCGCGCGCGGTGGCCCGGCCCGCTGTCAGGGGCGATATTCGCGGCGTCGAGATCGAAATCGGCGACATAGACAACCGGCGGCGCGGCAGCAGCCGCGAGCGCTGCCGACGCATCCGCCGCGAGACATCCGTCCGCGCTGGCACACACATACGTCGCCAGACCGACCATTCGCATCCATCGAAACATCATTGCGCACCTCCGCGCTGATCGCCTGGTACTGGTTGCATGGCAACGACGAAATACGCCACTCACATCTTGGCTCTTCACCCATCTTAGGACTTTCGATCGTCTGCATCGCGATCCGAAAATCCTATACTGGGTCGATGCGGTTGGTGGCTATGCGCGTTGTCCACGTATGCCTTGGCGCGAGTTCGACAAACGGAAAACAAAGCCATGCTGACGATCGACGACATTCGCGCCGTGCCGCTGTTCTCCACCCTCCCCGACAGCGAACTGGAAACCCTCGCGCACACGGCCGCGGACCTGCATCTGTGCGCGGGCGAGTTCGCGGTTCATGAAGGCGGCGAGCGCGCGTTATACGCGGTGCTGTCGGGCAAGATGGAAGTCATCAAGACGTTCGACGGCATCGAGCGGACCTTGGGCTGGCGTCTGCCCGGCACGATCTTCGGCGAAGTGCCGCTTGCGCTGAGTTCGCCGTTTCCGGGCGCCTATCGCGCAGCCGAGCCTTCGCGCGTGATGCGCGTCGACGCGCCGCAATACTATGCGCTCGCGGCGGCGTCGCCCGAGGTGGCGTTCAAGATGGGGGCGCTCGCGCGCGAACGCATCGGCGGGCTGCAAAGCCTTTCCGCCGAGCCGCCGAAAGCGCGTGTGACGATCGTCGGCAACCGTTGGGACGATGCGTGCACGCTGCTGCGCCAGTTTCTCGCGCGCAATCAGATCAGCGCCGACTGGCTGGCGCCGGATGCGCCCGAACTCGCCGCGCGCTGGCCTGGCACCTGTCCAACGGAACGCGAGTGCCCCGCGTTGCGCCTCGTCGACGGCACGGTGCTGAGCCGGCCCGCGACACGCGAACTGGCGGGACTGCTCGGCCTTCAGACGCAGCCGCGTCTGGACGGATACGACACGGCGATCATCGGCGGCGGCCCCGCGGGGCTGGCTGCCGCGGTGTACGGCGCGTCGGAAGGTCTGCGCACGCTGGTGCTGGAGCGCGAGGCGCCGGGCGGACAGGCGGGCACGTCGTCGCGCATCGAGAACTATCTCGGCTTTCCCAATGGCGTTTCCGGCGACGAACTGGCGAGCCGCGCGCTGCAACAGGCACGGCGGCTCGGCGCGGAAATCCTCGTGACGCGCTCGGTCGAGCGCATCGATGCAAAGACGCGGCGGATTCATCTCGACGGCGGCGACGCCGTACACGCTCGAACCATCATTCTCGCGACGGGCGTCACGTGGCGGCGGCTTGCCATCGACGGCTTCGACCGCTTTATCGGCAAGGGGATCTACTACGGCGCGGCGCGCAGCGAGGCGAGCGCGACCCACGGCCTCGATGTCCATCTGATCGGCGGCGGCAATTCGGCCGGCCAGGCGGCGTTGTTCTTCGCCAATCATGCGCGCAGCGTGACGCTCGTCGTGCGCGGCGATTCGCTCGAAAAGGGCATGTCGCGCTATCTGGTCGAACAGCTTGCGGGCAAAGCGAATGTCGCGGTGCGCTTGCGCTCGGAAGTCGTCGGCGCGCATGGCGATACGCATCTGACGGCCATCGACATTCGCGATTCGACGACGGACGCAGTAAGCCGGCACGACTGCGGCGGCCTGTTCGTCTTCATCGGAGCCGATGCGCAGACGGAATGGCTGCCGTCCGAAATCGCGCGCGACGTACGCGGCTATGTCCTGACCGGCGACGACGTCGTCAAGGCCGCACGCTGGCCGTATCATCACCGCGATCCTTATCTGCTCGAATCGAGTGTGCCTGGCGTGTTTGCGTGCGGGGACGTGAGGCTGAGCCCTGTGAAGCGCGTCGCTTCGGCCGTCGGCGAAGGCAGCATGGCGATTGCTTTCGCGCACAGGTACTTGCAGTCGGACGGTGCGTGAGGTCGCCGCTCGGTCACTATGTGTTCGCAGGCAGCGCGGCGCGTTCCAATACCGTCATCGGGCCTAGCCTTTCGATTACGTCCAGTTGAGCCGCGTCACGCACGAACAGCGAACCCGCAAAGCCGAGCGCGTTGACCGACACGCCTTCGACACGCTCTTGCGATCTCGGCACGAGCAGCATCCAGCGCCGTGTGACCAGCAGGTTGTAGGGCGCCGCATGACACCACACACGATCGATTTCGAGCGCGCCGACACCCGCCGCTTCGAGCAGCGTGCGATAGCGGGACAGCGCCAGCTTCGGCGCATCCGCGCGCGTCAGATCATCCGCGTCGAAGCGCGCGAACGCATGCCAAAACGGCAGCTCCGGCACGCGGTCCTGCGCACCCAACAAGGGCTCGATAGGCACGGGCGGATCGGCGTCCCCGAGCGGCAGCGGCACGATCTGCAGATGCTTGTGCGGCTGGCTCGAACCCGCCTCCGTGCCGGCGTTGTAAAAGCCGATGCCGTCGAATTCGGCCATGCACGCGAGCAGCGCTTCGAAATCGGCAAGATCGAGCAGCGCTTCCTGCGGTTCGAATTCGCGCGTGACGATCAGCAGATGATGATCGATCACGTTGAACTTGTTGAGCAATGCTAGATGCGTGTCGGAGATGTCGGCGACGAACAGATCCGGGTCTGGAGGAAGAAATGGGTCCGCTTGCGGGCGCTTTGCGGTCTGCAGCTTGTGCGCCTGCTCGCGCTGTTGTTCCTTGTGCGTCAGGCTCGACACCTGACGCACGAGAAAGCGGATGCCGCCGCTGTCGATCATGCACTGTTGCGTGTCGATCGGCCGCAGCGCGCCGCAACCGAGCGCATGGTCGGTCTGTCGCAGAATGGCGGGCCACAGCGTGCCCGGAATCAGGCGTCGTTGTCGTTCCATAGCATGTCGGCAGGTAGGGCGGCGCGTGTAAAGCGAGTGAAAGCGCAGCGGCTATAGTTTGTAGCCTATCGTGCGCAAAAGATCCTTGCGCCATTGAACGTCTTCCGCGCTTTCGGTGCCGACGGGTGGAAAGCCATCGATCACGCCGACGATCCCGCGCCCCTGATCCGTTTCAGCGATCAGCACTTCGACGGGGTTCGCCGTTGCGCAGAAGATGCGGCAGACCTCGGGCACGGCCTTGATCGTGTTCAGCACGTTGACGGGGAAAAAGCCGTCGCCGAGAAATACGAAGAAGCTATGGCCCGCGCCGACGTTGGTCGCGTTCTGGCATGCGATTTCGACGAGGCTGTCGTCCGTGCCGGAGCGCCGCACGAGGCGCTTGCCGGAGGCCTCGCAAAACGCGAGCCCGAACTTGATGCCTGGCACCGTGCCGACCATCGCTTCGTGAATATCCTCGACGGATTTGATGAAGTGGCTTTGCCCGAGGATGAAGTTGGTCGCTTCGGGCTTGACGACCTTGACGGCGGACAATTGCATGGTGGACCTCGCTCCATTGCGGCAACACGCCGATGAAAACACGTCGAACACCGGCCAGCCCGACTGCGGATGGTTCGCGCGTCAGCCGGTCTTCGTCGATCCGGCTTCTAGCCTAGTACGAAAACCGGGCCTCCGGCGAACGACGCCACGAATTCCCGAATTCCGGAGGTCGTCGCGTACCGCACGTGGCTCGTTGCGGGTCTATCTTGAAGCGATCCCGGCATCCAGGAAACCTGCGCCGTCGCGGCGCACGATCCGCGCCGCGGCTGCCCGAAAAGCCGTATCCGGCTAGCATAAGACCTACGTCGAACAGGCAGAGATAGCCTGACTTATGGCGGCATTGATCGACCAGAACCCGCGTCTCCGTCATAGCGTTTTGACCCGCTTTAAGCCCCCATCGCGCCGCAGTAGCCTGTCCGGGTCAACAAGGTCAAGCGCCGGTTTACGCCCCCGACCGAGTGTGCAAGTATCTTCACCAAGCCGCATCCCGCACACTCTTGCGAGGTCCACGATGGCCTGGAAACTTTGGAAGACCGAGAAGCAGAACGACGAGACGCGAAGCTGGCCGAGCGGGACGCATGAGTCGTTGAAGCAGCTTCTGGACATGTACCTGGTCAGCGACTCGCCACCGTTTGCGAACTGGGCCGCGCCCGGGATCACCTTCACGCCCGAAGTGGAAACGCTCGCCCGAAACGGAGTGCGGGGCTATCAGCTTGCCCTCTGGCTGTGGCTTTTCGCCGAGAAGCACGGCACCATCGCGGCAAAAATGGTGCGCGAATCTTTTTGCCTGCTCGCCGACGCGATGCAACCGTCGTCCGGCGACAAGATCGACGCGCTCCTCGAGCTCGAAAACCGCCTCGCGCATTCTGTCGAAGACCTTTCCGCTCAACAGCGCACCTTCCGCCTGGAGGGACTGTCCGTCGAGCTGCCGATGGAGTTTTTCCTCGCTACCGCCTTCCTGCGGCTCGCGCCGGATTCTCCATATGCGGGGACCGAAGGCACTCACGTGCAAGGCAACGACTTCAAACTGGCCGACTGTTTCCGCCATGCAACCGAAGAGGGGCTGGCGGTATTCCGGCCGATGGTAGACGCGGTCGAGTTCGACGCGAAATCGCTGCCCAACTGGCGATGGAGCGCTCATCCCGGCGCTGCCGAGCGACACCTGCAACGGCGCCACAAGAATCCGCTGTTCGCGCTTCATCGCCAGATGGTGACCGCTCACGAGGTCTATGAGGCACGACTTGCCGATGCGCGGGCCATCGAGGAGGTCAGGAGCGAGCTCAATGAGATCAGCCGCTCGTTCTCCGAGACGACCGAATTGCCGTTGAACTGGCAGCCCTTCCTCGAACGATACCGGGACCACGTCGACAGGCTCGATGAACGCCGGCTCGTGGTTGGCGGACAGAGCACGTCTCTCGGCAATGCAATTGCGGAGTTGCGCGCCGACATACTTGCAACCTGGCGCGCTTCGATTCACAAGAATCGGCACAGTCTCGCGACCCTGGAGCAGGACGAAGCGAAACGGACCGAGCGGCGCGCGCTGCTGTATGGATGCGACTGGACGGCTCAGCTTTTGAGCCACGGGTCGCTGATTCCGCCGGAAGAGGTGGTGCCCGCGCTGCTGAGCGAGCCCCCCTCCGAACTGGAAAAGGTGGTGGCGGGTCTGCGGGGCGAACCGCGACTGCACGAGACGCTGGCGCAGTGTCGTGCAACCGCGCATCGGCTCGTCAACGAGCTTCGCGCGGCCGGCCATCAGCTTCCCGATATCGACGACAAGCTTCGCATTCTGGATGGCGCGCCCGGGCAGTTGCCGGATTGATCGTCTTGCTGGTATGCGATGTCTTGTAACCCGTGGATGCCACGCCCGACCACAAAGGCCACTTATGAATTCTTCCTCTCGCGCCCCGCTCGATGTAGCGACCGAGGCGGCATCCACGCTTTCGGAGTACCTGGAGCTTTCGCTAGACAAAGGACAGAGCCTGATTTTCGTGCTCTCTCACGGCGAAAATAGCGAAGTCTATCTTGGCGACCCCGGCGAGCCAGACGCGGACTGGACAAGCTGCGCGGCCATTCCGAACACGATGGTCCACGCGCTTCTGGAGACCACCCGGTCGGGATTCAACCAGGTGGTCATCGAAGGACAGGCCTATCGCTTCGCCCGGACCTTCGCGCAAGTTGCCGGGCATGGCGCTGTCGTCTTCACGCCCGCATAGACGTTGTAGCCAATCACGTTGCTGCGTTTGAGCATGGATGATCATAGCGATTTCGTTGTGCGCAACATGTCGTCCAGCGAGGTCGATCTGGCGATCGAATGGGCTGCGGCAGAGGGATGGAATCCGGGCCTCGACGACGCGCGATGCTTCTGGAATGCAGACCCCAATGGCTTTTTCGTCGGTATCTGGCGCGGCGAGCCGGTGGCATGCATCTCGGCAGTCGCCTACGACGAGCGCTTCGGTTTCATTGGCCTCTACATCGTCAAGCCGGCATTTCGCGCCAGGGGTTTCGGTCTGCGCACGTGGCAGCACGCGATGCGCTATCTGGGAGATCGGACGATCGGCCTCGATGGTGTCGTGGCCCAGCAGCAGAACTATAAGAAATCCGGCTTCCAGCTCGCGTATCGCAACATCCGCTTCCAGGGCGTCGTGCCAGCCGCGTCGACGCCCAGGCTGACGAACGCGCGGGAGGTACCCTTCGCGCAACTGCTCGCCTACGACAGCGCATGTTTTTCGACCAACCGTTCCCGCTTCCTCGCGGACTGGATCGCGCAATCACAGGCGCTGGCTTTGGCGGATGTGCGCAACGATCAGATTAGAGGGTACGGTGTGCTGCGCCGCTGCAGGAGCGGCTACAAGATCGGTCCGCTCTTTGCCGACGACGCCCGGATTGCCAACGATCTATTCGACGGGCTGGTCGCGAGCGCCGCAGGCGAAGTCATCGCGCTCGATGTCCCGGAAGTCAACGCGGCTGCGGTCGCGCTCGCTGAACGCTACGGCATGGTGAGCGCATTCGAAACGGCGCGCATGTACTCGCGCGCCGCGCCGGCCATTCCCGTGCAACGCGTGTTCGGGGTGAGTACGTTCGAATTAGGTTGACTGCAAAGCAACAGACCGATCATCGAGCGGCCGAGAGCGACGACTCACGCTGACCGGAAATGGTGAAAAGGCGCACGGTCTCATCCAGCACCTGAGCGGAGTCGATCAGCCGTTGCGCGGTGGCCGTCGCTTGCTCCACCAGCGCGGCGTTTTGCTGGGTCGCGCTGTCGAGGTGCGTGATTGCCTGATTCACCTGCATGATGCCTTTGGCCTGCTCGTCGCTGGCGTTTGACACATCGTCGATGATGGTCAGTACGCGTCTGACCGTCTCGTCGATCACTTTCATCTGCGACGCGGTGCGGTCGATCAGTTCCGTTCCTTGCGAGACTTCCGCGACGGTCAGATCCACCACGGACTTGATTTGCCGCGCGGACTCCGCGCAACGTTGCGCGAGCATGCGCACTTCGGTGGCGACGACCGCGAACGATCGGCCGGCGTCGCCGGCACGGGCGGCTTCGACCGCCGCGTTCAAAGCAATGATGTTGGTCTGAAAGGCGATGCCATCGATCACGCCCGTGATATCGGCGATACGCTGAGACGCCGACGTAATGCCGGACATGGTCCGCTCAACCTGACCGACGATCTCGCCGCCAAGCGCCGCGGCATCCTGTGCTTCCCGCGCAAGTCCGAGCGCGGACGCGGCGGCGTCTGCATTGGCCTTCACGCTGGTGGTGAATTGCTCCATGGTCGCAGCGGTTTCCTCGAGCGACGCCGCTTGCGATTCAGTGCGGCGCGCCAGATCTTCATTGCCGCTCGACATTTCACGAGCGGAGTCCACCACCCCGCCGATCTGGCCACGCACGTCCAGCACGATCGCGCCGAGGTTCGCCTTCAGTTGGTTCAGCGCGCTCAGTACGTCGCCGAAATCGCCGTTCCTCGAGATGCCCATTTCGGCGGTCAGATCACCGGCAGCCATACGGGTGGCGAAACTGGAGAGCCCCGCGAGCGGCGCACCCAATTGCTTTCGCAACGCCAGCCAGGCCAGGCCGGCCAGCACCGCGGTGACGCCAGTCGCGCTCCAGTACGGCAGCGGCGGCATCCCGCCGTACAGCGCCGCACCGACGAGCGGGAAGACCAGCGGCGCGATCGCATAGCCGATACCGATGCGCGCCACGACGGACAAGTGCGTCAGTGCCTGCAGCTTGCCGGCTATCCCGGTACGCACCAGCTTCCCGCGGCGCAACTTGTGCGAGCGCAACGTGCCTTCGCGCATCCGCGCATAGGTTGACTCGGCAAGCCTCACTTCGTTGCGAGAAGGCTTGGTGCGAACGCTCAGATAGCCGACCGTCTGACCGCTTTCGATCACCGGCGTGACGTTTGCGCATACCCAGTAGTGGTCGCCATTCTTGCGGCGGTTTTTCACGAGCGCCGTCCAGGGCTGACCCGCGCGGATCGTCTCCCACATGTCGGCGTACGCGTCGCGCGGCATGTCGGGATGCCGGACGATGTTATGTGGCGCGCCGAGCAACTCTTCTCGCGTGAAGCCTGAGATCGCAGTGAATGCGGGGTTGCAGTACTGAATCCTTCCTTTCAGGTCGGTTGCCGAGACAAGCATCTCCGAGGCGGGGAAATCGAATTCGCGTTGTGTTACAGGCTGGTTATTGCGCATGAAGGTCGTTAGCGAGGCACCGCGCTCTGCTCAAGGCGCCGGAATGTCGGTCAATGGACGCTCTAACGGCAATACCTTCCAAATATTGAGGTTATCTGAGTAGCTTGGTCGGGTAATCGAAAGCTTGGTGCCATCAAGTGCTATGCACCTGCCGCGGCGACGCGTGGCGGCATCAACGTCACTTGCGCGAGCCCCTCTTCTTCCTTTCCGGAGCTTCGGCGCTCGTGTCGACCGGCGTGAACGGTGCCTGAAAATGATCGACGAGGAAATCGATGAAGGCTCGCGCCCGCGCCGTCTGATTGCGCTGCCTCGGGTAGTAGACGAACAGATCCGCCGACGGCAGCACGGTATTCGGCAGCACCAGCTTGAGGCGCCCGCTCTGTACGTACTTGGCCAGATCCCATTCGGAGCGAATCAGAATCCCGTGACCGTCGAGCGCCCACCGAAGCGCAATGTCGCCATCGTTGCTCGATAGCACGCCCTTGACCTTGATCGCCTCGATGTGGTCGTTCACGATGTAGCGCCACACGCCATAAGCATCATCGTTCTGCCGATGAATGATGCAGCGATGCTGATGCAGGTCCTCCACGCGCTCGGGCGCTCCAAAACGCTCCAGATACTTCGGCGACGCGCAAAGAAAACGGCGATTGCTCATGATGCGCCTCGCGCTCAGCCGACTGTCCGGCAGCTCGCCGAACCGTATCGCCATGTCGAAGGCGCCTTCGACGAGATCGACCGGCCGGTCCGTCACCTCGAACTGCACTTCGACGTTCGGAAAACGCCTGGCGAAGTCGGAGACGAGCGGCGCGATGGTCGTCCTGCCGAAACCCAGCGTCGCGTTGATGCGCAACGGCCCATGCGGATCGCGCCGGGCGCCGGAGATGGCCTCCTCCATCTCGCGGACCTGCCCGACGATCTGGGACGCGTAGCGCAGATACGTCTCTCCCTCGGGCGTCAGGCTGACGCTGCGCGTAGTCCGGTTGACCAGACGGGCGCCGAGCCGCTGCTCGATGATCCCCAGCCGCTTGGTCGCCGCTGGCGGACTGAGATCGAGCGCCCGGGCGGCGCCGGACATGCTCCTGAGTTTCGCAAGAAGAATGAAGAACTCGAAGTCGGATAAGGGTGCAGTACTCACTTTTGGTGAAATATGTAGTGAACGCAAGTGAATTCTAGCAAGCTCTTTCGCGGCTAAGCTATGCACCACATTGCAGCCAGGGTGGCTCAATAACCGTTCAAATCTCTGGAGACAGTGGCGTGAGAATCGTTGAAATCCGCGAAAAGACCGTTCCGATCAGTTCCCCGATCCGGAACGCCTACATCGACTTCAGCAAAATGACCTTGAGTCTCGTCGCGGTCGTCACGGACGTGATCCGCGACGGTAAGCCGGTGATCGGCTATGGCTTCAACTCGAACGGCCGCTACGGTCAGGGCAAACTGATGCGCGAGCGCTTCATCCCGCGCCTGCTCGAGGCCAACCCGGCCGCGCTCGTCGACGACTCCGGCGACAACCTCGATCCCCACAAGATCTGGGCGACGATGTTCATCAACGAGAAGCCCGGCGGCCACGGTGAGCGCTCCGTCGCGATCGGCACGATCGATATGGCCGTCTGGGACGCGGTGGCGAAAATCGCCGGCAAACCGCTGTTCCAGTTGCTCGCCGAGCGGTACGGCAATGGCGAGGCCAACCGCAAGATCTTCGTCTACGCGGCGGGCGGCTACTACTATCCGGGCCAGGACCACGAGAAGCTCAAGGATGAGATGCGCAGCTACATCGACCGGGGCTACACGGTCGTGAAGAAGAAAATCGGCGGTGCGTCGCTCGACGAAGACCTGCGGCGCATCGACTCGATCCTCAGCGTGCTGCAGGACGGCCAGAAGCTCGCGGTCGATGCCAACGGCCGCTTCGATCTCGATACCGCGATCAGCTATGCGAAGGCGCTGTCGCAGTACGACCTGTTCTGGTACGAGGAGGCGGGCGACCCGCTCGACTTCGAGTTGCAGGCGACGCTGCGCAACTACTATGACAAGCCGATGGCGACCGGTGAAAACCTGTTCTCGATGCAGGATGCCCGCAACCTGATCCGCTACGGAGGTATGCGCCCCGATCGCGATTGGCTGCAATTCGATTGCGCATTGAGCTACGGTCTCGTCGAATATCTGCGAACGCTCGATATGCTGCATCAGCATGGCTGGTCGAGAAGCCGTTGCATTCCCCACGGCGGGCACCAGATGTCGCTGAACATCGCGGCGGGCCTCGGACTCGGCGGCAACGAATCGTACCCGGACCTGTTCCAGCCATACGGCGGTTTTCCGGACGGCGTTCGCGTCGAGAACGGATATATCACGATGCCGGAGCTGCCCGGCATCGGCTTCGAAGGCAAATCCGACCTGATCGCCGAGATGCGCAAGCTGGCTGAATAACGCGCGCTCGCAACAAAACGACAAACCTTCCCGCTTGAATGGTTCATAAAAAGACGGAACGAAGCCGGCTCAATGCGGCCTTCCCACGCTGCTCGCGTGGGAGGGCCGCATTTTCCCTTTGAAGACGCCACGCACAGGAGACAGACATGCCAGTATCGAAAGTAAGAAGAGCACTTTCCAAGCTGTACGTTCAGGTCCTCATCGGGATCGTGGCCGGTGTCCTGCTGGGCCACTTCTACCCCGATCTCGCGTCGCAGATGAAGCCGCTGGGCGACCTGTTCATCAAGCTGATCCGGATGCTGCTTGCGCCGATCATCTTCGCGTCGGTCGTGGTCGGGATCGCGCGCATGAACGACCTCCATCAGGCGGGCCGGGTAGGCGTGAAAGCCCTTCTCTATTTCGAACTGGCATCGACGGTCGCGCTGATTGCGGGGATGGTGGTCGTCAATGTCATCAAACCCGGCAGCGGCATGAACATCGATCCCTCGCAGATCGGTGCGGCCGCGATTTCGACCTATACGCACGCGGCACAGCAACACGGGATGCTCGACTTCTTCATGAGCATCGTTCCGAATAGCATCGTCGGGGCATTCGCCAAGGGTGAGATGCTTCCGATCATTTTCTTTTCAGTTCTGCTCGCTATCTCGCTGGCGAAGCTCGGACCCCATACCGCACCATTCGTCGACATGCTCGACATGTTCCTTCAAGGCATGTTCGGCGTGGTGCGGATCGTCATGTACGTTGCTCCGATCGGCGCATTCGGCGGCATGGCCTTCACGATCGGCAAATACGGCATCGGCACGTTGGCATCGTTCGGCGAGTTGATGCTTTGTCTGTATCTGACCTCGTTGTTCTTCGTGTTCGTCGTGCTTGGCCTTGTCATGAAGATGTGCGGGCTTTCGCTATGGAAGTTTCTTCGCTACATCAGGGACGAGATTCTGACTACGCTTGGCACCGCATCGACGGAAGCGGTGTTGCCGCAGATGCTGATCAAGATGGAGGCGATGGGCTGCGCTCGCCCGGTGGTCGGCATGGTCTTGCCCACCGGCTATACGTTCAATGCCGACGGAACGGCGATTTATCTGACGATGGCGGCGTTGTTCATCGCCCAGGCGATGAACGTCCACCTCAGTATCTGGGACCAGTTGCTCGTGCTCGGCGTGCTGCTGCTCACGTCGAAAGGCTCCGCGGGCGTGGCCGGGGCGGGATTCGTCGCACTGGCCGCGACGCTTGCCTCGATGCACAGGATTCCCGTCGAAGGCCTCGTGCTGCTGCTCGGCGTGGACCGCTTTCTGAACGAGGCGCGTGCGGTCACGAACCTGATCGGCAATGGCGTTGCGACCGTCGTCGTCGCTCGCTGGGAGGGCCAACTCGATAGGAACCTGGCGCGCGCGGTGCTGAATCGCGACAACACGGCTCACGTCCAGACACCCAGTCCTGCCACGCAACCCGCAGTCTCGCCGACATTACCGACTGAAGCGGAGGCGCTCCTCGATGGCTCAGCGAACCATCAATAGAACTGAACTTTTCGGAACGTGTGCCGTTAACTCAGCGGTATCTCACTCTTCCGAATTCAGCATGAAACTGACCATCAAGTTCCGTCTTCTCGCCACCCTCACCCTGCTCGGGTTCCTGCTGACGGTGACTGGCGTACTGGGTATCGCCGGCATGCGCGGTTCGAACCATGCGGTTGCGCAGGCGTATACCAACGACGTGGCCGCCGCGACCGCGCTCGGCAAGTCCAACCTGAACCTGACCGTAGTGCGCACTACGCTCGATCGCGTGCTGCTGCACCCGGAGGCGGCGGATAGAGCCGCCCTCATCGATAAGGCGCGCAACTATCTAGCGGTCTCCGACAAAGCCTGGAAAGAGTACCGCGCACTGCCCGTCTCCGATGCGGAAGCGGCCTTGTCGAAGGCTGTCGCCGACGCCCGCGAAGCGATGCTGCATGGCGCACTCGAGCCGATGATGGACGCGATGAGCCGTGGCGACCACGAGGGTGCCGACCAGATCGCGATGGTCGTTATGCCGCCGTTTGCCGCGGCTCTAACGCAGAAATCCGCGGAGCTGGACAAGTTTCGCAACGCGCAAGGCAACGCTCGCTACGACACGGCACAGCATAGCTACCAGACACTTGCAACCATTACCGCAATCGCGATCGCCGTCGGTCTTCTGACCTGCGTCACCTGCGGCTTCACGCTGCTTCGCGCAATCGCGCGCCCGATCGACATGACGGTGCGCCATGTCGAGCGACTCGCTCAGGGCGACATGTCGCAGCAACTGCGGTTCGACAGTAATGACGAAATGGGTCGCCTCGTCAGAAGCGTTGGGCAGATGCAGAAGGACATCGGCACGATGATCGAACAGATCGCTCGCGGCAGCGAGTCGATCGCGTCCGCGACCCAGCAAATTTCGGCCGGCAACGCGGACCTGTCGGCGCGCACCGAGGCGCAGGCGGCGTCCATCGAGGAAACGGCGGCGAGTATGGAACAACTGACCAACGCCGTCACGGAGAACGCGGCGCACGCGCGTGAAGCGCGCGAGCTGGCCGACGCGACGAAGGCGACGGCCGGTGCGGGCGCGGACGTCGTCCGTCAGGTCATCGACGCGATGCGCGACATTCACGACGGCGCGAAAAGAATGGGCGAGATCATCGGGGTGATCGAAGGCATCGCCTTTCAGACCAACATCCTCGCGTTGAATGCGGCTGTCGAGGCCGCGCGCGCCGGAGAGGAAGGACGCGGCTTTGCCGTCGTCGCCGGCGAGGTACGCAATCTCGCTCAGCGCTCGGCGACCGCGGCGAAGGAAATCAAGGAGCTGATCGACGCGTCGACCGCGCGCGTCGCCGACGGTTCGCGCCTCGTCGGCCGGGCCGGTGAGACCATGGGCGAAGTACAGACGGCCGTCGGTCGCGTCACGTCGATCATGAGCGACATCGCGACGGCTTCGGCCGAACAGAGCGATGGCATCGAGGAAGTCAATCGCGCGATTACGCAGATGGATCAGATGTCGCAGCAAAATGCCGCGCTGGTCGAACAGGCAGCCGCCGCGGCCGCGTCGCTCACCGAGCAGACTGGCCTATTGACCCGGGCGGCTGGCCGATTCCGCTTTGCGTCCCTGTCCTGATGCCACGCTATAGGCTCGCGTGCCGCGACACGCCTTAGGTTCGCGAGCCGCCGGAGGTCGTGGTGTCGGCGTCATTGGCAGGCACCGCCTCGAGAAAACCGCGCCCCATCTCCGCCTCGAAGCGCGCAGCGCTGCCCTCCCAGATGATGCGCGCGTGTTCGAGAACGTAAACGCGATCGGCATGCGGCAGCGCAAACCTGACGTTCTGCTCGCCCAGCAAGACGGTGATGGGCGTGGACTTCTGCAGCGAATCCAGCGCTTTCGACAATTGCTCGAGAATCACGGGCGCGAGGCCGAGTGTCGGCTCGTCGAGAATCAGCAGCTTCGGTTGGGTCATTAGCGCGCGCGCGATCGCGAGCATTTGCTGCTCGCCGCCGGACAGCGTACGCGCGGTTTGGCCCTGGCGCGACTTCAGGATCGGAAACAGATCGAACAGCCACGACAGCTGTTTAGCGCGCGCCGAATCAGCAAGATGATATCCGCCGAGTTCGAGATTCTCGCGTACCGTCATGTCGCCGAATAGCTCGCGCGTTTCCGGGCATTGCACGAGGCCGGCGCGCGAGATCGCGGCACCGCTGATACCGCGCAGATCGCGGCCGTCGAAGCGGATCGTCCCCTTGTACGGCACGAGGCCCGAGAGCGCGTTGAAAAGCGTCGTCTTGCCCGCGCCGTTCAGGCCGACAACCGAGACGAATTCGCCCTCGCGCACTTGCAGACTGACGTCGTCGAGTGCGCACGCCTTGTCGTAGAGCACGCGCACACCGCTCACCTCGAGGATCGTGCGCTTCGCATTGCCCGCGGCTCCGGTGCGCTGGCGCAGCTCCAGCTTGCCGCCCAGATAGACGCGGCGCACCGTCTCGTTCTGCATAACCTGTTCGGCGGTGCCCTCGGCGACACGCTCGCCAAGGTACATCGCCAGCACGCGGTCGGCGAGCGCGGACAGACTCTTCACGTTGTGGTCGACCAGCAGCACCGCGCGGCCTTCGGCGCGAAAGCCTCGAATCAGCTCGGAAAACGCGTGCGATTCCGCCACCGTCAGTCCCGCGAACGGCTCGTCCACCAGCACGACCTGCGGGTCGCGCGCAATCGCCTTGGCCATCTCCATGCGGCGCAGATCCGCAAACGGCAGCGTCGCGGGATGCCGATGCATGACGCCGGCAAGGCCTACGCGCTCGGCGATTTCCTGCGCGCGCTGGTGCACGTGGGGTTCGGCAGCGAGCTTGACGAGCGAATCAGGCAGCAGCGCGAGCTTGATATGTTCCAGCACCGTTTGCCGATGCAGCGGCCGCGAATGCTGAAACACGATGCCCACGCCCGCGCGCGCGATGCGGTGCGGCGCCCAGCCGGCCATCTCCACGCCGTTCACCTTGACCGACCCCGCATTGGGCCGTTCGATGCCCATGATCAGCTTCATGACCGTGGACTTGCCCGAGCCGTTCGGTCCAATCAGACCGAGGATCTCGCCGGGTCGGATCTCGAAGCCGATATCCTTGACTGCGACGAGACCGCCAAAGCGCTTGGTCAGCCCGCGTACGGAGAGCAGCGGCGTGTCGTTCATTGGCGCTCCCTCGCACGTAGCAGATTGCCGAGCAGACCGTCTGGAAAGAACAGCAGCGCAGCCAGCGCGACCGCCGCGACGACGAACGTGTTGAGCTGCCCGAGCGGTCGCAGGAACTCGCCGGCGACGATCAGGAAGATTGAGCCGAGCACCGCGCCGAGTATCGTCCGGCGTCCGCCGAGCACGGCCGCGATGATGATCTGCACGCCCACGCTGAGATCCACCACCGTGCTCACGGAAGCCGTGCCCTGATAGAACACCAGCATCGCGCCGGCCACGCCCGAGAAAACGGCGCTGATGCAGAAGGCCACGAGCTTGTGCCGCGTGACATTGAAACCCAACGCCTGCGCGCCGGTCGCGTCCTGGCCGCTCGCCTGCAGGATCAGACCGACTGCCGAACGCGACAGGCCGAACAGCAGGATCGCGCAAACGATCAGGAACGCGAGCGCGATCCAGTAGTTATGGTTCGCATCGACCGACATCACGTCCGGCACCATCATGCCGATCTCGCCGCCCGTTATGCCCGCGAAAATCACGATGGCGTTTTGCAGCAGCAGCACGGCCACGAGCGTAACCAGACCGAAGTAAGGACCGCGCAGCCGCAGCGCGGGCACCGCGAGGAGCAAGCCGCCCACTAGCGCGACGCCGCCGCCCGAGAGCACGCAAACGGGTATGGGCAGGCCCCATCTGGCGTTGAGGATCGCAGCCGAATAGGCGCCGAGTCCGATCAGGAACGTCGGCCCGAAGTTGACCTCGCCGGCAAAGCCGAACAACAGGTCCCACGACATCGCGAACACGCCGAAGTAAAACGCAACCGTGAGCACGCCGAGGATGTAGCCAGAAAGCCACCACGGCAACGTCGCGGCGATCACGGCGAGCGCAACGGCGATCCATGCGCCACGCGAACGGAGAAGAACGGACATAGGGGTACGCTCCATTCGCACGGTTAGCGGCGTCCCAGGAAGCCCTGGGGCCGTACATACACGACCAGCACCAGCAGCAGCAACGCGGGCAGCGGGCGCAGCGTCGGCGCGATCAGATAGGCCGTGACCGTCTCCAGATAACCCACGACATACGCGGCCATCAACGAGCCCGACACACTGCCGAGTCCGCCCAGCACGACGATCGAGAACGCGCTGGCCGTGAGCTGCCCCGCATTGTTCGTGCTCACGCCAAGGAACGAAGCGAGCAGCACGCCCGCAATGCCAGCCAGCACGCCGTAGATGCTCCACGCGAGAAGATAGATCCGGGAGAGTTCGAAGCCGAGCAGCGTGAGACCGCGCGGATTCATCGAAGCCGCGAGCAGCGCTTTGCCTGCACGCGTGCGGTTCACGAACAGCCACAGCATGCCGATCACGGCCCAGCAGACCACGGCGATCATGATTTCGTTGTACGGCACGCGCACGCTGCCCACCATCGCCACCCCGCTGATCAGCGGGCGCATCGTCACCGGGTTGTCGGTGAAGAGCCACGCCATGCCCTGCTGGATCATGATGCCCCACAGCAGCGTGCCGGTGAGCACGAAGATTTCCTTCTCTTCGCCGGGAATCGCAGCCGAGCGTTGAATGGGCCGCACCACCATCAAGTAGGTGACGAAGGCCGTCACGAGACCCGCGATCACGCCGAGCAGCGTGCCGAGATAGGTGCCAAGACCCGCCTCGCCCGCGAGCATCCAGCCCATCAGCGCCGCGACCAGCATCACGCCGCCGTGCGCGAGATTCAGGATGCCGGAGACGCCGAAGATCAACGTGAAGCCGATCGCGCCCAGCGCATAGAGGGAGCTGATTGCAAAGCCGTCGACGAGAATCTGCAGTAGCAACATGCCCGGCCTTTCATGTTGGTTAGGGTGTCGATTCGTGCGGTGTCCGGGTCTTCCCGGACAGTCGCGATCGTCGTACGGCTAGTTCGCGCTTGCCTGCTTCACCTTGATGAAGGTCGGGAATTTCACCGCGCCGTTGGCGATCGACTTGGGCCAGATCGCGACCTGCTTGCCGTTCTGCCATTGCAGGTTGATACCCGTGATATAGCCGGGCCCGTACTTCAGCGCGTGCGTGAACTGATCGCTCTTACCATAGAACTGCCAGCGCCCGATCGTGCCCACGTAGTCGGTTTTTTCGAGCGCGTCGACCATCTGGTCCGGATCGGTCGAGCCCTTGTTGCGCCTGATCGCGTCCGCGATGATGTAGACGAGGTCGTAACTGGTGAAGCCGCAATACGCCGGAGAGACGCCGAACTTCTTCTGGTACTCATCCGTGAAGGGGACCGTTTTCGGCGTGATCGCCACGCCCGGCGCGGCGGCCGAGGCCGTGATCACGCCCTCGGTCGCGCCGTTCGTGTCCTTCCAGAAGCTGGTGGTCGTGGCCTGCGAGCTTTGGCCCGACATCGGGATCGGCACTTGCTGGTCGTGCCATTGCACGGTCGGCTGCACGCCCACGTGGCTGATGCCGGTGGTGATCGTATCGGGGTGCTTCGCCTCGATCTGGTTGAAGATCGGCGTGAAGTCGGAGGTATCAGGATTGAAGCGGATGTGATCGAGCACCTGAAGTCCCGCTTTGGGCAGGCATTCGAGGTAACGTTCGTCGAGCGGCTTGGTCCACGCCGCGTCTTCGCTCATGACGACGGTCGTTTTCATCTTGAACTGGCCGACCAGAACGTCGTGCGAGAAGTCGCAGATAGATTGCGCGATGAATGCCGACGTCATCCAGCCGTGGAACGTGTATTTGTAGTGGTCGTAGTCGTCGTGAACGTGCTTCGAGATGTCGTTGCTAGCCGCGCCGGGTGTGATGAAGGGCACCTTCAGGCGCCCGGACCACGGTTCCATCGCGAGCGCCACTTCGCTGATGTAGCTGCCGATCACAGCGACCACCTTGTCCTGGGTCGCCGCGCGCTGGAAGGCGCGCACGCCGTCCGAGGCCGATGAATGGTCGTCGTACGCGACGATCTGGATGGGACGGCCATCGACGCCGCCGCTAGCGTTGATCTGGTCCGCGGCGAGCTGCGCCGCCTTGCTGATCGAAGCGCCCGCCACCGAGGATTCTTCGCTGATCACGCCGATCTTGATCGGCTCGGCCGCCGCATGAGCGCCTGCCGCCAGACCTAGCCCCGCCGCTACCATCCCCGTCGCGACGACGCAATGAAGGTTTCGCCACACATTGTTACTGGACATCATGCATCTCCGATTCGAATGGATCGTTGAGCAACAATTGCCCGCCACATTGCAGCATCTTAAGAATGCGCACACAACAATATTCACCCGGTTTGCGCCGCTCAATCGGTACAAACGATGACCGGGTCCGTACGGACTTCATGGTGCAGAGCGGAAAAATCTTGCCGCTCGGGCCGCGGGAAGCGGTTTTTTCCTGGTGAGCTAGCGCTGTGTAGTGTGAGATTAGCGGCCTTCTTCCTCTCGCTTATTCGTCATCCGAAGCATTGTGTCGGCGGTTCAATGGACCAACGTCCTGCCGCCTTGCAACCGCCCGCGGCGCAGCGCGTCGACCCGCGCCACGATCAGCTCGAGGGTGGCACGCGTGCCTGCGTGCGGGTCCGAACATTACGCGGCAACCCTGCTTGCTGACATATGTACGTCATGATAGGTTGCTGCAATTCCCGCTGCCGAACCTGGCATCTGTTTTCGCAACGCTGCGCGCCCGATAAAAAAAAGCGGGATGGGTTGATCTGGACTCATCGTACGCATACGCCTTTCCCCAACAGGAATTCAAGAGCCATGGCTTCAATGATCCAGCGAACGACCCTGTTCGCCTGTCTTCGCGCGGCTTCCGTCGCGGCTTCCCTGTCCATCGCCGCACTTGGCGCGCACGCCGCCGATCTCGTGATCGCAGGCCGGGACGACATCTACGGCCGCGGACTCGTGCAGGCGGTGGACGGCTACAAGAAACTGCACCCGGGCGTCGATATCGAATTGCTGAAGCTGCCGAATAACGACCTGTATCAGAAGCTGAAGCTGTCGTTACGCGAAAACACGCGCGCTTATGACCTGGTGATGATGGACGACACCTGGTCGCCCGAATTTATCGCCAACGGATGGCTTCAGCCGCTGCCCGCCACGCTCGCGGATGCCGATATGGTGACGTCGACGATCTCCCTCGGACGCGCGTCGAGCGGAACCTTGTATGCGATGCCGATCGTCGGCAATGTCGAGATGTTCGCCTATCGCAAGGATCTGCTCGCGAGTCGCGGCCTGCAGCCGCCGCGCAGCTGGGACGACGTGCTGAACATCGCACAGACCATCGGGACCGCCGACAAGGACGTTTCCGCTGTCGTGTTTCGTGGCGTGAAGGGCAACCCCGTCGTCACCGGTTTTCTGCCGATCCTTTGGGCGTATGGCGGAGAAGTCGTCGACATGAACGGCAAGGTCACGATCGATTCGCCCGAAGCGCTGGCCGCGCTGAAGATGCTGCTCGCGCTGAAGAAGTGGGCACCGAAGGATGTGGACGTGTATGGCGCCGGTGAAGTGCGCGACGCATTGCAGGGCGGCACGGCCGCGCAGGCCATCGAAGTGTGGCCCGCCTGGCTGCCAGCGCTCGACGATCCGGCGAAGTCGCGCGTCGTCGGCCAGGTCGCGCTGCAACCGCCGCCTGGCCAGGTCAAGGGGCCGGCGCCGATGCTGGGCATCTGGCAAATGGGCATTGCGAAAGATGCCGCGCATGCGAAGGTGGCGGCGGATTTCCTCGCCTACCTGACTTCGTCGGCGACGCAAACCCAACTTGCCGTGCTCGGCATTCCGCCGACGCGCAAGAGCGTCTTCGTCAATCCGGCACTCGTCAAGCAATATCGCTGGTACCCGGACCAGCTGAAGGCGCTCGAAGCGGGCCGTGCGCGGCCTCGCGTAAAAGATTGGCAGCAGATCGAGGCGATTCTCGGCGACGCATTGCAACTCGCGCTGACGGGGCAGGCCACGCCCGACGCAGCGTTGCATCAGGCTGCACAGAAGATCGGCCAGGCCAACGCGGCAGTACAGTGATAGCGGCAGTGACGGCGCAGGCTAGCGTGGGAACGGGTCGATGAGCCGCTTGCGACGTTATCTGCCGCTGCTCGTCCTGATGAGCCCAGCCGCGCTTGTGCTCGGCGTGCTGGCGCTCTATCCGGTCGCGCGCGTGCTGATCGATTCGTTTTTCTCGGTCGATTACGCATCGGGGCATCGCTCGTTCATCGGGCTCGCCAACTATCGATCGGTCATTGCGGACGGCGAGTTCGGCACGAGCTTCGTCAATACGATCCAGTTCATGATCGTGGCCTCGCTCGCTGAAGTCCTGTTCGGACTCGCGCTCGCGCTGCTGTTCGTCCGCGCGTTTGCGGGCCGGCGCATCGCGTTGCCGCTTGCGGTGCTGCCGATGATGCTCTCGACGCTGGTGTGCTCCGCCATCTGGCGCAACTGGCTCAACTACCGAGGCTTTCTGAATGCGCTGCTCAAGGCGATAGATCTACCAGCGGTGCCCTGGCTATCCGATCCGCACCTCGCGCTGTGGTCACTGATGCTGGTCGATGTCTGGCAATGGACGCCGATGGCATTCCTGATCATTCTCGCGGGGCTGCAGTCGATTCCGCCTGAAATCGCCGAGGCGGCACGCACCGACGGCGCGAACGAATGGCAGTGCCTGCGCTACATCACGCTTCCGCTCGTTGCACCGCACGTCGCGCTCGCGATGCTGCTGCGCTCGATCGATACCTTCAAGCTGTTCGACAAGGTGTACGCGTTGACGGGCGGCGGCCCGGGCAATGCCACGCAGACGCTGTCGACGTACATCTACGACACGGGTTTCCGCTTCTTCAACGTAGGACCCGCCAGCGCGGCTTCGGTATTGATGCTGCTCACGTGCGCGGTGCTGGTCTCGGGATACATATGGAAATCGGCAGTCAGGCGCGACCGTTGATGCCGCTCGCGCGCTTGCAGGGTTTCGCGCGACGCTCGTCCGGTGCCGCTGTGCGAGGTCTGTTGCGGGTCGTAGCGCTGGCGGTGTTGCTGCTGCCGTGCATATGGATGGCTGGCGCGGCCTTCACGCCGACGCTGGAACGCCTCGCCCATCCGCTCGCGCTGTGGCCCTCGGCGCCCACGTTCGAGCATTTCGCGGCGGTGTGGGAAAGCGGCATGGCCCAGTCGGTGCTGAACTCCGTGTGGGTCGCAGTGGGCGCCACGTTGCTCGCACTCGCGCTGGCTTTTCCGGCCGCCTATGCGCTCGCGCGACTGGCGTTTCCGGCGCGACTCGATCTGCTGTTCCTGATGCTCGTGCTGGCACTGAAGCTGATGCCGCCGATTACGGTGGCCGTACCCCTGTTTTCGCTGGCCAAGTGGCTCCATCTGCTCGATTCGCTATTTGGGCTGGTACTCGCCTATCAGCTGTACGCGTTGCCGATGGCGATCTGGATGTTGCTGCCGTTCGTGCGCGACGTGCCGATCGAATTCGAGGAGGCCGCGGCGCTCGACGGCGCGAACCTCGCGCAGCGCATCGTCTTCATCGTCGTGCCGCTGTGCGCGCCGGGTCTCGTTGCCACCGCGATCTTCGTGTTCATCATCGCGTGGAACGAGTTTCTGCTGGCGCTGTTGTTCGTCTCGTCACCGAGTCATTTCACCCTGCCGCTCACGATGGCGGGTTATGTGACCGAGAACGGCATCGACTGGGGCGAACTGATGAGCGCAGGGCTGATTTCGTCGGTGCCGACGCTTCTGCTCGCGGGCTATGTGCAGCGCTATCTGCTGCAGGGCTTTTCGGGCGGCTTGAAGTAACGGGCTCCAACTCTGCGTCGACGTTGCAGCAGACGCTTTGCTTACCCAGAGGTTTTCTTGCGCCCTGCCCTGACCCATCCCAACGTTTCGCCCGCTGACTGGATGTCGGCCATCGATGGCAGCCGCTTGCTGTCTGCACTGACCTTGCCAGGAAGCCATGACACCTGCGCCTACACGGTCGATGACCGGCTCGCGCGCACGCAACATGCCACGCTCGACGATCAGTTGCACCATGGGGTGCGGGTTCTCGACATCCGCTGCCGTCATCAGCGCGATCGCTTTGCGATTCATCACGGCGGCATCTCGCTGGGTCTGAGTTTCGACGATGTGGTACGGACATGCGCTCAGTTTCTCGCGCGTCACCCCGGCGAATGCATCGTCATGTCGGTCAAGGACGAATGGCCCGCGCGTGACTGCGCCCGCGCGTTCTCTGCGACCTTCGAATTGTATGTCGAACGACACGCCGATGTGCACTGGCACCTTGCCGCCGACCTGCCGCTGCTGGAGGCGGTACGCGGGAGCATCGTGCTACTGCGGCGCTTCGCGAGTGAAAAGCCGCTCGGCATCGACCTGACGGCCTGGCCTGACAACGCAACGTTCGATATCGACGACGTGCCGGCGCCGTTCACCATCCAGGACGAATTTCGCGTGCCGGTGCCGACATCGATCGCTTATAAGTGGCGCGCCATCGATTTGCTGTTGAACCGCACCCCCGGTGTGTGCGACGAGCGTTGGGTCATCAACTTTTGCAGCGGCACGGGGATGGCGGCGCCGCCGGTCGTCGTGGCGTGCGGGGATACACAGCATCGCGGTATTCACGAGCAGCTTGCCGAGCGGCTCGCGGCTCGTCCGCAACCATGCGGCACCATGCTGCTCGACTTTTGCGACTGGCGGGACTGGCGCCTCGTTGATGCGTTGATCGATTGCAACTGGAGCCGATAATGCATCGCTGTGGGCATGATGTTGACCGCGAATCTCAGCGTGATTCCTTTGCTCGAGGCTGCCGCGGTGGCGGCCTCGATTCTGGTCCGCGCCTCGCCGGTTCACGCGTGCAGGCGTCTGGCGGCATGACATAAGGAACGTCGTCGCGACAACACGCATAGATCGGAAATCCGTACGCGTTCGTACCGACGATGGTCGTTGGCCCGTGCAGCGGGCACACCGCCTTCATCGCGCCTCCTCGTAACTCATCGATCAATCGCTTCCATCTTACGCTCGCTCGCGACAGATGTTCTATCTGCGCCTGCATTGCCCTTCGCACCGCCTGGTCCCGCTCACCACCACCGACGCGCATTCGCCATCTGTGCCGCGCCGCACCCTCATGTACTGTGTCGGCGGACCGGCACCTCGTGCAGCGACTCGCCCGGGCGACAGCAGCGGTGCAAGGAAGCGTCGGTTGAATTGTCATTTCTTGCACAACATGCAATGATTCATCCCAATGCATGATCCTGTCGTTCTGGCTATTTCCATGACATTTCGGGGATGCTCGGCGAAGCAGTCGAAGAGCCGACTCATCGGGGTCGCCGTTCCAGTCCGTTGTCCGGACGATCAAACAGCGTCGTGGCTCGACAGCCACCCTTCAAGGCGGAGCTTTTGGTATCAGGGTATTTACCTAGTCTTTCTTCCCGAAAATTTAACATTTTGAAGTTAGAATGAACCCTCTAAAATCGAATTGTTATGTCATCTGATGACAATTGCAATAGAGATCGAAGCGTCGGATCGGCGGCGCGACCTACCGACGCGGGCCATGCCAACTAAGCGGCTGTGACTCGATGAAGAAACACCATGTTGTATTTCGACTGACGAATACAGACATCAGAAGTGCGATCCGGCACCTAGTTTTTTGCAGCGTTCATTTAGTCTTACTAATAATACTTTTGCTCCGGAATCCTCACCGACGATATTCCGCATACTGATTGCGGATATGGTCTCCGGGGCAGGCGGGTTCGAAATTCAATCCAGGAGAAGCAATGAAAGACCTTTCGTCCGAAGATTTGCTGAAATTCTGCCGAACGAATGTGTCGACGTTCTTTTCGCCCGCCACCGAAGCGTTTGAAGGAACAGGGAAACTCGCCGGCCTGGACCGGCAGGCGGGGAGCATCGTTCGGGGCACCTGGAATCTTTGAGCAGTGCGCCGGCGCGGCATGTCGCCGCCAGCTGATGCACCAGCTCCATTCGCGCAATACCACAAGTCTATAAAAACCCGCGCAGTTCAATCAATGCCGAAGCCGTTCCTCCCGTGATGCTGGAGGCGGCCGCGCGTTGTGGCAAAGCAATGGCGGGTTGTGCGAGACGGCCATTGGGTATTCACGATCCTCGCAGACATTTCGATCACGGATGGAAAGGATGACGAAACGAATCGTAGTAGTAACGGGCGGCATGGGCGGACTCGGAGAAGCGATCAGTACGAAACTACACGACGCAGGGTATGCGGTGGTAGTCACGCACTCGCCGAGCAACACCGGTGCGGACAAATGGTTGGCTGACATGGAAGCTCAGGGTCGGAGCTTTCGCGCTTACCCGGTCGACGTGGCCGATTACGACTCATGCCAGGGTTGCGCGGACAAGATTCGGGCGGAAGTCGGCCCGGTCGACATCCTGATCAACAACGCAGGCATCACCCAGGACATGACCCTCAGGAAGATGGACAAGGTGAATTGGGATGCGGTCATCCGCACCAACCTCGACTCTGTCTTCAACATGACCAAGCCGCTGTGCGAAGAGATGGTCGCACGAGGCTGGGGGCGCATCGTCAATATCTCGTCCGTCAACGGCTCGAAAGGCTCGGTCGGCCAGACCAACTACGCCGCGGCCAAGGCCGGCATGCACGGCTTTACCAAATCACTGGCGCTGGAAGTGGCGCGCAAAGGGGTCACGGTAAACACGATTTCGCCGGGCTACCTGGCCACCAAGATGGTCACCGCGATTCCGCAGGAGATCCTCGACACGAAGGTCCTGCCGCATATCCCGATGGGACGTCTCGGCAAGCCCGACGAAGTCGCGGCGCTCGTGCTCTATCTGTGCTCGGAAGATGCCGGCTTCGTGACCGGCTCCAATATCGCGATCAACGGCGGCCAGCACATGCAGTGACGCAACATACCGCGCCGGTACGTGCCGCAACACCGGACGAATCGGCGTGAACCATTCACGCAACACCCTTGTGCTTCCATGAGAGAGGAACGTGTCATGAGTGAGACCTGGATGGGCCTGATCATTGGGGGCACGGCCCTCAGCATCGCAATGCTCATGGTGATTGATCACTATCGCCGTGAGCGCAGAAGGGCAAGACTGCTACGACATCTGGATCATCATGAGTGGTGGCATCAACCGCGCGGGCGAATGTAAGTGCGTCGACCGCGCCAATAAAAAATCAGATACATCGAGAGGGCTGAAGAATGACACCGGAAATCACCGGACAACAAAAGGCCACAGGCCATCAGATCACGGTTCGTACGAGGCGCGGCGGCATGAGGGTCGCCGCGGTGTGGCAGGTATTGATGCCGGTCGCCGATGCCATCGAGGACGTACGGATTACGAGCAACCGCAAACATGATGTCGAAGACATGACGATCGCGTTTGCCGACAGGTTCTCCGGATCGCTGCACACCGTTCTCAAGAAGTTCGAGACGATGCCGTGGGTGGCCGCCGCGGAGCTTTGCTGAACACCGAGGGCCGTGCCGCTTGCGATGGGTCGCGTCGCTGCGAGGACCGGCGCGCGTCACGCCACCTGGCTCGCCAGGCAGCTGACGGGCGCGCGCGCCTCGCAAGGGTTGGATGGCACAAACGGGCCAATTGAAGTCCGACGTACACGGCCGGACCCAGTCGGTCACCACCTGAGAGAAGTGGATGAAAACAACAATCAAGAGAGGGCCCCCGGACAGGGAGAGTCCCTATACACCGCTGACCGCTGGAGATGCGATTTCGCATCTGGAACGGATCCTGTCCCACGATGGCGTGGATTCGTTGTTCAGCCGGACCTACTGGCGCGCGCGTGTCCAGCAGGTGAGCGCTACTCAAGGGCTGACTCCGCAGCAGCAGGCAAGGCTGGTGAAGCTGCTCGAGTCGCTGCATCCCCCGGTCCCGAGCGAGGAGGCGTGCTAGTCACTCGTCGACGCGGACGTACGTCGTCCGCGGTCGATCAGCGCTGATCGTCGACATCCAGCAGCCGATCCTCCACATGCAGATCTTCGGCGCACTCTCCCTGCAAGGGCAGGTCGCTGCCTTCCGCTCGGAGGTGATCGCGGACCATCCGGCACAGGCGTTCGCGCACGAGGATACGTTGTGCGGTATCCATCTGCGCGTATCGCTGAATCTGCGAAGCCGAAAAGTGCAGTGTCAGCACGCACCGCGCATCCAGCGTCGTGTCGCCATGTGACTCGATCACCCAGGAAGCCTGGATGAGGAAGTTGCGGCCGTCGTCGTAACCGCTGATCGCGGGCGCTTTCGGCGACTCGAATAGCGTGGAAAGAGCCAGTTCGATTTCTTCGATGCGCTGATTCAGATCGATGTCTTTCATAGAAAGTCCTCCTTGTGATCGAGGCCCCTGCCCCCCCGCCTGTAGGCGAGCAAAAACCGTGTCCGGCTGTCGAGTCTGTCCAGTGCTTCGACTGGAGCCTGACTCGCAATCCTGCAATATGTACCGATGAAACCGGTCAGCAGATATTCACGAGCGTAAGGAGCGATTCGCAAGCTTCATACAGCGACAAAACGACGCTGCCGCGCACATATCGCCGGTTCAAATCGCACTTCAGTTCTTTAAACGGAAGCCGACATAAGGAATAGGCCGAACAAGCATCTGGCTCGCTTGCGCGGCCTGGTCGTCGCGCAGACGACTCCCCTATTTCCAGCCGGACACAGATCGCAACGTTGTCGAAATCGCTCGCGCGTCCCGAAGTGGGTGAGCGGCTCGTGAAGCAAAGCGCAGACTACGATCACGGCATCGAAAAAATCGTCGGGTTGCAAGCCGAAGGGCTGCGTACCCAGGCTATCCAATCCCTGAACAAAGACCTGCTGCCGATCTACATCGGTTACACCGCGACACTCGACGACATCAACGAGTTTCAGGTCTCCTCGACGACCAAGGCCCCCGCCGCCATCACCGACATCGCGCAGAAGAGCTGTTTGATACTGGCCGCTCTGGGCGCGGCGGTCCTTGCCATGAGTGTCGGTTTTGGCTGGGTCATCACACGCAGCATCACCCGCCCGCTCGCGGAAGCCGTCAACATTGCGACGACGGTCGCGAAGGGCAACCTGACCCAGAAGATCGAGGGTCGAGCAGGCTGCCGCCGCGGCGAGCTCGCTCCAGGAGCAATCAGGCACGCTGGTGCAACAGGTAGCAGTATTCGCCGTCGACTGAGGTCGGCACGCTTCCAAGGGTTGCGATTTTCTTCCAGGGTCATCGAATCTGTTTATCGCGCCCGACGCGAGACCCGGCCAGGCAAGGCCTGGATGCGTCACTCGCGACGTCCGTCGAGTCCTGCCGGGAAGAAGCTCCGCGCAATGTAGATCATCACCGCGCGCGGGCGGGCCCGGCAATGCGCGATGCATGCAGAACAATGCGTATGTGGTTAACCCGCTCTTTCAACCCGTGGTGCGCGTGCTTATTGTGCTGGGTGCGAACGGCAGGCGGGCAGGCTTAAAACTTCAAGCCGCATGCCGTTATTGGTTGGATCGGGAAGTCGACGGCGGACGCAGTCAGCGCAGCTTCGCCATCCGCTACCATCGCACACGCGCGCAAGACGGCGCACAACGGCCTCTGCGGCGCGGGGGCGACCGCCACATTGGCGAGTCGAAAAGCGCACGCAGAAGCGAACAGATACCTGCACCGCCGGTATGGCCGGACGGGTTCGCAGCCGAGCGGGCCACTGAGAGGCCTCCGTAGAGGGGACAAAAGATGTTCGGATGCAAGCTGATCGACGTCAACGCATTATCCGCCCGACCCGCCCGCGCGCCGGTCCAGCGGCACGCGCGCCGATCCAATGACGGCCACGTCCATCCCGTGCCCGCGCCCCACGACAAGACACAGTACGGTCATTAGCCACTGGCAGGCTCACCGCCGGATTTCATGACCGCGCTACTCCCAACCGATCAGTCAATCCCTCGGCTTCGGGTGTGCAAACCGTTACGCCGGACCCCGCTCACAGCGCTCGCCCAGCAATGAACAAGGGGTCCGATTTTCAACGTTGTTTATGGTTCGTTAGCAAGGAAATCGAATGCAAAGCAAAAAGCGCACTTTGCTTAAGGCCGCCGCCGCACTCGTGCTGGCAGGTTCGAGCGTGCTCGCCCATGCGGACGATGTGGTCAAGGTCGGGCTCATCGTTCCGATGAGCGGACCGTTCGCGTCCACGGGTCGTCAGGTCGACGCGGCGGTCAAGCTGTATATGGCCCAGCACGGCGACACGGTCGCGGGCAAGAAAATCCAGGTCATCCTGAAGGACGACACCAACGTCCCGGATACCACCAAGCGCCTCGCACAGGAGCTGATCGTCAAGGATCACGTGTCGGTGCTGGCCGGCTTCGGGCTCACGCCGCTGGCGCTCGCCGCCGCGCCGCTCGCGACCCAGGCGAAGGTGCCGATGATCGTGATGAACGCGGCCACCGCGATGATCACCGAGCAGTCGCCTTACATCGTGCGCTCGGGCTTCACGCTGCCGCAGAACACGTTGGGCATCGCGCGTTGGGCGCCGAAGAACGGCATCAAGAAGGTGGTCACGCTGGTCGCCGACTACGGTCCCGGCATCGACGCGCAGAACTCCTTCAAGAAGGTCTTCGAATCGGAAGGGGGCAGCGTCGTCGAGCAATTGCGCGTGCCGGTCGCCAATCCGGACTTTTCGCCGTTCCTGCAGAAAGTCGCCGACCTGAAGCCTGACGCGCTGTTCATCTTCGTGCCATCGGGTGCCGGCGCCGCGTTCATGAAGCAGTTCGCCGAGCGCGGTCTGAGCAAGCAGGGCATCAAACTGATCGGTACTGGCGACGTGGTGGATGACGACATCCTGAACGCCATGGGTGACGCGGCGCTGGGCGCGGTGACATCGATGCACTACTCGGCCGCTCTCGACAATCCCGAGAACCGCGCCTACGTGGCCGCCTTCGAAAAAGCCAACCCCGGCATGCGCCCGAACTTCCACAGCGTCGGCGCCTATGACGGCATGCACCTGATCTACGCGGCGCTGCAAGCCACCAAGGGCGACACCAACGGCGACAAGCTGCTGGCAGCCATGAAGGGCCAGAAATGGAACAGCCCCCGCGGCCCGGTGGAACTCGATCCGCAGACGCGTGAAATGGTCCAGAACGTGTACATCACCCGGACGGAACGCGTGAATGGCCAGCTGTTCAACGTGTCGTTCGACAAGGTCGACGCCGTCAAGGATCCGGCCAAGATCAAATAAGCTCGCGAAAGCGAGGCACGCCGTATCCGGATGATTCGATTTGCCCGCCGCGCCCCTCGCACTGCCAGGGGCGCGGCGTTTCGGCGGTAAAAACTCATGCTAACCATTCTCTTCGACGGTATTGCCTACGGCATGCTTCTGTTCGTGCTGGCGAGCGGTCTGGCCATCACGCTCGGATTGATGAACTTCGTCAATCTCGCTCACGGCGCCTTCGCCATGGTGGGCGGCTACGCCACCGTGCTCGCGATGTCGCGTCTGGGCATCCCTTTCCTGTGCGCATTGCCGATTGCGTTCGTCGCGTCCGCGGTGCTTGGCGGCATTCTCGAACGCACGCTGTATAAGCGCGTGTACGGGCAGTCCGAACTCAATCAGGTGCTGTTTACGATCGGCCTGACCTTCATGGCCATCGCGACGGTCGACTACTTCATGGGCTCGACCCAGCAGTTCCTGAACCTGCCGCAATGGCTGCAGGGCCGCACGGTGTTCGCCGGCATTGGCATCGGTTACTACCGGTTGTTCGTGATCCTGGTCTGCGTGGTACTCGTCGTCGCGCTCCAGCTGATCCTGACCAAAACCCGCTTTGGCAGCCGCCTGCGCGCATCGGTGGATGATCCGCGCGCGGCGAGCGGCCTCGGCATCAACATCAACTTCGTGTTTCTGACCACCTTCGCGTTCGGCTCGGGCCTCGCCGGCCTCGGCGGCGCGCTCGGCGCAAACATGCTCGGCCTCGATCCGATCTTTCCGCTCAAGTTCATGATCTATTTCCTGGTCGTGGTCGCGGTGGGCGGCACGACCTCGCTGACCGGTCCGCTGCTGGCTTCGCTGCTGCTCGGCATCGCGGACGTGGCGGGCAAGTACTACATCCCCGATCTGGGGGCATTCATCATCTACGGCGTCATGATCATCACCCTGATGTGGCGACCACAGGGTCTATTCGTCAGGGCGGGGGGCAAATGAAGTCGGCAACTTCTAGCGAAATGGGTGCATCGACGATCGTGCCCGAAGTCCGCAGCATGGGCAGGCAGTGGTCGCGCTGGCGCCCAGTGGAAATCATCTTCTGGATCGTGGCGCTGGGCATCTGCGTGACGCCGCTCAATAACTTCCTGCTGCTCAACGAGATGGCGATCCTCGCGTTGTTCGCGGTATCGCTGGACCTGATCCTCGGCTATACCGGCATCGTGTCGCTGGGCCATGCGGCCTTTTTCGGTCTCGGTGCTTATTCGGCTGCATTGCTGGCCAAGTACTTCGATGTCGATCCGCTGCTGGGCATGCTGCTCTCGTGCGGAGTGGCGGCGCTGGCGGGCCTCGTCACCAGCGTGCTGGTGATGCGCGGTTCGGACCTCACGCGCCTGATGGTGACGCTAGGTGTGGCCTCGATCCTGCACGAACTGGCCAACAAGCTCGGCTGGCTCACCGGCGGGGCCGACGGCATGACCGGCGTGCCGATGGTGCCGCTCTTTGGTCACATCGAGTTCGATCTGTTCGGCAAGGTGGCCTACACCTATTCGATCGTCACGCTGTTCGTGCTGTTCGTGATCGCGCGCGCGGTGGTCAAGTCGCCGTTCGGCATGTCGCTGCAGGTGATCCGCCAGAATCCGCTTCGCGCGGCGGCCATGGGCGTGCCGGTCAACCTGCGCCGAACTGCCGTCTATACGTTGAGCGCGGCCTACGCGGGCGTGGCCGGCGCCCTGCTCGCGCAGACCACCGGCTTCGCGTCGCTCGACGTGCTCGACTTCCACCGCTCGGCCGACGTGCTGCTGATGCTGATGATCGGCGGTGCGGGTTATCTGTATGGCGGCATCATCGGCGCGGTCGTATTCAGGTTCATGCAGGACCGGCTGGCGGACATCACGCCGCAATACTGGCAGTTCTGGATCGGCTTGCTGCTGGTGATCATCGTGATCGTCGGTCACGAGCGGCTCGTGCGTCCGTGGACGTGGTTCCGTCGCAGCGGGAGCAAAGCATGACGATCGCACTGCAAACATTCAATCTGATCAAGCGCTTCGGCGGCCTCGTCGCCACCAATGACGTGTCGATCGCGGTCGAGAAAGGCGCTCGCCAGGCGCTGATCGGGCCCAACGGCGCCGGCAAGACGACGCTGATCAATCAGCTGACGGGCGTGCTGTCGCCGACTTCGGGCCGCATCGAGCTCGAAGGCCACGACATCACGTCGCTGTCCGTGCACAAGCGGGCTCGCGCCGGGCTCGTCCGCACGTTCCAGATCAATCAGCTTTTCAAGCACATGACGCCGGCCGAATCGCTGTCCGTCGCGATCTCCGAGCGCGACGGCCTGGGCGCGCGCTTCTGGCGTGCGCTCGGCCAGCGCGGCGAAATCATGGACGAGGTCGCTTCGCTGCTCGAACAGTGCAAGTTGCTCGACGTGATGAGTCGCGAAACGCGCGTGCTGCCCTACGGCAAGCAGCGCCTGCTCGAAATCGCGCTGGCGCTGGCGGCAAAGCCGCGCGTGCTGCTGCTGGACGAGCCCGTGGCCGGCGTTCCCGACGGCGAACGCCGCGAGATTCTCAATACGGTCGCCGCATTGCCCGACGATGTGACCATTCTGCTGATCGAGCACGACATGGACCTCGTGTTCAGCTTTGCCAACCGCATCTCTGTGCTGGTGAGCGGCGGTCTGCTTACCGAGGGCGCATGCGCGGACATCGCCCGCGATCCTCGCGTGAAGGCCGTGTATCTGGGCGAGGAGCTGGTTGGAGGCGAATATGTCTGAATTGCTGAAGCTGGAAGGAGTCGTAGCGGGCTACGGCGAAGCCAGGATCCTGACGGGCATCGATCTGGCCTTGGATCACGGCCAGGCTCTCGCGCTGCTTGGCCGCAACGGCACGGGTAAAACCACGCTGATCAACAGCATCGTCGGTCACACGCGTCGCTTTAGCGGGCGGATCTGGCTCGATGGCAAGGACGTCACCGGATTCAAGCCGCACCAGCGCGCGCTGGCCGGCATCGGCTGGGTGCCGCAGGAACGCAATATCTTCAAGTCGTTGACGGTCGAAGAGAACCTGAGCGCGATCGCCGTGCCCGGTCCCTGGGACCTGGCGCGCATCTACAGGATGTTTCCGCGCCTGGAGGAGCGCCGCGCCAATATGGGCAATCAGCTTTCCGGCGGCGAACAGCAGATGCTCGCCATTGGCCGCGCGCTGATGCTCAATCCCAGGGTGCTGCTGCTCGACGAACCGCTCGAAGGCCTCGCGCCGATCATCGTGCAGGACTTGATGCGCATCCTGTCGGAGATCATCCGCGACGAAGGCCTGTCGGTGATTCTGGTCGAGCAGAACGCGCGCAAGGCGCTGAGCATTACGCACAACGCCGTGGTGCTGGAGCGCGGCTCGGTGATTCATTCGAGCACGGCGGCCGAGCTGCTGGCCCAGGATCACAAGATCGATACCTTGCTGGCCGTGTCTCAACACTGAGCGGCACGCGATGCGTGGCCGGGCTACGCGACGAAGGTCGTGACCGCCCGGTTGAACGCATCCGGTCTCGCGACATTCATCCCATGCGACGCACCGTCGATCGTTTCGCGTTCGGCAAACTCGATCCACTGTTCGAGCTTATCGACCGTATTGCGGAACATGCGGGGACTTCTTTGGCCGTCGATCAACAACGTACGGCACTTGATATCGCGCGCGGCTTCCGGCGTATAGGCCGGAAGCGGATCGAGCAACTGCTTCGGCAGCGTGAGCGCGTTGTCGAGCGCCATGCGACGAAAGCTCTCCGGGCTTTTGTTCCAGTACCCCGGCATGCTCACGGAGTCGACGAACATCGACAAGCCGGCGTCGTACTCGCCCCGTTCGATCAGTTCCGCGACCCGGGCGCGCAACACGTTGGTCGCCGGCGGCATGAACGCGGGCTGCCCTCGCGGTTCGGTTTGCAGCGGGCCGCCGGGATCGGCTAGCGTCAGCGTTTTCACGAGGCGCGGATAGGCGCGCGCGAGATGGAAAGCCACGCACCCGCCCCGCGAGTGACCGACCAGATGAACCGGAGCCAAGTCGAGCGCCGTGATGAATCCGGCCATTTCCTCGACGTGCGCCTCCCAGCTGAAGTCGCCGTGTCCAAACGCATCGATCTCGGGCCAGTAATGGCTCAAGCTCGGCGCGAAGCAGCGAAACCGGCCAGACAGCGAAGCCATCTAGGCGTCCCAGTAGCGATAGTCGCAAAGCGAGCCGTGCACGAACACCATCGGCTCGCCGCTCCCGGACTCGACATACGGTATGGCAACACTCGATGCGGTGGACACGAACGATGGCGCGGACGCGCCATAGGCTGAGGCCAGGATCGATGGGCTGGTACGTGCATTCATCAAAGGGCTCCTTTGGCGACACTATCGATGGTGTGCTGGCAAAAGAAAATCGCATAATATTGATGGAATCGATCTACTTTTCTGATACGAACCATCATGGCAACGGAAATGAAAGCGCTCGATCTGGACGTGCTGTCGATGATCATCGCGGTGGCGGACGCCGGCACGATCAGTCGCGCGGCGCAGGTCGTGCATCGCTCGCAATCGGCGGTGAGCATGCAGATCAAGACGCTCGAGACGGCGCTCGGCAAGGCGCTGTTCGTGCGCAAGCCTCGCAGCGTGGTGCCGACGCAGGACGGCGAAATGCTGTTGACCTACGCACGACGGATGATCGCGCTGCGCGATGAAGCGTGGGCAGCGGTGGTTCGGCCCGACGTGACCGGGCGCGTGGTGATCGGCGTGCCGGACGACTATGCGACGTCACTGTTCCCGCCGATCCTCAAGAAATTTTCGGCGACCTATCCGAAGGTGGAAATTCAGGTGGTGGGGCTGCCAAGCGTCGCGCTCGAGCCGATGTTGAAGGACGGCACGGTCGATCTCGTCTGCGCGACGCGCGTGAAAGGATTGCACGGCGAGTTCCTGCGTCACGAACCGATGGTGTGGGCCGCCGCCCCGGGCGCGACCGAGATCTGGCGCGAAAGGCCCTTGCCCATCGCCGTGTTTTTGCCCGGCAGCGTCGCGCGAGAGAAGGCCATCCGGAGCCTCGAGCGTGCGCGCATCACGTATCGAACGTCGTATGAGAGTCCGAGTCTGCTGGGTCTGCTGACGATGGCCGAGGCCGGACTCGCGGTGACCCCTTTGGCCAAGTGCGCGGTACCGGCTCACTTCTCGCTGCTGGGGGCCGCGAATGGCCTGCCGGAAATCGGCACGCTCGAAGTCGTGCTGGCGCGAAGCGCGGCTTCGAAGCGACCTGTGTGCGATTTTCTCGCGGAGCACATTCTCGCCGACCTGAAGAATTAACCCGGAAGACGTCAGGAAGACTCCTCCGCGCCGGCTCGGCACGACGCACACATCCACCACGCAGCCTTCGGCGCAGCGACGGTTTGCGCAACCCCGCGCCACCAGCGTTCACCGCGATGCACCGCAGCCAGATCGAGCCGCTCGCCCATGCGCGGTGTCGACAGCGCGACGCCGCGCGCGAGCGCCAGCCCCGTCACCCTCTCGAACGGCTCCTGCCAGCGATGCATCGCGAGGTCGAAGGTGCCGTTATGAATCGGCACGAGCCAGCGGCCGCGCAGGTCGATATGCGCCTGCACGGTTTCTTCGGGCTGCATATGGACGTATGGCCACATCGCGTCGTACGCGCCGGTCTCGATCAACGTGACGTCGAATGGTCCGAGGCGCTCGCCGATCGCGCTGAAACCATCGAAGTAGCCGGTGTCGCCGCTGAAGAACACGCGCAGATCGTTATCGACGATCACCCAGGACGCCCACAACGTGCGGTTGCCATCGAACAGGCTGCGCCCCGAGAAGTGCTGCGCCGGCGTCGCGGTGAACTCGATGCCCTCGATCACCGTGCCCTGCCACCAGTCGAACTGCCGGACCTTCGCCGCGTCGATACCCCATTCGATGAGCCGGTCGCCGACCCCGAGCGGCGTCAGGAACACCTCGGTACGCTGCGCCAGGATCAGGACGGTCTCGCGGTCCAGATGGTCGTAGTGATCGTGCGACAGAATCACGCCATGCAGCGGCGGCAAATCGTCGAGCGAGATCGGCGGCGCATGAAAGCGCTTCGGACCGAGATTGCGGAACGGCGACGCCCGCTCGGCGAATACGGGATCGGTCAGCCAGAACTTGCCGCGCAACTTCAGCAGCATCGTCGAGTGACCGAGCCGGTACAGGCTGCGATCGGGCGCCGCATCGAGTTGCGCGCGTGTCAGCGTTTCGACGGGCAACGCGTCGGCCGGCACGGTGCCGCGCGGCTTGTTGAACAGCACCGTCCACGCGAGCCCGAGCGTTTTGCGCAGGCTTTGCGCCGGACGCGGCTTGACGTTGCGAAAGCGCTCGCCGTCATGCTGCGGCGACAGGCCGAACTTCGCGCGGCTGCGTTGCGCGGCGTTCACGCCGAGCATTTGGCGGACATAGGCGGGAAGCGACGTCATGAAGTTGACCTTTCTGAGAAAATGTACACCCGGCAGTGTAGTTTATTTTCAAGAAAAGTAAACTGACCAGTGTAAAATTAGGGGATGGAATCGCCTGCCCGTCCCCAACGTCTGACTGACCGAAAGCGCGTCGCGATCGTCACCGCCGCGATCGAGGAATTTCTCGCGGCCGGATACGACGCAACCAGCATGGACCGCATCGCCACCCGCGCGAGCGTCTCGAAGCGCACGGTCTATAACCATTTCCCGAGCAAGGAAGCACTTTTCGCGGCGATTCTCCAGCAACTGTGGGACGCGACCCACGATGGCGATGCGCCCTGCTACCGCGCCGATCGACCGTTGCGCGCGCAGTTGCTCGATCTGCTGGAGCGCAAGCTGAGCCTGCTTAACGACGAGTCTTTCTTGTCGCTGGCACGGGTGGCGATCGCGGCTGGCATCCATTCGCCGGAGCGCGCGCGCGATATGGTCGCTCGCATGGGGGAGCGCGAGGAGGATCTGACCGCGTGGGTCCGGGCGGCTGCCGCGGACGGCCGCATCAAGACCGGGGAGCCCGTCTTCGCCGCACTGCAGTTGCAGGGGCTCGTGAAGGCTTTTGCCTTCTGGCCGCAAGTGGCGATGGGTCAAGTGCCGCTCGATGCCGGCGAGCAGAAGCGGATCGCGGAAGCCGCGGTGGATATGTTTCTCGCGCGTTATGCGTGAGTCGGTTTGCCGGATTGGGTTTGCTTTGGCGTCCCCGCCGAGGTAAGAAGTTCTTTGCTGGAAGACGGCGGTGCGCGCAGCGACCTTCCGCGAAGCAGCACCGGGAGAGCGAACTCTTCCTTTTTCGCAAACGTTTGCTCTGAGGTATCAAGTCTCAGCTTCCGAAGCCGAAAACGCGTACATCGCCTCGAAACTTTGGAGACCCGATGTGACGCGCGTTGTGCTCTTACTTGCCGTAATGTTCATGACAGGCTGCGCACAAGTGCAGCAGCCCACTACGGCTCAAGCCGAGAAACCTGCGGTGTCGAACGTCATCATGAAGTTCGACATTCCCGCCGATGCACTCGGCGCGCGCGATCCGCAACTGGCTACGGTGCTCGCCAAGGCAGGCGCGCTCGCCGCCGCGCAGAAGCGGCCCACGGTGATCCGCGTGACGGCGCTGGGCCAGGACTTCAAGTACATCAACGAGGCGATCTGGCGGGGCGTACCGCAGCAGGGGCTCAAACCCGCGCTCGAAAACCTGACGACCGGCGCGAACCAGACGTACAGCGTGTCGATCCAGCCGCTACGTGCGGGGAGCTGACACGATGCGCCTGATCGCTTTCGCCGCGGCATCGCTATGCCTTAGTTCGGCCGCGTGGGCGGGCCAGCCCGCCGCCAGCGCGCCCGCAACCGCCGCCCCCCCTGCCACCCTGGCCTCCGCGGACAAGGTCTACCCGCCGCTGCCCACGCTCGCGATGCTGCCGCCCTCCACCGGCGACGATGACGACCTCCCCGCGCCGCGCTCGACGTCGCGCAACAAGAAGAAGACGCAAAAGCGCGATTGCCACTGCGCGATGCCGACGCCGCGCCTCGTCGTCTCCGATGAATCGCGCGCCTATCTGAAGGATATCGAGCAGCAGCTCGATTCCGCGCTGGCGCAGTAAAGCAGGACCCGGAGCCCCGACCCATGGATCAGCCCAAGAGCAACGCCCTCCGCCCTTTGCGATCGTGGGCCATCTGCGCCTGGGCGGCGCTGGTGGTCCTCGGCAGTTCGTCCGCGCATGCCGCCCCGAGCGCCGATGATTGCTTCGACAAGGCTGGCGCTTACCAGGGCGTCAATCCGCACGTGCTGCGCGCCGTGGCATGGCGCGAATCGAAAGGCGACGCGACCGCCATCAACCGCAATGCCAACGGGTCGATCGACGTGGGCCAATTGCAGATCAATTCGATCCACTTTCCGGAACTGGCGAGCCAGGGCATTCCGCACCGCGCGCTCACCGACCCATGCGTGAATATCTTCGTGGCCGCCTGGCTGCTCAAGCAGAAGATGGTGCGCTACGGCAACACATGGCGCGCGATCGGCGCGTATCACTCGGAATCGCCGCGCGAGCGCGACAGCTACGCGCGCAGCATTCAGGCGATTCTCGTCAGCTGGGGGCTGTTGCAGCCGGAGCGATGAGGTTCAGGCGCGGGCGCGGCGGGTGTTTGCCAGCGCACCGCGCTCCGCTAACTCCCCGCTGATGCAAGCTCCATCCGCTTGCGCTGCAGGAACCGGCGCACGGCCGGGTCACGCTCGAGACCTATCGCCAGATCGTACGCACTGAGGGCTTGTGCCGTCGCGCCGGCACGCGCGAGCAGATTGGCGCGTGCAGCCCAGTAGGGCTGGTAGTCGGTGAGCCTCGGATCGTCCGCATAAGGCGCCAGCGCATCGAGCGCCGCCTGCGGGCCGTCACGCTCCGCCACCGCGAGGGCGCGGTTCACTGCGACTACCGGCGACGCCGCAATCGAAAGCAGCCCATCGTAGAGCTGCACGATCTCGTCCCAGTTCGGGCGCCCCGTCCGGCAGCGATCCACATGCGCCGATTGCAGCGCGGCCTCGAGCTGAAAGCGGCCGATTGCGTTGAACGCGTTCGCGCGCCGCAGCAGTGCGTTCGCCGTTTCGATCATCGGCGCGTTCCAGGTTGCAGGGTCTTGTGCCGACAGCGGCACGTAGTCGCCAGCCGCATCGCGTCGCGCATCACGCCGGGCCTGTGCAAACAGCATCAGCGCGAGCAGGCCCAGCGTCTCAGGTTCTTCCGGAAGCAGCTCGACGAGCAGTTGCGCGAGATACAGCGCCTCGTCGGCGAGCTCGCGCCGCTCGGTATCGCCGCCGATCGGGTCCGTCCACCCTTCCGCGTACGCCGCATAGACCGCTTCGAGCACCGCGTCGAGCCGCCCGGCCAGCTCCTCGCGCTCGGGCACGCTGAACGGAATGCCCGCTTCGCGGATCTTGGTCTTCGCCCGCACGAGGCGCTTGCTCATCGCGGCGGGCGACATCAGGAACGCCGACGCAATCGTCTTCGCTTCCAGCCCCAACACCACTTGCAGCATCAGCGGCGTGCGAATCGGGGCTTCGAGCGCAGGGTGCGTGCACGCGAACAGCAGCGCCAGCCGCCGGTCGGGCAACGCGTCTGTCGAGCACTCGTCGATTTCGTCGGCGAGAATCAGCAGCTGGTTCGCCACGTCGTCGCCGACCTGGCGATGACGCGCGCCGTCGATCGCCCGGCGGCGCGCAACCGTCATCAGCCACGCTTCAGGACTCGCCGGACAGCCGTGCTCCGGCCAGTCCGCGAGCGCCGCCGCGAATGCGTCGGCGAGCGCGTCCTCGGCCGCGGCGACGTCGCGCGTGCGCATTGCCAGCAGCGCGACGAGCTTGCCGTAGCTGCGGCGAGCGACCGCCTCGGCGATCGACCGCGCGACGCCGTCATCGCCTCGGGCGTCGCGGGACGAGCTCATGCAGACGGCGCTTCGTACGGAGCGGTCCAGACCGGGCGCACCTCCATCACGCCGTGCGCCGCGCCGGGACAGCGCGACGCCCACGTCATCGCAGCGTCGAGGTTAGGCACGTCGATCAGGTAGTAGCCGGCGAGTTGCTCCTTCGAATCGGAAAACGGGCCATCGAGCACCTGCGGCTTGCCGTCGACGAGCCGCACCGTGGTGGCCGTGTTCGAGTGCTGCAGCCGGTTGGCGCCCACCAGAGCGCCCGATTTCTTCAACGATTCGGTGTACGCGTGATAGGCGGCAACGCCTTGCTGCCGCTCGCTGTCGGTCATCTTGTTCCAGCTGTTTTCTTCCGAGTAGATCATCAACAGGTATTCCATTTGAGCCTCCGTCATGGGGTTGAGGCGGATGAATTGCATCGGCCGCCATCACAATGACGCGCAGGCCGCATGCTGATGGACAACGTGCATCAAATAATCGCGCATCGGCGCCAGCAGCCACGCTGCGGTGGGAAAAAATGACCGGATTGCTGCCCGTTCGACCGTGTTTCGTGAAACATTGTCGGGCGCTCGACGCGCGTTGTCGACTCGGGATTCGCTTGCGGCGCAGCGATGTGGAACCGCTGTCCCTTGCCGTTCGATCATCACGGATTGAGCGTACTCCTGCATGCATCGTCGCGTTCGACAATCCGAGGATCAGGCGGCACTGAAACGACCAGCGCGCAGCGCGCCAACCGGGCGATCTCCGCCAGGGCATCAGGCCGGCCCGGTCCGTCTGCGATGTCGCCGATAAGGTGAAGCACCGTATGCAAGCGCGGTATCTCATGCATCATGAACGCATGTCGCATGACATTGCCACTCCCATTCGTCTCGCCTGTTTGATTCACGCAGTTCTCCCTGTTGACGGACCTCGGCCGGGTATCGATCCTTGGTGGACAGTTCAATCAGAACCGATGCCGGATTCCCGCGCCAATGAGCAGCTGGTTACGGCCGGATGACGGCTCCGCGCTGTTGATCACTGCCGGCGCGTCCGTCGAGGCCCGCTGGTAGACCGTCTCGACGTATGTATCGGTACGCGTCGATAGCAGGTAAGCCGCCTGCAAGCCGGCCTGGTGCCAGTGCTGGTCCGAACCGTTCGTATAGTTGTACATGCCGGCAAGCGACAGCGTCGGCATCAGCTGATATTGCGCGTTGACCTCGTAGTTGTTGAACTGCGCCGAAGGAGCAGGGTTGCCGGTGGCCGCATCGACCAGACCGCTGAATGTGGAGCGCGACCACGCTGCTCCGAGCGTAAGGTCGCCGATCGCGTAGTTCGCCCCCACACCGTATGTGTTCTGCGTCTGCGCGAACGCGTCAAACGTGCGGCGAGCACCGCCTGGCACAATGACCGCATCGTACGCACCGGTGCTGGTCGCACCACGCCCGCTCGCATGCAGCCACGCTGCCCCGGCGTTGAACGGACCATTCTGGTAGCTGATGCCAAGGCTATACGCGCGGTTGTTTGCGAACTGACCGGCAGCATTCGATAGTGCGTACATACCGCCAACGGTCAAACCGCCGAATGACGGACTCGCGTACTTCACCGAGTTGCGTGCCAAGTACGAGTTGTTGGCGTTGTCGTTGTCGAACGGATGAGCGAACGCGGTGCCGCCCGCTCCGCCCGTCAGTGTTACCGGAGCGAAGAAGTCGTGGACCGAATCGTACTGATGGCCGAGCGTTACCGTCCCCCACGCGTCGCTGCTCAGCCCGACGTAGGACGGGTGATCATCGAATTGCTCCCCTGTCGTGATCGAGAAGCCGCGTTCGAGCATAAAAATGGCCTTGTTGCCGCCGCCGAGATCTTCGCTGCCCTGGAGTGCCCAGAAGCTGCCGTCGATTAGACCGCTCGTTGCCTTGTACTGCGCATGACCGCCCACGTTGTTCAGCCATGCTAGGCCAGTGTCGAGTTCACCGTACATCGTCACGCTGCTCTGGGCTTGTGCGTTGGTTGTCAAAGCCGCAAGCGCCATTGCGCCAGCTGTGAAACCGTCCAGGACTGCTTTTGTTGTTGTCGACATGCAACCATCTTCCTGAAAGTCGTGAATGGAACGGGCGGGCAGGCGGTTGCCGCCGCGCCCTGCATCAACCGCTGACGCGCCCGGACGTCAGCGGAATCGCCGTGTCAGTACCACCGGCCATAGCGCCGGATATAGACGGTCTTGACGAGTTGGGTAAGCAGCATGTAGCTGGCGATGGTCGCGACGAGCCATCCCCAGTAGCGGTGATCCAGCGCCTGGAACCCAAGCGCCGATGCGAATGGCGAGAACGGCAGCCAGCAGCCAACGAGGATCGCAATGGTCGTCGACAGCGTGACCGGCAGTGCTGCCATGCTCTGCAGGAACGGAATCCGATGCGTGCGCAGCATGTGCACGACCAGCGTCTGCGACACGAGACCTTCGATGAACCAGCCGGAATTCATGATGATCTGGCCGCCGCCATCGGCGTGATAAGCGGCGCCGGCGCCGAACACCGTCCACATCAGCCAAAAGGTCGTGATGTCGAATACGGACGACGTCGGCCCAAGCCAGATCATGAAACGTTTGATGTTGCCGGCATCCCACTTGCGGGGCTTCCTGAGGAATTCAGGGTCCATCCTGTCCCAGGGCAGGAACATTTGCGACAGGTCGTAGATCAGGTTCTGGACCAGCAGTTGCATTGCGAGCATCGGCTCCCACGGCAGGAACGCACTCGCCACCAGCAACGAGAACACATTGCCGAAGTTCGAGCTGGCAGTCATGTTCAGGTACTTGAGGATATTGCCGAACGTTTCCCGGCCCTTGATGACGCCTTCTTCGAGCACCATCAGGCTCTTTTCGAGCAGGATGATGTCGGCGGTTTCCTTGGCGATGTCGGTGCCCGTGTCGACCGAAATGCCCACGTCCGCGTCGCGCAGCGCGGGCGCGTCGTTGATGCCGTCGCCGAGGAAGCCCACCGTATGGTCGTTGGTCTGCAAAGCCTTGACCACGCGGGCCTTCTGCAACGGCGTGAGCTTCGCGAAGACTGTCGTGCACTCGACCGCCGCACAGAGTTCGTCGTCGTTCATCTGCTCGACGTCGCGCCCCAGCACCGGGACACCCGGATCAAGGCCGACGTCCCGGCAGACCTTCGCCGTCACGATCGGGTTGTCGCCCGTGAGCACCTTGATCGTCACGCCATGTTCGTTCAGCGCGCGGATCGCTTCTGCGGCAGAGTCCTTCGGTGGATCGAAAAAGGTCAGGAAACCGCGAACCACGAGGCGCTCTTCGTCGGCGTTCCGGTACTGCGGTTTCGCTTCGGCTCGCGAGATTTCGCGCGTGGCGACGACCAGTACGCGGTAGCCTTCCGCGTTGTATTCCTGCGATCTGACAATCATCGCACTGCGCGCGGCCTCGTCGAGCTCGCAAACGACATCGCCCTGCTGCACCTGCGTGCAGGCTGCAAGCATCTCCTCCACTGCGCCTTTGGACACCATCAGTTGGCTGCCGTCGGCGCGCTCGACGACCACGGACAGACGTCGGCGCACGAAGTCGAACGGCAGTTCGTCGACCTTCGCGAAGTGGGCCTGCGTGGGTGGCACGCCGGCCGCCTCCGCATGGCTCACGATCGCAATGTCAATCAGATTCTTCTGCCCGCTCTGATGGAAGCTGTTGAGCCATGCCAGCTCGAGGATATGGTCGTCGCGGCGGCCCTCGATGTCCAGATGATGTTCGAGGATGATCCGGTCCTGCGTGAGAGTGCCGGTCTTGTCGGTGCACAACACGTCCATCGCGCCGAAGTTCTGGACAGAGTTCAGGCGTTTGACCACCACCTTGCGTCGTGCCATAGCCACAGCGCCTTTCGCAAGATTCGCCGAAACGATCATCGGCAGCATTTCCGGCGTAAGGCCAACCGCGACGGCAAGCGCGAACGTCAGAGCGGAAAGCCAGTCACCTTTGAGCAGCCCGTTGATCAGGAATACGACGGGCACCATGACGAGCATGAAGCGGATCAGTAGCCACGAAACGCTGTTCACGCCGCGATCGAAGCTCGTTTCGATCCGCTTCTGGCTAGTCACGTTCTTCGCGAGTGCGCCGAAGTAAGTATCGGCACCGGTCGCGACGACAACTGCCATTGCCGTGCCGCTGACCACATTGGTGCCCATGAAACAGACGTTCGCCAGTTCGAGCGGATCGGCCGGGCCCGCATCGGCGACATCGGCCGACTTCTGCATCACGGCGCCGAGCGTGTCGTACTTCTCGACCGGCAGTGCTTCGCCCGTAAGCGCGGCCTGGCTGATGAACAGATCGCGCGACTTGACGAGGCGAATATCGGCGGGAATCATGTCGCCCGCTTGCAGCGTAACGATATCGCCGACCACGAGATTGGACATCGGAATCTCGCGCTTCACCGACTTCCCGGCCTTCGACGCACGGCGCACGACGGTAGCCGTGGTCCGCACCATCGACTTGAGCCGTTCCGCTGCCTTGTTCGACCGGTATTCCTGGAAGAAGCGCAGCAGGCTGCTCACCGTGACCATCGTGAGCAGGATGCTCACGCCGGTCCAGTCGCGATCTCCTGCCGCGGCAAAGTAGACGTCTGTGCAATAGCTGATGCCGGCGAGCACGAGCAGCACGATCACAAACGGGTTGTAAAAAGCATGCAGCACCTGGATCAGCGCGTGTGGCGGCTTGTCGTGCGCGACCTCGTTCGGACCCGTGCTGCGCAGGCGCTGTTCGGCATCGGCGTCGACCAGGCCGTCAACGGAGCTTTGCGTATGCAGCAAGGTGGCTTCGATGCTGTTTCCGGCTTCGCTGGCAATCTGCGCGGAAATCCTGTTGCGATCCCTGGACGAGGATGCACTTAGAAATCCCTTCTGTCTGAGACGAGATTCGTGATGATGCGAGGGTTGTTTTTGCATGGATTATCCCGGGCAGGGGCGAGCGCTAGCCGACCCCTGTCGCGGCCTCAAAAGGTTGATGTTTAATGCAGAAAGTCAGCGGAACCGGGCGCGGACTGCGGCCCAACACTTTCCGATCAATGTGATGTTTTGATGCTCGCCGGTACGCAGAGTGAGCAGCGAGTCATAGTACGGGCGTGCCTCTTGAATATGAGGCAGGTTCGATACAAGAAGAGCGAAGTGCATGATGTTTCTCCGTCCGGGCTATGGCCCGGAGCGTCGTTCCGGTTTGCCTGGCCGAAGGCCTGAACCATGACGTCAATGCTCAATGCTCGAGTGACGGGAAACGGTGCAGCCTCCGCTCAGGCGGAAGAAAAACTGGATGGAGGTAAGGGACAAGAGTCACCTTCGGGCATAGGGGGCTCCTTCCTCGTGCCAGATGCACGAGCGCGTTTATTCAATCAAGACCCGTACTGATTACAAGGACCGTACGGACGTGAACGGACAACGCTGCGCGAATCGAAGTGCGCAACGCGGGAAGCACGAACGAGCGCAATGGCGCCGGTTTGTGCGTAGCTATTTGAAGGTGCGAGGGGGGTACTGCGACGAATACTGCGACGCGCACCGGCCCGCCTGATGGCGGGACGGCGGCTTGATGGGGCGGACGTCCTGCCGGTCAGGCGGTCAAACTGCTCGAAGATCGACTACTACAGGGTTCCAAGGCATTAGCCCCAATCGTTGAAAACGGACGAATCGTAAACACCACGAAAGGCTATGTCAAGCAGACCGAAGGAAAATCTGCGAGGAAATGGTTTGGGGAATTTTGAGAGAGTCTCAACCCATGCGCGAGTTCTATTGATTCCCATTGCGACGCACAAAAAAATGGCGCCGCAGGCATTCAGCCCGCGGCGCCATTTCGTGGCGCTACGACGCGAACAACACGCCGTAGCCCGACAACACACTTACATCGTCACGCCGTCGGCGACTTCCTTGAAGTCCTCGATCTGGTCGAAGTTCATGTATTGATAGATCTTGTCGCCGTTGGCATTGAGCACGCCCATGTCGGCCATGTACTCTTCCCTAGTCGGGATCTTGCCCAGACGCGAGCAGATCGCCGCCAGTTCCGCCGAGCCGAGGTACACGTTCGTGTTCTTGCCGAGGCGGTTCGGGAAGTTGCGGGTCGAGGTCGACATGACCGTCGCGCCTTCGCGCACCTGGGCCTGGTTACCCATGCACAGCGAGCAGCCCGGCATTTCGGTACGCGCACCAGCCGTGCCGAACACGCCGTAGTGGCCTTCCTCGGTCAGCTGCTTCTGATCCATCTTGGTCGGCGGAGCCACCCACAGCTTGACCGGAATGTCGCGCTTGCCTTCGAGCAGCTTCGACGCGGCGCGGAAGTGACCGATGTTGGTCATGCACGAGCCGATGAACACTTCGTCGATCTTGGCACCCGCCACGTCCGACAGCGTCTTCACGTCGTCCGGATCGTTCGGGCAAGCCACGATCGGCTCGTGGATGTCGGCGAGATCGATCTCGATGACGGCTGCATACTCGGCGTCGGCATCCGGCGACAGCAGTTGCGGGTCGGCCAGCCACTGCTCCATCGCCTTGATGCGGCGCTGCAGGCTGCGCGGGTCCTGGTAGCCCTGGGCGATCATCCACTTCAGCAGCGTGACGTTGCTGTTCAGGTATTCGATGATCGGTTCCTTGTTCAGGTGCACCGTGCAACCGGCGGCCGAACGCTCGGCGGAAGCATCCGACAGTTCGAACGCTTGCTCGACCTTAAGATCGGGCAGGCCTTCGATTTCGAGAATGCGGCCGGAGAAGATGTTCTTCTTGCCTTGCTTGGCAACCGTCAGCGTGCCTTGCTTGATCGCGTACAGCGGAATCGCGTTGACGAGGTCGCGCAGGGTCACGCCCGGCTGCATCTTGCCCTTGAAGCGGACCAGCACCGATTCGGGCATGTCCAGCGGCATCGTGCCGGTGGCGGCCGCGAAGGCGACCAGACCCGAACCGGCCGGGAAGCTGATACCGATCGGGAAGCGCGTGTGCGAGTCGCCGCCGGTGCCGACGGTGTCGGGCAGCAGCATGCGATTCAGCCACGAGTGGATCACGCCGTCGCCCGGGCGCAGCGCGATGCCGCCACGGTTGCTGATGAAGTTCGGCAGCGTCTGGTGGGTCTTCACGTCCACCGGCTTCGGATAAGCGGCGGTGTGGCAGAACGACTGCATCACGAGATCGGCCGAGAAGCCGAGGCACGCCAGGTCCTTCAGTTCGTCGCGGGTCATGGGGCCCGTGGTGTCCTGCGAGCCGACCGAGGTCATCTTCGGTTCGCAGTACGTGCCCGGGCGGACGCCCTGGCCTTCCGGCAGACCGCAAGCACGGCCGACCATCTTCTGCGCCAGCGAGAAGCCCTTGCCGCTGTTGGCCGGCTGCTGCGGCAGGCGGAACAGCGTCGACGGAGCGAGACCCAGCGCTTCACGCGCCTTGGCGGTCAGGCCGCGGCCGACGATCAGCGGAATGCGGCCGCCGGCGCGCACTTCGTCGAACAGCACGTCGGACTTGACCTGGAACTCGGCGATCACTTCGCCGTTCTTCAGCGCACGGCCTTCGTACGGGCGCAGTTCGACCACGTCGCCCATTTCCATCTTCGACACGTCGAGTTCGATCGGCAGCGCGCCGGCGTCTTCCATCGTGTTGTAGAAGATCGGGGCGATCTTGCCGCCGAGGCACACGCCGCCGAAGCGCTTGTTCGGGATGAAGGGGATGTCTTCGCCCGTGAACCACAGCACCGAGTTGGTGGCCGACTTGCGCGAGGAGCCGGTGCCGACCACGTCGCCAACGTACGCGACCAGGTGGCCCTTTTCCTTCAGCGACTCGATGAACTTGACCGGGCCGCGCTTGCCGTCTTCTTCCGGCGTGATGCCGGGGCGCGCGTTCTTCAGCATCGCCAGCGCGTGCAGCGGGATGTCCGGGCGGGTGGTCGCGTCCGGGGCCGGGGACAGGTCGTCGGTATTGGTTTCGCCTGTCACCTTGAACACGGTGATGGTCAGGCTTTGCGGCACTTCGGGACGGCTCGTGAACCATTCGGCGTCGGCCCAGCTTTGCATCACGGCCTTTGCGTTGGCGTTGCCCTTGTCGGCCAGTTCCTTGACGTCGTGGAACTGGTCGAACATCAGCAGGGTCTTCTTAAGCGCGTCGGCGGCCACGGTGCCCACTTCGGCGTCGGACAGCAGTTCGATCAGCGGCTGGATGTTGTAGCCGCCCAGCATCGTGCCGAGCAGTTCGGTGGCACGGGCGCGCGAGATCAGCGCGCAGGCGGTCTCGCCTTTGGCCACGGCGGCGAGGAAACCTGCCTTCACGCGGGCGGCTTCGTCCACGCCGGCGGGCACGCGATTGGTGATCAGGTCGAGCAGCGTCTGCTCTTCGCCAGCGGGCGGGTTGGTCAGGAGTTCGACCAGCTCGGCGGTCTGCTGAGCCGTCAGCGGCAGGGGAGGAATGCCGAGCGCGGCGCGTGCGGCCACGTGAGCACGAAAGTTTTCAAGCATGGGGGACCTGCTGGTATTTGCGTTTCAGGGAAAGGCTTTTTAGGCACTCCAAGCTGTGCCGGGCACTGCTTCGATCGCGATTTTAATTGCAATACCCCTCCACGGTCAAATGTCTTATGTCTTATATAAGAGTTGGGCCCTGTAAAGCGGCGATGCGCGATGCGCTTCGGGTGCTGTGCGCACGCCTGCCCGCCACCGCAAAAGCACCGACTGTGTAAGCCGTTTCAATCATTCGCCGTCCCTCGAATGCTTTGATTACTGCCCCCGTAACGCCTACAACAGAGGATGTCCGGCGATGTTCTTCCCGGCCGGATTCAACCGGCAGCGGAGGCGCAAATGAGCTATCAACTGATGGGCAGCATCCTCGAAGTGTGCGAATGCAAGGTGCTGTGTCCGTGCTGGATCGGAGAAGATCCCGACAACGGCGTTTGCCGCAGCGCGCTTGCATACCACTACGAGCGAGGCACGATCGACGGCGTCGATGTGTCGGGCCTGACTATCGCGTTCGCGGCGTTCATTCCCGGCAATGTGCTCAAAGGTGGCTGGCGCGTCGCGATGTTCGTCGACGAGCGCGCGAGCGACGCGCAATTCGACGCTCTGGTGAGCGTGCACCGTGGCGAGCGCGGCGGCCCCCTCGCGGATCTCGTGCAGTTGATCGGCGAAGTCGTGTCCGTGGAACGCGTGCCGATCGAATACATGGTCGTCGACGGCAAGGGCAGGATGAAAGTCGGCGAAGCAATCGACGCCGAGTTGGAGCCCTATCGCGGCCCGACCGGCGAGCCGACCAAGCTGGTCGAAAGCATCTTTTCGACGATACCGGGCTCCCCTGCTTTCGTCGGCAAGGCGAACTCTTTCCGCCTGCGGCACGAAAAGCTCGATCTCGACCTCGCCTTGAGCGGACATAACGCCATTCAGGGATCGTTCAACTTCGCGTCGTGAAGATGCAAGCACGCTCGCGGCTGTTCGCGCCGCTCTTCGTCGCATTGACGAGCAGCGCGTGGATCGCGTTATGGGTGTGGGACGCGGGTCCCTATGCGCGTTACCTGCGTCACGCGAGCTGGGCCGAACTGCCGCTCGTCGGCCCGATATGCCGCGCGGTGCCCGGTGCCAGCGTCACCATCGCGGCGCTGCTGCACAGCGCCGCATGGCTGCTGATGATCGCGGCGATGATGCTGCCGAGCGCCTTCCCGCTGTTCGACACCTTCCGGCGGATGACCGTCGCGCGCGAAAACCGGCGCACGCTGATAGCGCTTCTGATCGTCGGTTATGCGACGACGTGGGCGCTGTTCGGCGTAGTCGCGCACGGCTTCGACGCGGCGCTCCATCTGGTCGCCGAGCAAGTTCCGAGCTTGCTTGCCAACGGCTGGCTGATCGGCGCCGCGATCGTCGCGCTCGCGGGCCTCTATCAGTTCAGCAGCCTCAAACATCGATGTCTCGACAAATGCCGCTCGCCGCTGATGTTCATCACCGGGCATTGGCGGGGCAAAAGCGCGCGCCGCGAGAGCTTCGTGCTCGGCATCAGTCACGGCGCGTTCTGCGTCGGCTGCTGTTGGGCGCTGATGTTGCTGATGTTCGCGGTCGGCACCGGCAGCGTCGGCTGGATGCTGGCGCTGGGCGGGATCATGTCGGCCGAGAAGAACTTCCGCTGGGGCAGGTCCATCGGCAAGCCGCTCGGCGTCGCGTTGCTTGCGTGGTCCGCGTGGATCGTCGTACAGCACGCCCGCATCGTCTGAGCCGTGCCCGGCGGTCCGCGTCCACCTGCCCCGTTACCCCTACGCGCTGCCAAAGAATGCCGTGAGTTCGTCGGCGACCGCGCGCGGTTGTTCTTCTGGAATGAAGTGCCCGCAGTGACCAATGGTGCGGCCTTGGACGTCGGTGAAGAACGCTCGCAGAGGGGTCGCCATATCGGCGATGGACCCTTGATCGGAGCCGAGCGTCAGCAGTGGCAAATCGAGCATGCCTCGCTGCTTCAATTCCGCGTTCTGCCGGGCGGACACGTGCGCGGCGCGGTAATACGCAAGGCCGGCGCGTAAGCCGCCGTCTTTCTTCAGAATGCGCAGATATTCATCGATATCGGCTTCAGTGAAAGTATCGGGATTGGCCGTCTTTCGCCGCAAAAACCAGTCGAGGTATTCGCGTTCCTTGCCGGCCAGCAGCACTTCCGGCAGGTCAGGTAGGACGTGAAACGCAAAATGCCAGGTACGCCATGCACGCTCGGGTGAAATCGGCAACGCATCGGGCAAGGTCACGCCGGGGATCCCCGCATCCAGCAGCGCGAGGCGACGGACCTCGTCGGCGAACATCACGGCGTACGGAAAAGCCACCCACGCTCCAATGTCGTGTCCGGCGAGAAAGTACCGGGTCACTCCGAGTTGCCGGAGCAAACCGTGGACATGGCTCGCAAGGGTCTGTGTGTCGTAGCCGTCCATCGGACGATCCGAATCACCTTGTCCGGGCAGGTCCGGTGCGACGATCCGGTAGGTCTTTGCAAGCAGCGCCATCACGTTGCGCCACGCGAACCAGCTCTGCGGAAAGCCCGCGAGCAACACGATCACATCGCCCTGCGGGTTTCCACCGGTGACGTAGTGCAGTCTCAGTCCGTCTACGGTCGCGAACTTGTGCTCGAATCCTTCTAACCCCGGAACGGGCCTTGATGCTGGCAGCGTGCTTACGATTTCGGAACTCCCAGATGGCATGGGCGAGTGAAGTGCTTTCACGAGTGAGACTCCTTTGGGTTGAGTGATTACATCGTTGAACGGCTGTTTCTCATCGGCAGATTACGTTAGGAAATATTTATTTCCTAATTTGGCGAGCAGCACTGGTAACTGATGCGATGCTATATCTTGCTGTGCTTAGTCGAGCAGACGCATGGCCTGCTCCGCCGCCGCCATTATGTGCGCCCGGGGCCGCCCAACTTTGCCGACGACCCTCAAACCTTGCGTCAAACTCAGCAGGGCGCGGCCGGTAGCGTCCGCATCCACGGCGGACGCGATCGAACCGTCTGTCTGGCCCAGCCGGATCAGACGGCACAACAGACGCTCCGTTCGCTGCAAAGAAGCGGCGACATGACCCGCGACCTCATCATCGAAAGCGAGCAGATCGATTGCGCTTCCGACTACGAGACAGCCCCGCTTGCCCTCGTCGCCAACTGCGGACTCGGCATAAAACCGCAGAACGGCCCGCACCTTGTCGCGGCCGGTTTGCTCCGCGTCGAGCAGGCTTTGCAACTGGCCATTTCGTAGACGGATGTAGCGCTCGAGCGCGGCAAGGAACACCGCTCGCTTATCAGTGAACGCCTTGTAGATACTGCCGGCCGTGAGGCCCATCGCGGCACCGAGATCGCCAAGAGACGTCCCTTGATAGCCGCGTTCGCGAAAAATCCGGATTGCGCCGTCCAGCGCGATGTCCATATCGAATTCGCGAGGACGGCCTGGAGCTCGAGGCTGTCTGGCAGGATGGTGGCGTGTGGTCATGGCGCGATTATAGGAAATGATCATTTCCTAATCAAGATGTCCCCGGGTGGACGGTTGTGAGAATCGCGAACTCGGGGTGCGTCGAGCCGTGCAAACCCTAGGGTAAGGCGCTTCCTTCGGGCGAGTTTTGTACGGCATTCTTACTGTATGGCGCGAGGTGAGACCTTATCGACAGCAGGCCGCAATGACTTCCATTGGCGGTCACTCCCTGGGCGACGCGCTTCGCGCTTCCCATACGCGTTGGCTGTCCCACACGCCTAGCTCAATCGCACGCTGCAGCATTCCGACTGTAATTGGCTTTATTTTTGTAGTCCTTCACGCCTCTGAGTTTTAGAAGATACCGGGCAAGAATCGAAAATGGCCAAACGCTGAATCCTTCCATATTAAAATATCTGAGAAATTCGAAGTCGCCGGGTTGAACGTTAAATGTTATTGCGAACGTGTTGATAAGCTTGCTCGCATCGTCGCCCGTGACGCCAAAATCGTCTTCTAAAGAACTGAATGGCTTTATTGCTATTTTGGCGGAATTCCGATTTTCTCCCGCAAGAATTCCTCCAGCTCAGCCGAAACTTCCGGTGGTGGCATCATTTATAATTCCAAAGTGTTTGCAAGCTTCTTCCGTTGCGATGCAAATGAAAAGTGTTTCGTTATCGACGGCCCTTCCGCCATAGATATATGTATTGATCTTCTTTTTCGAATTATTGCTTATGAGCTGCTCGTATTCGTTCACCTGTTTGGCGCTCTGCTTGCGTTACGGGCATCGCCTGGTGGCGCGTTGCATCACATCGATTAATGTCGTTACCGCGCGATGAGAGTGATCGTTTTTACTCTGTGCGGCATATGATTCCCCTACTCTTTCGAAGAATTGGGGTAACGCGCTCTAATGTCATTTCTGAAAATATTTTTGGGCCGACTTCTGGGAGTTTCTTGAGTCTTTTTTCAGCATACCCTATATCCTCGGGGGAATTTGCAAAATGCTGTCAAGTTGCACATCCTCATTCCGACCCAAATGGCGTCGACCAGAAATGCGGGCCGTTAGCCTGGCGGTTCCAACATGTCGGTCCATAGTTGCGCATACCGTTTTCCCCGATTTACTTTGGAACACTCGCTATTTGTCGTTGTGAGCTTGTATCGGGTCGACGTGCATCACCGTTTTAAGCACGACGAAAGTTGTGCACAGAAGAGGTGGCTAAGACGGTGGACAAGTTTTGCACGAATGCCTGCTTGCGCTGCTAACCCACCCCGTCTCCAGGAAACGTCGGGTTCGGAGCGGCCACTTGGGACGATCGGCTGCGACGCAGCCCAGCGAATCCGGTGTAGTCTGACGGTATGGTGCTCATTTCGGAGGCGGCATGGAACGGGAGCTAAAGCTGCGCGTTGCGAACGAAGATCTGGGCAAGTTGCGTAACGCGTCGATACTGGCGCAATCGGAAGCCACCGCGGGGGCGCCTCGCCTGCTGACGAGCACCTATTTCGATACGCCCGAGTTTTCATTTCACTGGTGCGGGGCTTCGCTGCGCGTGCGCAGCGTCGGCAAGGAGAAAATCCAGACGCTGAAGCTCGAAGGATCGGCCAAGGCGGGGCTGTTCGACCGGGACGAGTTCGAGATGCCCGTGAATAGCGACACGCCCGATCTGAAGCTGCTGTGCGACCAGATCCCCGAGAACAGCGACTGCGGGAAGCTGATTCACGACGACACCGTTCCCGCCCAACTGAAGCCAGTGTTCGTCACGCGGATCAACCGCTCGGCGTTTGAACTGCGCCAGCCGTCCGGAGACGAACTCGAGCTTGCTCTCGACGAAGGAACCATCGAGGCGGAGTCGGGTTCGGTGCAGCTCGCCGCCGTGGAACTGGAATTGAAACAGGGCGATCCGGACATGCTGTACCGCGTCGCGCTGGAAATGCTCGAAACCGTGCCACTCCATATCGATCGTAGCAGCAAGGCCGATATCGGGTATGCACTGCTGGTAGCCGAGCACAGAGAGGCGGTGAAAGCGCAACCGGTGCAACTGGACAAGCGCGATTCGATCGAGGATGCATTCTGCGTCATTGTGCGCAACTGTCTGGACCAGGTCCACGCGAATGAACTGGGCGTCGTGTCGGGCCACGATCCATCGAGCGTCCATCAGATGCGCGTGGGGCTTCGCCGCTTGCGTTCGGCTCTCGACCTGTTTGCGAAGGTCATCCCCGCCGCTCCCGGCTTCGACGAGGAGTTGCGCTGGATTGCCTCGGAACTCGGCACCGCGCGCGACTGGGAAGTGCTCGCGGGATCGACGCTCGAACATGCCGGCGCCGACGGCAATACGGACGAGATCCGCCCCGTCAGAGAGGCCTGCGAGCAGAATGCCGTCGACAACCGGCAGCGCGCGGCGGCCGCGGTCGAATCGGTTCGCTATACGCGGCTCGCGCTCCAGTTGGCGCTCTGGTTGAGCCGCAAGGGTTGGCGAGATGAGATGTCCGACGAACAGCGCGACGTGATCGGCAGCCCAGTGAAGCCGTTCGCCGCCGATGTTCTGCGCCGTCGGCACAAGAAACTGATCAAACGTGGCAAGGGTTTGGCCGATCTCGACGATCACAGCCGTCACCGCGCCCGCATCGCGGCGAAGAAGGTTCGATACGCCACCGAGTTCTTCGCGTCGTTATGCCCGCGGCGGGTCGTCCGCCACTATGTCGAAGCGCTCACCGCGCTTCAGGACGATCTCGGCTGGCGCAACGATGCCGTCGTCGCCGATCAGCTGCTGAAGTCGCTGCTGACGACGGCGCCCGAGGCCGCCTCGGGCGCGGCCTTCGCACGCGGCTTTCTCGCGTCACGGGTCGCTGCCGATCATCGGACGTTGAAGAAGCTGTGGAAGCGCTTCAAGCTGCTTTCGTCACCGCACTGATTGTCCGAACAAACGCGACCATACCGCGCGCACGCGGCGCGCGCGATCCTCGAACAGGTACGACGCAGCGAGCGCAAACAGGCCGGACATGATCCCCGTCGCGATGTGTTCGAGAGCGTGAAAGCGGTAGTGGCTCAGATGAGAGTAGGCATCGCCGATGGCGGTCAGGCAACCGACGAGCAGTGCGTTGCTATAGCGATTCCCGTACCACTTCGCCGCCGGCGTGAAGGTGAGCAGCAGCGCGAGCACACCGGTGAGCAGCCCGGTCTTGAATGCGATCGCCCAGTGCGTGAGGCTCATGACGTTGCCCCAGCTCCCCGGCATACAGGTCATGCACGCGCTGGTTGGCTGCCAGAAACGCTGGACAAGCAGTTTGAAGCGGCGTTTCCATGCGCTTCCCATGATGTACTCCACGATGCCCGGCGTGAGACTCCACGCGGAAATGGTACATCGCGAGCGCGCCGTAGCGTACCTGAGCGCCGTCACGCACGAGGGAACTTCGCTATGACGACCGGTCTCGATTACGCGCTCGCGTAGCGCCCGTAATCACCGCGATGCCGAGCAGAATCACGGCCACGATGGCAATGATGTGCTGCGCGACATGCAGCGCCATCAATCCCCACGCGACGCCGCCAATGAAAATGATCCATCCGACCAGATAGATGAGCAGGGTCATCGTTTTTCTCCTTGATCCACGGGTCTATCTGCAAGCACATTGCGCGCCTGATGCCATGCGTCTCTGTGTCTGGCATAGTCTGTGCTCCCACACCACCGTTTGCGCGGCCCTCCCAGGCAGCGCGAAGGAAAGCCGCACGGCCGTGTATCTGCGGCAACACCTCGTCGCTTGAGCTGGGGACGCGTCGGCTTGGGCATCGCAGACAGCAAGTTGGCCGACGTGCGACGGCGGCTGCTGATTCAATATCTCACCTCGTTCGCGGACATTCAGCCATACGACGTGCCGGCGCTGCGTTTGACGTGGGTACTCGCCCGACGGCAAGGAACGCACTGCCCTCGCATGCATAAGCCAGATCAAATGTTCTAATCTTTCTCTGCAGCCCCGTAAGCTAGCAAGCATTGACCGGGCAGCAAAATGCGCGACGCCCATGGACCTCTGACATGCCGCTATCCAGTCCAGCCCGGAATGTGTCGACCAGACCGCCCGCCCCTCGCCTGACGACGCTCAGTCACATACAGATCGCGTCGCTGTGGTTTGCGCTGTTTACCCAATGGATGACGGTCGTTCCGGTGCTGGTGCCGTCACAGGTCGCCGAAATGCTCGGACGCGATGCCGCATTGAAGGAAGGTGTGGCCGGCTCCGTCATTGCGTGCGGCGCATTCGTTGCAATGATCGTGGCGCCGCTGGCCGGCGCCCTGTCAGATCGCTCCATCGCAAAACATGGACGTCGGCGATCGTTTCTCGTCACCGGCGTGTTCGGCACTGCGGTTGCCCTGGTATGGCTTGCTTCATTCAACAGAGGGGCGAGCGTATGGCTTTATGCACTCGCGTTCCTGCACCTGCAGTTCTGGTGGAACTGGGCGGCGGGTCCGTATGCCGGGCTGGTGCCCGATGTCGTGCCAAAACGGGAAACCAACCGCGCGAGCGCGTGGCTCAACGTGATGTCCGTGCTCGGCACCATCAGTGGCAACGTGGTGCTCGTCGTGCTCTATTCGCCGGGCCGCCTGTATCCGACGGTGGCCACGTTCATTGCGATCATGCTGCTCTGCCTTTGGCTGACGATTCGCGGCTCGCGCGAGCCGACGCCTGTCAGATCCCATGAACGGTTCGAACTCCTCGCGTTCATGCGCTCGTTCTATCTCGATCCGCGCCTCCACCGAAACTTTTACTGGGTGCTGGTGACCCGTCTGTTCGGCAACATGGGAATCTGGTCGATCTTCACCTTCATGTTGTACTACCTGCAGGACGTGATCGGCATTCGTCATCCGACCGGTGTGATGAACGGGCTTCTTGGTGTCGGCGTGGTGCTGGCGATCCCGGCCAGCCTGTTGGGCGCAAGGCTCGCCGACCGCCACGGCGCGGTCCCCGTCGTCCGCCTGACAAGCTGGATCATGGCCGGAGCCGCAATCGGCTTTGTCATGCTGGCGGTGCATCCGAACCTGTTGCTGGTGATCGCAGTCGGACTCGTTTTCTGCGCCGCTTACGGGACCTATCAAGCCGTCGACTGGGCGCTCGCACTGCAAGTGTTGCCAGACGATGCATCCAGCGGCAAGGACATGGGCATCTGGCAAGTGTCGATGGTGCTGCCGCAGATCCTCGGCCCCGCCGCGACCGGGTGGATGCTGTCGTGGGTCAAGGCGCTTGCTGGTGCCGGAACCGCCTACGTCGTCGCGTTCGTCGTCGCAGCGGGGTGGTTCGTGCTCGCGGCGTGGTTCGTCTCGCACATCAGGATTGCTTCGCAGCAGCACGTATCCACCGGGCTCGCCGGGCGATCGTCGTAGGGCGACCGCCCGCCTGTTGCAGGTTCATCCGGCCGTTACGGAGGCAGAAATGGCTCTCGCAGACGTCGATGTCAGGGAACAAAAACGCTTGAACGACGCGCATGCGGCGCAGGTGCCGTGGAAGCAGTGGGGGCCGTACTTGAGCGAGCGGCAATGGGGAACCGTCCGCGAGGACTACAGCGATGATGGCGACGCCTGGAACTATTTCACCCACGATCAGGCGCGCTCGCGCGCCTACAGGTGGGGAGAAGACGGGCTCGGCGGACTATCCGACGACCAGCAGCGACTCTGCTTCGCGCTCGCACTCTGGAACGGGCGCGACCCGATTCTGAAGGAACGCCTGTTCGCGCTCACCAATAGCGAAGGCAATCATGGCGAGGACGTGAAAGAGTATTACTTCTATGTCGACAACACGCCCACGCACTCGTACATGAAGTATCTGTACAAGTACCCGCAGCAGGAATATCCGTACCTCGACCTGGTCGAGACGAACCGCAAGCGATCGCGAGAAGAACTCAAGTACGAACTGCTCGATACCGGCGTGTTCGATGACGACCGCTATTTCGATGTGTTCGTCGAGTACGCGAAGCGCGATCCACAAGACATCCTGGTGCGGATTTGCATGCACAACCGCGGACGGGACGCCGCGCAGCTTCGAATCCTGCCAACGCTATGGTTTCGCAATACATGGTCGGAGAACCACGACGATCCCAGGCCGTCGCTGTGCGAAGAGGCGCCAGGCGTCATTCGAGCGCGCCATCATGAACTGGGCGACTACTGGCTCTATTGCGAAGGCGCGACCGAACTGCTGTTCACGGAGAACGAAAGCAATGCACGGCGTCTGTGGAATCAACCCATTGCTTCGCCCTATGTGAAAGACGCATTCCACGCGTATGTGAGCATCGCGCCGAAATCGCTGACGGAAGCAGATCCGGTGACGCGGTATCCGAAACTGATGGAGCTGATCGCCCAATTCCGCAAACGCTACCCGGAGCTGCTCGCCCACGTGGCTCCGACGGATACGGGCTTCGTCGGCCATCGGGAGCGCAGGCTCCTGTCGATCCTGAACAGACGCAAGCTCGAACGCGTGCTCGGATACCTGCTCGACGAGAACGAGTTCCTCGGACCGCATGGCATCCGTTCGCTCTCCCGCTATCACCTCGAGCATCCGTATGTGCTCAACATCGGTGGGACTAGGACGATCCGCACTGGCGCGACCTGATCCTGTTCTACGAGTATTTCCACGGCGACAACGGTGCAGGGCTCGGGGCCAGTCATCAGACGGGCTGGACGGGCCTCGTCGCACCTCTGTTGGACATGTTCGGGCGGATCGACGCTCGAGCCGTGCTCGACAGCGACCGCTGGCGCGTGATGGCCGGCGCTTCCGCGCATGAGGCAGGCGGCTGCGATAATGCTCTCAACGCGCACCGTCCGTGACCATCGATCCGGACGTCTTGAGGCCCATGACTATGCTCAGGAGGCTCAAAAGCGTCACAGTAGCGGCCAGGATCGCGGCCAGATGCAGACCTTCGGCAAGATGGTCGAACTCCGGCCGCACAAGGGCGCCGAACAAGCCCACGCCGAGCACGCCGCCAATCTGACGCGCGGTGTTCAACACGCCGGATGCAATACCCATGTATGACGGTTCCACGTGCGCCAGCACCGCGGTGTTGATCGACGGCACCGCGAGCGCCACACCGACCCCAACACTCAGCAGAGGCAACGCGACTGCTAGCGCGCTGCTATCCACCCGCACGAACGCAAGCGAAACATAGCCGAGCGCGGCCAGTGCCTGGCCGACAAGCATCGGCAGGCGATAACCGAAGCGCGCCGTCAGCGAGCCCGACGCGACGTTTGCGACCGCGACCACCGCCGTCATCGGCAGGAACGCGAGGCCGGTTTCGAGCGGCGTGTCGTGACGCGCGCTCTGGAAAAACAGACTCATCGCAAACATCAATCCGTAGTAGCCAAAATTCAGCGACAGCCCCGTTAGCGCGCTGACGTTCACCGCGGCATGGCGGAACAGCGCGAGCGGTAAAAGCGGCTGCGCCTGCCGCGCCTCGACGATGACGAACAGCCCGCCCGCAACGGCCGCGACGGCCATTCCCGTCAATACGGTCATGCTGGTCCAGCCCAGTCTGCCGCTTTCGACAACCGCATACGTCAGCCCGACCAACGCAACGACGGCAAGCGTCTGGCCGGCCAGGTCGATGCGACGGGTCGCATGACCCTGCGTGTCGGGTGCATGAGCGATGGTCAGCCAGATGCCCGCGACGCCAATGGGCACGTTGATCAGAAAAATGGCCGGCCAGCCGAAGCGGTCGACGAGCACGCCGCCGACGAGCGGACCCGCCCCGAGCGCGAGCGCCGCCGTGCCCGCCCAGACGCTGACCGCCCTGGCCCGTGCATGCGGCTCCGGAAACGCCGCGCCGAGCAGCGCCAGCGACGACGGCACGCACAGCGCCGCGCCGATGCCCTGCACCACCCGCGACCCAACCAGCAGCACCGCGCCATCCGACAGCCCGCACCCCACCGATGCGCAGGTAAACACCACGAACCCGGCGACAAAGATGCGGCGCGCGCCGAACCGGTCGGCCAACGCGCCGGCGGTCAGCAGCAGACTTGCGAACGCCAGCGTGTACGCGTTGACGACCCATTCCAGCGCCGTCGAATCGAGGCCGAGGCCATCGCGCATTCGTGCGAGCGCGACGTTCACCACCGTGACGTCGAGACAGATGATGACGAAGCCGAGGCTCGTCGCGAGCAAGGCAAGGCGTGGTGACCGGGCCGGTGAGCTGAGCTGTTTGCGCATGATGTCCGTGCGTGAAGTCGGGCGATGCGGCACCGGAATGGGCCGCAAGCGTCGTGTACGCGGACTGTATTCCCACAGCGAAGATTGATAAACGGACGGCAAATAGCAACAGAACCAATTATTATTGGGGAATGGATCTCCTCAAAGCGATGACTGTGTTCGTGCGCGTAGTCGAAAGCGGCAGCCTGACGGCGGCGGCGGTGGCATGCGATCTGTCGCCGACGATGGTCGGCAATCACCTTCAGGCGCTGGAAACGCGGCTAGGCGCGACACTCATCCATCGCACCACGCGCAAGCAGCAGATCAGCGCGTTTGGGCAGGCCTACTATGAACGATGCATCGAGATCCTCGGGCTGATCGACGATTCGGAACGGCTCGCGCTCGATCACCTCGCGACGCCACGCGGACGGCTGCGCGTAACCGCGCCCGTCGTGTTCAGCAACGAATGCCTGATGCCGGTGATCGCGGACTACTGCGAGCGCTATCCCGATGTGAAGCTCGATATCGTCGCCACCGATGCGCTGTCGGACCTGCTCGACGACGGCTTCGAGGCGGCGGTTCGGATCGGCGCGCTGGGCAATCCGGATCTCGTCGCGCGGCCTCTGCAGCCGTACCGTCTGGTGTTGTGCGCGTCACGCGGGTATCTGGCAACGCATGGCACGCCGTCATCGCCCGACGCGCTGCGCGCGCATCAGTGCCTGACGTACGCGTATCCGCCGCGCTCGGAATGGCACGCGGCGCAGGCCGAATGGAGTTTGGAGGGTCCTGACGGCCGCCTGAGCGTGCCCGTCGACGGCAGGCTGAGGATAGACAATGCGGAAGCGCTGCGACGGGCGGTGTTGCGCGGCCTGGGCATCGCCATGCTGCCCGAGGTCCTGGTGGCCGCGGATCTGCGAGCGAAGCGGTTGGTCGAAGTGCTGCCGGCGTTTGCCGCGCCCGAGCGGCCGCTGAACTTGCTGTATCTGCGTGAGCGGCGGACGTCGCCGAAGCTTCGGAGCTTTATTGAATTTATGGTCGAGCGCTTCGGCGCGGAAATGGCATCGCACAACGGCGCTTGACCAACCCACTCTCAATGCGAAGCCTGTTGTCGCCTGCGTAGGTTGTCGCGCACACGACGAGCGACCAGAACCGTCAGGTAGTCCGTGATTCGTGCCCCTTCGCTGTATTCGATCCACATCCGCGCGTACATTTGCGAGACCGTTTTCCTCAGGCGTGTTGGTAGCGGCGGCAATCTGCTTGATGACTTCCTCGACGTTGCGCGTGACCATTGCCTGGCTCCCAGCGTGCGGTGATAAAAGACCGTCACGCGCACGTTACCCGCCTCGATGCGGCCTTTACTTGATCTGAGTCAATTGATTTCGCCCATGACCGACCACGAGCTGTTCGAGGCGGGTCGCAACGAGGCCTTCACTGAAACACCGGTTTTCCCGACGCATCCTTGACCTTGGTCTTCCACTGCGAGCGGATTTCCGACACGACCGAATCCGGCAGCGAGATGTAGTCGAGATCGCTGGCGGCCTGCCCGCCGTTCTTGAACGCCCAGTCGAAGAACTTCAGCGTTGCCGCGCCCTGCGCCGGCTTGTCTTGCGTCGCGTGAAGCAGCACGAAGGTCGCGCCGACGACCGGCCATGCGTCCTTGCCGGGCTCGTTGGTCAGGATCTGGTAGAACGACGTTTTCCAGTCCGCGCCCGAGGCGGCCGCCTTGAAGGTCTCGGTTTTCGGCGCAACCACCGCACCGGCCGAGTTCTTCAGGCTGGCGTAGACCATGTTGTTCTGCTTCGCATACGCCCACTCGACATAGCCGACCGCGCCCGGCAGCCGTTGCACGAAGGCGGCAACACCGTCATTGCCCTTGCCGCCCGTACCGGTCGGCCAGTTCACCGTCGTGCCTTCGCCGACCTTCGACTTCCACTCCGGGTTCACCTTCGACAGAAAGTTCGTCCAGATGAAGCTCGTGCCCGAACCGTCTGCGCGGCGTACCACGGCGATGTCCGTATCCGGCAGTTTCATGCCCGAATTCAGCGCGGCGATCGCCGGATCGTTCCATTTCTTGATCTTGTTCAGATAGATGTCGCCGAGCACGGCACCCGACAGAACCAGTTGACCCGGCTTCACGCCAGGCAGGTTCACGACCGGCACCACGCCGCCCACCACCGTCGGGAATTGGAACAGGCCAGTCTTCGCCAGTTCGTCGTCCTTCATCGGTGCGTCGGAGCCTGCGAAATCCACGGTCTTCGCGAGGATCTGCTTGATGCCGCCCGCTGACCCGATGCCCTGGTAGTTGACCTTGCCGCCCCCCGCCTTATGGTAGGCGTCGGCCCACTTGTTATAGATCGGGGCTGCAAAAGTGCTGCCCGCACCGGTGATGTCGACGGTTTGCGCTTGCGCGGCCGCGAGGGGTAGAGCAACGGCAAGAACTGCAATTCCTCGTTTGAACAGCATGGTTTGCCTCCACGAGATTGACTGACCGGATCAATGGTTGCAGCAAGCTTCGCTCCGCGACGCAATTCCTCAACTACGCATCCAGCGGGCCCAGGGTACTTGCGCTGGACACCCGCAGCTTGCGCGGGCGCGCGGTGTTCTTGCGATGATGCATTTCAATTCGCCCCAGCACGTCCGGGTCTGTATTGAGCGTTTCCAGAAGGTTGCGCCCTTTGCTCGGCTTTACGCACCCGGCACGACTGCCCATCGCTCGAACCTTCAAACTTAAGCACTTCAGGTTACATTCCGTTGACAGCCGCCGCGCTCCGTTCAGTGCGGCCGGAGCGCGGCATCGTTCGATATCAGGGAGAATTGCTCGCCGCTTGCCGCCCACTACACCGACTGAGCCGAGGGAGTCCTGCCAAGCGGGTTACTGCGTATCGGTCGGCAGTGGAATGTCGGTGAGACTGTCCTCGATCGCAGCCGACACGGCTGGCATCAGCGGCTCCCTGCCGATCCCCGCCCCTCCCAGCGCTTGCAGCACAGTGACGATCTTGTTTGCGTCGTATCGACGGCCACTGCCCACTACCTCTTCGAAGGCGTTGGCCCGCTGGTTCGCCTCATCCGGATCGGCACTGACAAGCAATACGGCATGCGCGAGCACCAGATGGCCCCGTCCATCGCTCGTCCGCATCGCGGCTGGCGCCTGTCGCCAATACTGCGCCGTGCCAGCAATCTTGCGAGCGTCAGTGTCGACTCCCCAAGCCAAATTGAAGCGACCGTCGCAAAATGAACCGTCCACTGCCTGGTAATGGGTCGTGACGCCGATCACGCGCAGCGCGCTCCCGATGACTTCGCATAAGTGCAGGTACACCGCCTCGCTCATTGTGCTCGGCTGCTGCTCGACGAAATAAGCCAGACTCAAATTTAGAATCCCCGGACCCTGCGGTACGAGGCCGCCGCCCGACATGCGTAGCCAGACGGGGCATCCGCCGCGAAGAAAAGCGGAGCGTGCAGATTCGAACTGGGGGTAACGCAGATAGCTGCGCGGTACCACCAAAGACTTCGGCGCTTCCCATAATTGGGCAACAGTGCGGCCACGCGCCGCTAAGTCCAGCAGTGTGTGCTCTGCCTGAAGGGGGTCGTGGACGGTCGGATCGGGTTGGATGAATTCGAATGACATAGTCAAAACGCGAAACAGAGCAACTCTCAGGATCGGTTGCAAGACGAAATGGCCGAAGCCTCGTCGTTTCCAACGAGGAATGTGACATCAGTTTCTGAGCCGGTCAACGTTGACGTCGAACGGGCGCGCGATGCTTCACCGACTTTGAACGTCAGCACCGGCGTCTTCTTCTCACGACGGTGGAAATCAAAATCGGCATTGACAGGTTGCGTCAGGCGTGTTCATATTTATGCACCATATTCTATTTTTCGCACCCAAGTGCATCGATCCCGGCATCCACGTAAAGCGATCTGCACCCAGCAAGACGCGTAATGTCCACAGCCTGAACCCCAATGTCTTCCACGAAACCACAACCCGAGCCCGGCCCGCTTCGCTATCGCCCGTTTCGCGCAATATGGATGGCAATGTTGGCGGCGAGCCTTGGCGCTTGGGTGCAGAACGTTGGGGCAGCATGGTTGATGACTTCGCTCACGACGTCCCCGGTGATGATTGCACTGACCCAGGCTGCGACCACGATGCCGGCCTTCCTGCTCGGGATGCCGGCAGGAGTACTCGCCGATTCGATGGATAAGCGCCGCCTCTTGCTAGCCGCGCACTGTTGGATGCTGGTCTCGTCGATCTTTTTTTATGTTCTGTTGATGCTGGATGCAATCGATCCAGTCAGACTGCTGATCTTCACCTTTTTGCTCGGTTCAGGCAGTGCCGTATCAGTTCCGGCCTGGCAATCCTCAACCGCGGAAGCAGTGCCTCGATCGGCGTTGCTCTCTGCGATCGCTCTCAATGGAGTCGCTTTCAATGGCGCGCGCGCAGTGGGCCCCGCATTGGCAGGGGCAGTTATCGCTGGGATAGGATCGTATGCAGTGTTCGCACTAACGACCGGGCTATTTGCGGTCGCAGTGACCATCTTTTTGCTTTGGTACAAGCCGGAAAAAGAACAAGTCGTTTCAAAGCAGGAGCGTCTGGTAAGCGCGATGTGCGTGGGCGTACGCTACGTGCTTGGTTGCGGTGTTTTGCGCGGACATCTGGTTCGCACATTCACCTTTGTAGTTAGCGCAAGCGCGTTGTGGGCGCTACTGCCGATCGTAGCGAAAAATAATCCAGGTTTGGGCGGCGGCGGGTACGGCACGATGCTGGGGAGTATGGGAGCAGGCGCCGTGGCTGGTGGAATTGCACTTGGTCGGGTACGCCGCTATCTGGCGCTCAATAGTCTGGTCTGCGGTGCGTCTGTGTTGTTCGGCATTGCGACGCTGACCGCCGCCTATGTGCAGTACAGCGCACCTATATATCTGTCCCTGCTCGTCGGGGGTGCCGCGTGGATCACATTCAACTCCACCGTCTCCTCGGCCTTCCAGGCGACTCTTCCCGCTTGGGTGCGAGCTCGGGCGTTAGCAGTTTTTTTGCTCACGTTCCAAGGCTCAATGGCATTGGGTGCATTGATATGGGGTGTTTGTGCGGATCAATTTGGTGTCTCGAAGACGCTAACTGCCGCTGCCTTGCTGATGCTCGCCGGACCGCTGCTCTTGCGGCGACACCCCGTGCGCATGGAGGCCGAGTTGATGCCTCCATCCACAATGATTGAATCGCAAGGCGGTAGTTGAAACCCGCAGCAAAATCAGTAGCGGTTATCCGTATTCGGCCACAAAATCCCTGTTGCCACTCAGCTTACGCTGCCAGGCGGCTTCAGTACTTATAGACCCCCCAACCGGCTTTTCGCCCTAGCCGTCCCGCCGCAACCAGCTCCCGCAATAGCGGGCATGCGCGATACTTGGAATCGCCGAAGTCTTTCAGATAAACATCCATGACAGAAAGACAAACGTCTAGCCCGACCAGGTCGGCGAGCGCGAGTGGCCCGATCGGGTGATTCGCACCGAGCTTCATTCCAGCGTCGATTTCTTCCGCGGTGGCGACGCCTTCCGCTAGCACGAAAAACGCCTCATTGATCATTGGCACGAGGATACGGTTCACTACGAAGCCTGGCGAGTTGGTCACGCCTATCGGAGTCTTGCCGAGCCGTTCAGTCAACTCGCGCACCGCATTGACAGTGGAGTCGGTGGTTTGCAGTCCACGGATGACCTCCACGAGCGTCATTAGCGGTACAGGGTTGAAGAAATGCATGCCGATGAAACGTGTCGGATCAGTAAGCACCGCACCAAGCGCGGTGATTGAAATCGACGACGTGTTCGACGCAATGATCGCATCGGCACGCGCCACGGACTCGATTTGCTTCAGGATGCGCATCTTCAGATCAACGTTCTCGGTTGCTGCTTCGATAATGATGTCTGCAGTCGAGAGGCGCTGATAGTCAGTGGAAGTTTCGATACGGGTAGCGCAGAATCACGTGACGCCGCGTCCAGCTTTCCCTTGTCGACGAGACGCCCGAGATTCGCCGTCAAGGTTGACAGGCCCTTTGAGAGCGCCGTCTCGTTGACATCGGTCACGACTACGTGGAGACCCGCCACCGCGGCGACCTGAGCGATGCCATTGCCCATTGTTCCGGCACCGACTACAGCTAGCGTTTTGAAAATCATATGTTCTCTCCTTGCAAGATCGAGGTTATCTTGTTCCATTTCATCGACGAATGCCGGCTTCGGACACCAGCCCGCCGCGAGTCGCGAACAACGAGGGGCTCTCTATAAATCATGATGACAAGGCCTTTCGCACGATCTTTCCGGCAAGCAGTTTTTCGGCTCCTGCAGGAGGCGGAATGATCAAGCTGCGGCGGAAGTATCCTGTCAGGCAAGCATGAATAAAAGTTGCCTCGAACGCGTAGTCGAGATCCTCAGATGTACCTGGCGGCTTTGCGATGCGTGCCAAGGTCGTCTCGATCGAGTACTGTGCAAGAAGCGCCGACTCCCTGAACATCGATGCCGGCAAAGTGCAATCGCCATCAATTTCCGTAGTGGACAGCGCGATCGAATACAACCGCCGCTTTGTCCCTATCCGTAGCACATCGACCAACCGCCGCTCGAGCTCGACACGCAACGCATCGATGGTTGCGATCGCGGCTTCTGCGCCGCACACAGTGAATGCGTCCAGCGGAAGTTCCGAGCGTTCGAACAGCGCGCTTACGAGCGACCACTTGTTCGTGAAGTGACCATAGATGGCGCCACGAGTCATACCGCTCGCACGAGCAATGTCCTCGAGGGTCGTCGACGCGACACCACGTTCGAAGAAAAGGCATTCCGCGCTATCGAGTAGCCTCTCGCGTGTAGCGAGTCCTTGCAATTTCCGCTTCATTGCTTGCCCTCGACGGTCGGCGGATGCACATTTTCTTCGCCACCAGTGATTCACTGACGGTCTGCGAAGAGACACTCAGCAGCAGCGCGGCCTTTCGACACCGAGTCCATGAACATTACGTCACGGCTGCTCGATACAAGATGCTGACCTCCGTCAACGACCAATGTCGTCCCCGTGACGCCATGGGCATTGACGAGATACGACGCCGCTTCGACGATATCCTCCGGTCGCGAACCGCGCAGAAGCGGCGTCATCTTATGGACTGTGTCGAATTGCGCCTGTGTTTGATCGCCCGACACTAACGTCAATCCCGACGCCAGCCCCACGACTCTGATTTTCGGAGCGAGAGCCTGCGCGAGTGCGACGGTCGCGTTGGCTAGCGCAGCCTTGGTCGCCGTGTAGGAGATGTAGTCGGGGTTCATGTTGAACAGCTTCTGGTCGAGCACGTTCACCACCACACCGCGTTTCGCTTCGTCCGATACCGCGCTGTCCGGCACCACCTCGAAGAGTCCTCGCGCCAACGCCAGCGGCGCGGCGACGTTGATCGCCATGAGTTCGAGCAACCGCGCATAATCGAATGTTTGGGCGGTATCTTCATCGAACCGTGACGCACAGTTCAGCACGCAGTCAAGTCGACCGAAGGCCTTCACGCACGCCGGTACCAGTTGCTTGACCTGTTCCTCGATCGCCAGATCAGCGCATAGGGCAACCGACCTGCGCCCCTGCGACTTGATGTGGTCGACAACCTCTCGGGCTTCCTGTTTTGACTCATGATAGTGCACCGCGACATCCCATCCTCGCGCAGCGAAACCGAGCGCAAGCGCCCGCCCGATCCGTCTGGCGGCGCCTGTTACGAGTACTGCGCGGCGGGAGGACCCGCCGTGATCCGAGTCTGATTCGATCATGTCAAACGGCCGGATTGGGAAGGCACGTGACTAGCCTTCGCATTGGCACCCTGCCCTGCTGGTCCAGAAGCGCCGCGGCAAGGGCTATGCATGGAGAACTCAAATTTCCATGTTGTCGATCAGTCGCGTGTTGCCGAGGCGCGCAGCGGCAAGGATAACCAGCTTGCTGTCATCGGCCTCCTGCGCCTTGGGTGATCGCAGATTGGCCTGCTTGCGCACCGAGATGTAATCCGGCTGCCAGCCACGATCGACCAACGTGGAGAACGCGCGTCGTTCGATACCCTGAATATCTTTCTCTCCGCTCAAAACCTTGTCGCGGATCTGGTTCAGGAGCCGATACAACGTTGGCGCCTCGACCCGCTCCTCGGGCGTCAGGAAACGATTGCGAGACGATAAGGCAAGACCGTCGCAATCACGGATGGTTTCGCCCGCTATCACGTCCGTCGGCATCGCGAACTGCTTGCACATCTCCCGAACAATCATCAATTGCTGGTAGTCCTTTTTCCCGAAAACGGCGACACGCGGTTGGGCGCACAACATCAGCTTCATCACCACCGTGCACACACCCTGGAAAAACCCGCGCCGGAATTCACCCTCCAGCATGTCGCCAATGCCGCCAGGCGGCTGCACTCGATACTCCTGCGGCTGAGGGTATAGATCCTCTTCCGTAGGGGCAAAGACGACATAGACGTTCTCCTTCTGGAGCTTCTCGATGTCCGCCTCCAGCGTTCGCGGATAGCGCGCAAAATCCTCCTCCGGCCCGAACTGCAGCGGATTGACGAAGATGCTCGTGACGACAGGATCCCCATGCTGTCGGGCGAGCCGGATAAGCGACAAATGCCCTTCGTGCAAATTGCCCATGGTCGGCACGAATGCGGTACGGTTTTGCCCGCGCAACTGCGCGCGCAGCTCGTCGATTGACCGAATCAGTTTCATTCTGAGACTTACCTCTGAGACCTGGCTGACATCTGCCTACATGTTTGGATAGTTCGGACCGCCGCCGCCTTCCGGCGTGACCCACACGATGTTCTGGGTCGGGTCCTTGATGTCGCAGGTCTTACAGTGCACGCAATTCTGCGCGTTGATTTGCAGACGGTCCTCGTCCTGCTCGTCCTTCACGTACTCGTAGACGCCTGCTGGACAGAAGCGGGTTTCTGGGCCTGCATACGTTCGCAGATTGACGTTCACCGGCACACTCGCGTCCCTGAGCGTGAGATGCGCCGGCTGATTCTCTTCGTGATTCGTATTCGAAATGAAAACGGACGACAGACGGTCGAACGTGAGTTTGCCGTCCGGCTTTGGATACTCGATCGGCTTGCACTGCGAGGCGGGTTTCAGCATTTCGTGATCGCGATGCCGGTGATGCAGCGTCCAGGGCACATTCCCGCCCAGCACTTTCTGCTCGATGCCCACCATCAGCGTGCCGAGGTACAGGCCTTTGCTCATCCACTGCTTGAAGTTGCGCGCCTTGTACAGCTCCGTGTAGAGCCACGACTGCTTGAACGCCTCCGGATAGGCCGCGAGTTCGTCGTGCTGGCGGCCAGCCTGCAACGCATCGAAGGCGGCATCCGCGGCCAGCATGCCGGTCTTGATCGCTGCGTGACTGCCCTTGATGCGCGATGCGTTCAGGAAGCCGGCATCGTCACCCACGAGTGCGCCGCCCGGGAATACCAGCTTAGGCATCGACATCAGGCCACCGGCTGTGATCGCACGCGCACCATACGACACGCGCTTGCCGCCCTGCAGGAACTTGCGGATTTCGGGGTGCGTCTTGTACCGCTGGAACTCCTCGAATGGCGAAAGATAGGGGTTCTGATACGCGAGACCGACGACAAAACCCACCATCACCTGGTTGTTGTCGATGTGGTACAGAAACGAGCCGCCATAGGTGTCCGATTCCAGCGGCCAGCCAGCCGTGTGAACCACCAGACCCGGCTGATGTTTCGAAGGATCGATTTCCCACAGCTCCTTGATGCCGATGCCATAGACCTGTGGATCGGCGTTCTTGCCGAGATTGAAATTCTCGTCGAGCTGACGGCCAAGATGACCGCGGCAGCCTTCGCAGAACAGCGTGTACTTCGCGTGCAACTCCATCCCGAGCTGGAAGTTCTCGGTGGGCTCGCCGTCTTTGCCAATGCCCATGTTGCCGGTGGCGACGCCTTTGACCGAGCCGTCCTCGTTGTAGAGGACTTCAGCGGCCGGAAAGCCCGGGAAAATCTCCACGCCCTGTGCCTCGGCCATTGTCCCAAGCCAGCGCGTGACATTCGCGAGGCTGATCACGAAGTTGCCGTGGTTCTTGAAGTTGTCCGGTAATGCCCAGTTCGGGACCGACTTCGCACCAGTTTCCGAAAGGAAAAGGAACTTGTCTTCGGTCACGGCGACGTTCAGCGGCGCGCCCTGTTCCTTCCAGTCGGGTATCAGTTCATCGAGCGCGCGTGGGTCCATGACCGCGCCCGAGAGGATATGCGCTCCGATCTCCGAGCCTTTCTCCAGCACACAGACGCCAATCTCGGCGTTCTTTTCGGCTGCCAGCTGCTTCAGGCGGATCGCCGCGGAGAGGCCTGCGGGACCGCCGCCGACGATGACCACGTCGTATTCCATCGACTCGCGCGGCCCATAGCCTTGCTGATTGCTTTCCGCCATCCCCACTGCCTCCTTGACGCGTCGAAACGTCCCGATACCTGTTGGACTGTCGCCCGAGTGGGCGATGTCGACACGGGAATTGCGCTCTGCGTCTCCCGTGGTCGACAGCAGGGAGTATATATAAATGAATGGCGTATAACAATATGAACGCAAGACGCGCGAGGCACGCCGCCCCGCGACGTCTCAGAGCGGCGATCCCCTCGACACGTCAAGGAATCCCGCGGTCTGCAACTTCTGGAAGATCGTCTCTACAGCAACCTCGGCAGAACTGGTCGTGGTATTGATGTGCATTTCGGGCTTCACCGGCGCCTCGTAGGGTGAATCGATGCCAGTGAAGTTCTTCAACTCTCCGCGACGCGCTTTCTTGTAGAGTCCTTTCGGATCGCGCTGCTCAGCCACTTCCAATGGCGTGTCGATGAAGACCTCGATGAATTCACCCTCCTCCATGAGCTCGCGCGCCAGTGCGCGCTCTGCACGAAACGGCGAAATGAATGCGGTAATGACGATCACGCCGGCGTCGGCCATCAATTTCGCCACCTCGGCAATGCGCCGGATATTTTCGACGCGGTCTTCGGCCGTGAAGCCGAGATCCTTGTTCAATCCATGCCGAACATTGTCCCCATCGAGCAGATAGGTTCGCTTGCCCATTGCATGCAAGCGTTTCTCGAGCAGATTCGCAATCGTCGATTTACCCGCACCAGAAAGCCCTGTCAGCCAGACGACGCCGCTCTGATGCCCATTGAGGGTCCGTCGCGCATGTTTGTCGACTTCCAGCGTCTGCCAGCGAATATTGCTCGCACGGCGCAGTGCGAAGCGCAGCATACCCGCACCGACCGTGCTATTGGTCATGCGGTCAATAACGATGAAACCGCCCGTCTCGTGGTCCCGCTCGTATGGATCGAAAGCGATCGGACGGTCAAACTCCAGTTCGGCGACGCCGATTTCGTTCAAGGCGAGAGTCTCAGCGGCGACGTGATCGAGCGTCTCGACATTGAGCTTGTATTTCAGCGGCAATATCGTTGCCGTGACGGTCCGAGTGCCGATCTTCAGCAGGTAGCTGCGCCCCCGGAGCATCGGTTGATCGCTCATCCATACGAGCGTTGCTTCGAACTGGTCGGCAACCTGCGCTGGCGAATCGGCCGCTGAAATCAGATCGCCACGAGAGACATCCACTTCGTCGGCGAGCAGAAGCGTCACCGACTGTTCCGCGAAGGCCTCGTCGAGATCTCCATCGGCCGTCACGATTCTTGCGACGGTGGTTTCCCGCCCTGACGGCTGAACTTGCACACGCTGCCCGACGCGTACGACACCGGACGCAATAGTTCCTGCAAACCCACGGAAATCAAGGTTCGGGCGGTTGACCCACTGCACCGGGAAACGCAATGGCAGGGTCTGCAAACGGGCTTCGTCGATCTCGACAGTATCGAGGTGATGCATCAAGGACGGCCCGTCGTACCATGGCGTCTTAGTGCTCCTTTCAACAACGTTGTCGCCATTTACGCCCGAAATCGGAATTGCCGTCACATCGGATATACCGATTTTTTTTGCAAATTCGCAATACTCGCGTGAAATTTCGTCGAACCGCTCACGGGAGTAATCAACCAGGTCCATCTTGTTCACCGCAAGAACCACGTTGCGAATGCCGATCAACGACACGAGATAGCTATGCCGTCGCGTTTGCTGCAACAAGCCTTTGCGTGAATCGACGAGGATGATGGCGAGATCCGCCGTGGAAGCCCCCGTTATCATGTTGCGGGTGTACTGCTCATGCCCGGGCGTATCGGCAACGATGAACTTGCGGCGGTCCGTCGAGAAAAACCGGTAGGCGACGTCGATGGTGATGCCCTGCTCGCGCTCGGCAGCCAGACCGTCGAGCAGCAGCGCGTAGTCTATTTCCCCACCACGCGTACCGACCTTCTTCGAATCGGCTTCGAGCGCGGCAAGCTGATCCTCGAATAGCATCCTGGATTCATAGAGCAAACGGCCAATCAACGTGCTCTTGCCGTCATCCACGCTCCCGCATGTGATGAAACGCAGAAGGCTCTTCTTTTCATGCTGCTTCAGGTACCCTTCGATATCGGTCCCGATCAGCTCAGAGACGTGTGCCATTAAAAGTACCCCTCCTGTTTCTTCCGCTCCATCGATGCGGCGCCGTCGTGATCGATCACGCGACCCTGGCGCTCTGAGGTCGTCGTCAAGAGCATTTCCTGAATGATTTGCGGCAATGTCGTGGCGTTCGACTCGACCGCACCGGTCAGCGGATAGCAACCCAGCGTGCGAAAACGCACCATTCTGTGCTCTGCCTTTTCGTGCGGCGAAAGCGGCATGCGGTCGTCGTCCACCATCACCAGCGTGCCGCCCCGATTCACTACGGGTCGCCGCGCCGCGAAATATAGCGGCACGATCGAGATGTTCTCGAGGTAGATGTACTGCCAGATGTCCAGCTCGGTCCAGTTTGAGATGGCAAACACGCGGATCGACTCGCCATGGTTCTTGCGCGCGTTATAAAGGCGCCACAGTTCGGGTCGTTGACTCTTCGGGTCCCATTGATGGCTAGCTGTACGGAATGAAAAAATTCGCTCCTTCGCACGCGATTTCTCTTCGTCCCTGCGAGCGCCCCCCAAAGCGGCGTCGAAGCCGTACTTATCGAGCGCCTGCTTCAGGCCCTGTGTCTTCCACATGTCGGTGTGAATCTGCGAACCATGATCGAACGGATTGATTCCAAGCTCTTTCGCTTCCGGATTCTGGTGGACGATTAGCTCCATTCCGGCCTCGCGAGCCATCCGGTCACGCATCGTGTACATGTCGCGAAACTTCCACGTGGTATCGACATGCAGGAGCGGAAACGGGGGCGGCGCCGGGTAAAACGCCTTTTTTGCCAGATGGAGCATGCAGGCGCTGTCCTTGCCGATCGAGTAAAGCATCACAGGGCGCTGTGACTCAGCGACGACTTCTCGCATGATATGAATGCTCTCGGCTTCGAGCCGCCGCAGGTGAGTCAATGTGGGCATGGCAAATCCTTTTACAAAGGCGATTCACTGCGCGGCTGCGATGGCGGCCAGCATCAGTTCGGCGATCTCCGCTCGACATATGAGCAGATCGGGCATCGAAACGTCCGACCCGTTATAGATGCATGGACTACCGTCGATGCGGCTCGCATGAAGTCCGGCCGCAAGCGCGACCCCTACCGGAGCGCACGAATCCCATTCATATTGCCCGCCGGCATGAAGATATGCGTGCGCCTCGCCACGCAGCACTGCCATTGCCTTTGCGCCTGCCGAACCCATCGGCACGAGTTCGGCATTCAAGCGCTGGGCAACCCGTAGTGCCAGTTCGGGGGCGCGGGAACGGCTCACGAGAATTTTTAGACGCCCCTCAGGCGCTGGGGGCAACTCAGGCGGCGATAAAGTTCCGAACGTGACGCCACGAGCCGGAAGCGCGACAGCACAAGCGCGCGGCTCGCCGCAAACCGTCAGTGCGACATGGACCGCCCAGTCGTCGCGCCGCTCGAGGCATTCGCCATACTCGCGCGTGCCATCGAGCGGGTCGATGATCCATACACGATCGAGGGCTAGCCGCTTTGGATCCGGTGCGGACTCTTCCGACAGGAAGCCGTCTGCCGGTCTGGTGTGAGCGAGAATGTGCGTGATCAGCTCGTTTGCCGTGGCATCGCCCGCTGCTCCCAGTGGTTTGCCCGCAAGGACCGCCGACGCGCGTATCGCGTTCAACGCAGCTCCGGCCGCCGTAGCAATGTGCACGGCCAGGCGGTGATCGTCGTCAACCGCATGCACGGGGCCAGCCGTGTTCATCGAACCGCTCCATTGCGAGGCACCTGTTCCATCGCGGCGAGACCCGCTGGTGTGTACCAGATGTGTTCGATATAGTGACCCAGCGTTGCCCTGTGATCTGTGTAGAAGTACCGGGCGGACCCAGGCGACTGACCGTCGATGACGATGGGCACGCCCGCGGCAGCCATTTCGCTACGCTGCGTTTCGAACGCCGCTTCGCTACCGATCAACTGCGCGATGTGGTGATGGCGAACCGCGGATCCGTCTCGCGGCAGCGCATCACGATACACACGGTCGTCGCCGGATAACGGCTCGATGAGTTCGAGCTGAACCGATCCGACGAATGCAAGCGCGATGTTCAGCTTGCAGTGATGCCCGGCGATCGACTCGATTTCAATGCCGGGCAAGCGCGCCCACGTCCGCACATTCTGTTCCCTGCAAAAGTAGTCAATTGCCTTGTCCACGTCGGTGGTGACGTACGCAATCTGCAGAAAGCCGGAAAACGGAGAAAGTGAGAGCGTGCTCATCATTGCAGTCCATAGGTAGTCATGTAGCGGGAGAATCGCTCCCGGATCGCCTCGGTTGCAAGGCCGAATTCGGCTTGGGTATATTTATGCACACCATGAGCGCGTTCAGGGCTCTGCTCAACTCGCCGGCGCATTGCTTCCATCGTTTCCTCGGTCAGTTGAAAGCCGAAGTGACCGTAAATCCGCCGCATCGTACCAATCGGATCGGCGTGAAGGTCGGCTTGGCTGATATCTAGGAACTGCTTCTTCGGCAAGGACGCGCGCGCCGCCATTGCTGCTTCGCTGGCCCATGCCCAATTATCGAGTTCGCGCGCGCCGATCTCGTGCCTGTCGACTTGCTCGCCCTCGGAAATTCGACGCGCCATCGCCAGCACGCTCGCGAGCGAAGGCAGCGCCTCCACGGGATTCCGATGTGTCTGGACCACGCATGCATCGGGAAAAACCTCGAACAGTGCGGGCAACTGCATCAGGTGGCCGGGATTTTTCAGGAGCCACGTTTTTTCGCGGTCGCGCGCGCCGATCAGACTGAGCGTCTTTGCAAAATAGCGATAGGCAGGTAATTCGCTCTGCTCGCGCCACCAGCGATCGTATTGAGGTACGCGGAAGGACGATCCCCACAAGTTGCTGCAAAAGCCCTGTTTGAGTATTTCGAGGCATTCATCGACCTCGTCGGCGACGATGTTATGCGCTGCCCGCATCTCTGGCGCCGACCTGAAAAAGGCCTCCAGTCCGGCCGCGGTCGCCTGGAACTGAACGTAGTTGATCCAGGTGTCGCGCGGCGGCCGTGGCTGCGGAAAGACCGTCAGCCACTTTTCCAAACCCTGAAATTGCGGGTCGACCGAAAGCAACTTGTGCAATGCGGTCGTGCCGGTCCGAGGTATCCCGGTGATGACGAGCGGACGCCGCGGAGTCTGGGACAAGACATCGGCATGCTTGCGCAGGCCCTCCACTAGCGTCAGGCGCGAGACCAAAGCACCGACAACTGCGTTCCACGCAAATTCCCGGCCCCCTGGCGCGAAGCGCGGGCCATCTTCGTCGAAAGCGTTCAGAAGTTGCGTCAGGCCGGGCATGTATTCGGCGCTGGAGCCGAAATCGCTCGAGCCAGTAACGGCACTCGCGACTGCATGAAGCTCATCCTCCGCACCCGAAAATCGTTTTGATGGCGACATCTATCGTCTCCTGAAGATCCCTTAATCGCGCTTACCACCGCCGTCTCAGCTGCGCACCTATGCGTCTCTCGCGCAAGAGTCTCTCGCGTTCGGTTGCGTCAACGAAGCGAGTCCCTGTCGGCAAGTGATTGCGCAACTCAGACACCGGCACACGCTTGAGCGTCGGAACCGGCGCCGAACTGCACCCATACCATCTGCCTATTGCGGTCCCCCGATTGACCCCGCATGTATCCAGCCAGTTCGCGACACCCGGATCACGGTGCGCAATCACGGCGCGGAAATAGCCGTCTTCGTCGACGTGCGCCTGATGCCCATTGAGGCTGCTTTGGTGATCGATATAGTCAAGCGCGTTGAACAGAGCGTCGTTCAATTGCACGTTCCAATAGCGGCGTGTCTGCGGCAGTGCGGTTTCGAGAATGAGCGCTTCGTCGTCACCGAAATCGAAAATCGCTTGCCAGTACGCCTGTTTCGCGAGGCCACCACCGAAAGCGAAAAACTCGAACTCGTTCACGTTGATCCGCGTGCGCAGTTGCTGCATGTGCGTGAGCCAGCGACGTGACAGACGCTCCGCGTAGTCCATCAGCTCGCCGGTACGCCTCGCGATCTCCTCGTGGCCCATTGGCGGTTTCGTCCGGCGAGCGTCGAGGCACTCGATAGCGATTCGTGCGTCACGTTCCGCTCCCCACGCATACGATCGCTGGCGCAGCATTGCGAAGTCAGCCTCGGGGTGCAACTCGAGCCAGTTGCCGTGATAACCGGCGGGACGCCGTGCGCTCAACAGAACTTCGAAGCTGCCGTCCTCGCCGATCTCGAGGTCGTCCAGGTCGAACTGACCTAGCGGAGGGTGGATTTTATCGGTAGTACCCATGATGCCGCGGCCGATATCCAGCGTCAGCAAATGCACGCTGCCGCGCTCTCCAACTAGCCGATATCGCAGGTCACCTCGCAACGGTGCGACGAAATAGGTGTCGTCGGGATTCGGCTGCAGCATGAAGACCGAGTTAAGGAAAGGCAACCAGTCAGGATGAAGCGGATCGGATTGGAAGTAGATGAAGTAGGCAAGCGAGAGATTCATCTGAAACTGCCGATACAGCTCCGCGCGCGTTTGAGGATCGCGCGGTGTCTCGGTCAATTCGAGCAGACTCTCCGCGTTTGCCAACTGGGAGAGATAGTCGCTCCAGGATTTCAGCTGAGCCATGGGTTCACCATTACCTTGCATTGCGTCGACCGTTCACGCAGTGCTTCAAATGCATCGGGTAGCGCGTCAAGCGAGACCCGGTCGGTAATCATCGCGCGCGGTTCGACACAGCCCGCGTCGAACACGTTCGCGACATGAGTGAACTCTTGCATACTGTAGGTGACAGCGAACTGAATTCGCACTTCCTTCCATACCGCTACTGCCGGAATGAATTGGTCCGGCACCGTGCAGAAGCCGAGCACTACGACGTCGCCCTGCGGCTTGACGCAATGAATCGCCTTTGCAATCAGATCTTTCTGCCCTGCGCATTCGAACACGACGTCTGGTGGACCCTTGAGAGCATCGGCAGCTAGCGCCGCCAGATCCTGCCCATCCTGCGGAACCACAAATTCGTCAGCCCCCATGTGTCGCGCGAGCGCTTCGCGGCGCTGCGACGAAGCAGTCGCAACAATGCGACCAGCGCCGAGGCGGCGAGCCCAGAACGTGGCGGCCAGTCCAACGGGACCCGCGCCAATCACGAGCACTTTCGCGCCCGGCGTGAGCTTTGCCAGCGCAACTCCGTGCAAGCCGACGGCCATTGGTTCGATCAGTGCGCCGTCCTCCATGCTCAGCGTCTTCGGAAGCCGGGTCGTTACGCGCTCGGCAACGACTGCATATTGAGCGAAGCCGGCGGCGGCGCCCTTGAATTGCGCGCAGAAGTTCGGCTTCCCGGAAAGACAGGTCGCGCAATGCCCGCATCCGACAAACGGCAGCGCGGTTACAGCATCGCCAATCTTCAGCTTCTCAACGCCCTTACCTAAGGCGACCACCTCGCCGGCAAATTCGTGACCTAGGGTCGAATTTTCTGGAAGCGTGAAATGCGGTGCGTGTCCATCCGTCATGTGTAGATCCGATCCGCAGATACCGCAGCGGTGAATCTTCAGCACAACTTCTCCCGATGCTGGAGTGGGATCGGCAACACCCCTAACTTCTAGAGGCGAACCTACCTTCGTGAAATATGCGGCCCTCATCGCTTGAGTCTCCGTTTGGCGTCAATGTGCTGCCCGTCATCGAACATCTGAAATATACTTTACTGGGAAAGTAAATTGCGGTGTCCAGGTGTTTATACCGAGACGGCACTGGAAGCAAACGCGCCAATGTGTTCCCCTGAGCTTTCGCTCACGAACATAGCGTTATGCGGGATTGGCCATATGCCACCGGATGCGTCGATGGCAACGAAAGACGGGAGAGAAGGCCTGCTGAGAGCGCAGGCCCGGGATGGGTTTTGTGTCTTGCGCGCTGATTGCGAGCAGCGATGACGATGGCTTAGGGGTTTGCTGTCGAAATGGTGATTACCGAAGCTATGTCAGCCGCGCTCGGCACCCCGACGTGCGGCCTCCGCGTCTGCAAAGACATGTAGTTCCCGCAACAAGGTCGAGAGTGCCGCTCGCCGTTCAGGCGCCATATGACTGGATGCCACCCAGTCAGTGCCGTACGCCCCCTGATGGAGGATGTTCCTCAATACTTTGCGTGCCTGTGACTTCATTCGTACGAGTATTCCACGACCATCCGCCGGGTCCGGCATGCGCTCCACCAAGCCCATCTGTTCGAGCCTGCCGACACACTTCGTGATGCCGCCCAGCGTCATTGCCAGCGGTTTTTGAAGTTGCGTCGGAGACTGCGTGTAAGGCGGACCGGAAACCAGAAGCGCATCCAATAGCAACAGTTCGGCTGCCAGCAGGCCCTGACTCGCGGCGGCTTCCTTGAGCGCCCGGTCGATGTGAGCAGATAGTCGTAGGAGTCGTTGCCCGATCAGATAGACATTCGGGTCTTCCGCTGGCCACTCGCGCGCCCAAGCCGCAGCCTGTTCGTCCAACGCATCGCTAGCCTCTGAGCACACGGGCTTCTGCAACGCCTCGCATTCCGCCAGAAATTGTGCTTCAGCTTGAGAACGTTTCGAATAGGACGCCTCGCCGTCGTCCCCGAAAGCGACGTCGACCCAGCCGGCCTCGCCAAGTTCGTTCAGGTGCTCGATCACGCTCGCACGCGATATTTTCAGCTCACGCGCCAATGAGGGTGCGCTTTGAGGACCCGCATTCAGCAGAGACAGGAGTTGTCGTCGGGAAGCATCCGCTAACGCGGCGAATAGCGAGTCTGCGGTCTTGCGAGCACCCATGCGATTATCGATTGGTTCGGACCCCCGCTTGCCGGACAGCAAATACGCGTTGTCGAGCAAACAGGCGATCGGCATGGACCGCGACTCAGCGGTCCGTGCGAGCGCCCTACAGGTGCCGTTTCCTGTCACGCGGGTCAATTCAGCCACGCTAAGTTACCAGAAAACACGCCCTGTAAGCTCTGTGCTAATAGACACGCTTCACGTGGCGAGGCGCACACTGGCCAGATCGACGGCTATTGTTGAACCAGGTCGTATGCCGCAAGCGCGGCGACCTGTGTCACACCGCCGTCTACGGGTAGGCACGTGCCGGTAATGAATCGCGATTCATCGCAGCAGAGAAACAACGCGGCGGCCGCGACGTCCCACGCATCCCCTTCCAAAGGAAGGGGCGCGATTTTGCGGCGGCGTTCGCGGGCCTTGTCATTGAGCATGCTTTCGACCATCGGCGTAAAAATATGCCCCGGAGCAATCGCGTTGGCACGAACATAATCGCGGCCGTACATCACCGCGAGTTCACGCGTAAAGCCGACCATGCCCGCTTTCGATGAGCCGTATGCGGCTGACCCGTGGCTGCGGATGCCCGCGACCGAACCGATGTTGACGATTGCCCCGCCTCCGCGCGCCACGATCTTCGGCACCGCACTTCGGCTCATCAAGAAGGCACTTTTCAGATTGACGTCGATCACGCGATCCCAGGACGCCTCGTCGACGTCCTGCAACCGCCCCGGCGCGCCCGAGATACCGACGTTGTTGACGAGAATGTCGAGGCCACCGTACCTCTCGACGGTCTCGTCGACAATGCGCGCACAGACCGCACCGTCGGTGACATTGCCGGTCGAGACGAACGCGCTGCCGCCCGCCTCCGTGATCAGCGCGAGCGTTTCCGCTGCCCGCTCGTATTGCTGATCGACGAGACAGACGGACGCGCCCTCCGCGGCGAAAAGACAGGCAATTGCCTTGCCCGTGCCGAAACCCTGACCGAGCGATCCTGCGCCGGTCACGATCGCGATCTTGCCGTTTAAACGTTGATGAAAGACTTTCAGAGCGGGCATGCTGTAGCCGGTTGAGGTAGAACGATCGTCGTCTGGAGCGTTCGATCGAGCGGGTATTCGTTAGCGCTCAATTCCTCGCTCGCGAGGACGTCACTGATGCTTGAGCTTAGTCTCGTCAGGCCAATAATGCAACATATAGTTGCATTATTGGCCTTCGATCCAATCGGTTATCCCACTTCGCCATGATCCACCAATGCCGCACCAAAGCGCGCTGCATACGCCGTGTTCACCGCCTCGGTCTGGAAGCGCGTTTCGTTGATCGCAAAGATGAAGAATCCGTATGCGAGATCGCGTCGATAGTCGCCCCATGCTTCGTCGAAGTCTGGTGCCTGAATCCCGTTAATCGCCAATTGGGAAAGATAGTGCTCTAGTAGCGACCGCTCCCACGAGCGCCGGTCTTCGATATCGAGCGCGCACCCTATGTGATAAGCGACCTCGAGACTCCAAGGCGCCCGGCTAACCTGAGCATCGAAAAAACCCGGCGCTCCATCAGCTTCGACGTAGAGATTTCCAAGGTGCGTATCGCCATGGATCAGACACACCGGTTTGCCCTTGTGTTCGCGCGCAATGCGCCCGAGCGCTGCCACCATCCAGTCGCGATCGTGCAGATGCCGGCTTACCGCGGCCCCTCTCGGCAGCGATACGTAGTGCGCCCAGACATCCGGCTCGAGGTAGCGGTTCTGATATTCCAACGACCAATCCGAAAAGCGCTCCCCAACCCAATCAAGCCGCCCGCCCTTGTCGAACTCCCGGCTATTCCATGTTTGCGCGTGATAGCGCGCCATTGCGCTCAAACGCAAAGCCACCTGTTCGTAGCCCTGCGGCTGCTGAGCACGACAGAACCGAACGTTACGCTCGACCAGGTCTTCCATCACTACGACCGCCTGCCAGGCGTCAGGATCGGCGCCCGCATAAAAACATTTCGGCGCGTTCATGTTTATGAACGGCAGTACGTCCCGATAGAAGCGCATTTCGTTGCGATACATCTCCTTCATCGACGGACTATGTTCCTCGAAACCGCCCTTCACGATCATGCGCGACGGTAGTGCCATCGCATGTCCCGCGTCGTTGTACTCCAGAGCCACTCGGACCTTGGTCGACGTGCCCGGCAGTACATCCACGTGTTCGCACGAGAGCACTTCGACGCCGCTGAAGCGGAATCCCAGCGCTGAAGTAAGCCACTCTGCCGTCACTTCCCCGACAGTGACAGGCAACTTCATGTCACTTACCACACCAGATTCAGACAAGGTTCCTCCCGAATATTGCGGATGAAAGACGCGTGCGCATCGTCGCGCAGACAGCCATTCGGTCGCAACATGGGGAAAACCACACCCCTCGGTGCGTTGCATATTTTGAATGACGTGCATATAGTTGCTTGCAAACGCAAAAATTTTTTTAGCAGGTAATCGATGACCCCACTCGAATCCCCCGCACTTCAGAGACGTCCGGCTAGCGCCGAACTCGCGCATACGCTTGCTCCGGACGAGTACCGCACAGAAGAAAGCGTCGCGTTCAAGATGAACATGGTTCATCTTCTGCTTGGCGCGGAAATCGACCGGAAGCTCGCGGCGAGCAAACTTTCTGCAATTCAGTGGGGGATTTTGAAAGCGCTGTTCGACGAGCGTGCTCGTACACCTACCGCCCTGTGCCGAATACTTCTCGCTGACGGCAGCATCATGACCCGCAAGCTCGATTCGCTCGAAAAAAGAGGATTGGTTGAACGGATCCGCAGTACTTCCGATAGACGTTCTGTCGAGCTCGCACTGACAGACGATGGTCGACAGCTGTTAGGCGAGACACTGCCGCTCATCGTCGAAACAAGCAATCGCCAACTTCACGGCTTCACAGTGGATGAAGTTGAAGCCGCCCGGAATCTGCTCGATCGGATGATCGCCAACTTGAGTTGAGCTGCCAGATCCCCCCGATCGATCCACGTCGGCGCTCAGGTCGACGCGTACCCGCTACTGAAAAGGAGTTGTTCATGGAGCATACCGAAGCAGCCGTAACGCAAAGCGCGGACCCGGCGCAGGATGCCAGCCTCGCACCGCTGCTGGTTCCTCACGTATACCGCGGGCGCACCGTCACCGGAAGCGCGCTCAGACACGTGTCTCGCGATCTGGGGCAAGGCTTTTGCACACCTAAAATCGAATTAGACGATTTGGTGTGGCCACGCGCTGAATCCGGCCCTGCCTTCGATGTTCCTGTCGCGAAGATCATCGATTTTCTTGTCGAACTAGGTCCGCGTTTGCACCTCGACGTCAATCCGCTGATGCAGGCGGCGCTCGAATCGATGATCAAGGTCAGTCCGCTCGGGCGACGGATCCTCGAAAACTGCTATCGCGACATTCCCAATCTTTTCTTGCGTGAAGTGATCGAGGACGAACTGCGCGTGAGTCTCGGCGACGCGCGCCTCGTGGACGGTTGGGTGGAACGTACTCTGCGCGGGCGCCCGAGTCGTCTGCGCGCGTTTCCCCCGCGCCTCGTACATATCCTCGCAGGCAACTCGCCGATGGTCGCAGCCATGACGGTCATGCGCGCGGCGCTGACGAAGGGTGTTCACCTGCTGAAGCTGCCTTCGAACGATCTTTTCACGGCCACCGCAATCCTGCGCACCATGGCCGAAATCGACCCGGATCATCCGATTACCCAGTCGTTCTCTGCCGCGTACTGGCGCGGTGGCGACGAAAACGTCGAGTCGATTCTTTATCGTCCGCAGTACTTCGACAAAATCGTCGTGTGGGGCGGCGAAAGCGCGGTTCGGCATGTGATGCGCTATGCCGGCCCCGGGCTCGAGCTGGTCGCGTTCGATCCGAAGGTATCGATCTCGCTGATCGGCCGCGAGGCCTTTGCATCCGACGAAGTACTGCGCGAGGTCGCGCGTGCGGGCGCAGCCGATGTGCTGTCGTTCAATCAGGACGCGTGCAATGCTAGCCGGTATCAATTCGTCGAAGGCGACGAAGACGACGCCGACCGCTACTGCGAGCAACTAGCGCTCGCACTCGGCGAAGACTATCGGTACGGCGACGGCCAAGGCCCGCTCGTGCCCGCTGACATTCGCGAGGCCGTGGACGTGCTGCGTGAAATGGAACCGATCTATCGCGTATTCGGTGGCTATGACGGCAAGGGGCTCGTCATTCGTTCTGACGAAATGGTGGATTTCCACCCCATTTGCAAGACCGTCAACGTTGTTCCTGTAACAAGCCTGCGCGATGGCGCGCGGCACGCGACGGTCGCCACGCAGACGGTGGGGATCTATCCGCCTCACCGGGTCACGGAGGTACGCGATGCGCTCGCCTGTGCTGGTGTCCAGCGCATGGTGGCGCTGGGCGAATCGATTTCTGACGGAGTCGGCGGCTATCCCCATGACGGCATGTTCCCGATCCATCGATTCATGAAATGGGTATCGGAGGAATCCGGTCCGAATCAGGAGGGGACTCGATGATGCAAGCCCTTTCTAAGCTACTGCCACTCACGGACGTCGCCGACCCTTTCCGGAATGCGCCCGAAAACCTCCACGCGATGCAGCTTCAGGCCGTGGGCGAGCGCTTCGCACAGCGACGGCAGCAGATCCGTATTCTCGACAAGCGGGCCAGCGAGGCTGCCGTTACCGAAGTGAAGAACATCAGCGATGCCGTGCCATTGCTCTTTGCCGACGCCGTATATAAAAGCTATCCGGATGCGTTCATCGAGCAGGGTAAATGGCGCCATCTCACTGCGTGGCTGCAAACGCTCACGACGCGCAAGATCGACGGACTCCAATATGACGCGATTCGCGACCTCGATGACTGGATCAACGAGTTGCGCCGCAACGGACACTACGTGATGAGTTCGAGCGGGACGTCGGGCAAGCAGTCCTTCATATACCAAAGCGAGGCCGACCGTGAACTTGGATGGCGGCTGCTCGCCCAGGGTATTCGGTGGGCCGCGAGCGGCATGCGCGATCCGTCGCGGCGTTATCCGGTGTTTCTGTTGACGCCTTCTTCAGGCTCTTATACCGGCACGGAACGGATGGCGAAGTTCGCTGAATCCATTGCCGTGCCCGGCGACCTCCACTACATGTCCGATGTACCGCAGAGTGCCGCGCACACGACGCGCATGGCACGCATGCGACGCGCGATCGCGGACGGTACCGCGCTGCCAAGTGAAATCGAGGCGTTCCAGAACGAGAGCCGGGAACGTAGCGAGCGCGTACAAGCCGATTTCCGGCTTTTCATCGACCAATTGCTCGACCGGCGCCGTGAGCCCATGTTCATCATGGGCATGCTGGGCATGCTGTACCAGATCGTGGCCACCGGCCGCGAACGCGGCATCGCCGACGGCGAGTTCCATCCCGATACGATCATCAGTATCGGAGGCGGCAAAAAAGGCGCGAACTTGCCCGAGGATTTCCAGCAGCAGTGCGAACGCTTCTTCAATTTCAACTCGGCCAATTTCAACGACGGCTACGGAATGGGCGAAGTGTCAGGCTTTTGCCCGTGGTTCCATGAAGCGAAGGCGTGGGCCGTACCGCCGTGGCTGGTCCCGCTGGTGCTCGACTCCAAAGGCGAAGAACTTCTCAATCCGCCCGATGGAAAAGGCGTTGTCGAAGGACGGCTCGCGATGATCGACTTGCTGGCGGATGGTCGCTGGGGCGGGGTCATCAGCGGCGACAAGGTCACTGTCGAGTTTGGTCATGGCATCGACGGCGTGCGCACGCCCATCATTCGCGACGTCGTTCGCTACAAGGATCTGCCCGGCGGCGACGACAAGCTGTCTTGCGCCGGAACGATCGACGCCTATGTCCGCGGAGAAGTAGCAGACATGACTGAGGCTCGCACCGCCGGATGATCTTATCTCCCGATTAAATCTACAGAACCTGCTCAACGATGACACAACAAACGACAAGTCCGGCCGTGTGGTTTATCACCGGTGTTTCGTCCGGCTTCGGCCGCTCCCTGGCCGAGGCGGTTCTCGCTCGCGGCGACAAAGTGGTCGGCACTGTACGCAATGAAACGCAAATCGCCTCCTTTGAAAATCTTGCGCCCGGCCGCGCACACGGCCTGCTGCTCGACGTCACCGATGCGGCGGCGGTACCACGCGCCGTTGGGCAGGCACTCGAGCGCACTGGCGCTATCGACATACTCGTCAACAATGCCGGCTATGGCCTGTTTGGCGCACTCGAAGAGGTTTCCGACGCGGAAGCGCGGGAACTATTCGATACCAACGTCTTTGGCACGGTCAATGTGATACGAGCGGTGCTGCCCCACTTTCGCGCGCGTAAGCGCGGCCATATCGTGAATTTCTCGTCGGTCGCCGGCGTGATCGGCATCGCTGGCTGCAGCTTCTATTGCGCGTCGAAGCACGCGGTCGAAGGGCTTTCAGAATCGCTGGCTCAGGAACTCCACCCGTTTGGCATCGGTGTGACCCTCGTCGAGCCGGGCGGTTTCCGCACGAACTTCGCGGGTGGATCGCTGAAGTGGAGCGAGAACGAATTGCCCGACTACTCGGAGACAGTGGGGCAAATGCGCCGATATATGAGCAGCTACCACGGCACCCAGGCGGGCGACCCCGCGAAGGCCGCCGAGGCCATCGTCCGCGCGGTGTCGGCAGACGCGCCGCCGCTGCGTCTGCCGCTCGGTCCCGACGCCGTCGACGTCGTCCGCAAAAAGCTCGCATCGGTACAGGACAACCTCGAAACATGGCTTGAAGTCTCGAGTTCCACCAATTTCGATCAATAAAATCGCAGCAATTTCCTGCAGAGGAGACAACATGTCCGCTCTGGACCCGTTCTACGCAATGCTTCGTGGCGAAAGCGACCCTTTCCGCAATCACCCCGAGAATCTCCGTGAGCTTCAGCTCGCAGCCATGAAAGAGCGCTTCGCCGAGCGCCGCGAGCAGATCAAGCTGCTGCGCCGCAGAGCGGACGATGTCGGCATCGCAGACGTCAACCGTCACGCAGACATGGTGCCGCTGCTGTTCGCGCATCAAATCTACAAGAGCTACCCTGAGCAGTTCATCGACAACGGCCGCTGGAAGCATCTGTCCGTCTGGCTGCAGACACTATCGAGCAAACGCGTTGGTGACGTCGAGGTCAACAGCGTCAATAACGTCGACGCGTGGATGGATCGATTGCGCGACGCAGGTCATCACGTGTTCAGCTCGAGCGGCACGTCCGGCAAGTGCAGCTTCGTCAGCCAGACGCGAGCCGATCTCGACAATGTCACCGAGTCCTGCGTGAAGCTGGGCGTGTACGGCAACGCATTGATCCAAAGAGACTTCGGCAAACGTCCGGTATTCCTGATGATGCCGCCGGGCGGGGCGCATCGGCATATTGAGCCGGTACTGAACGCAGCAAAGCGACTCGGCGCCGAAAGCACCTTGATGTTCGACGACCCGGTGCTCGCATCTTCAACGATCTCGATGGGCCGCATGCGTCGTGCAATGGCCGATGGCTCCGCCAAGCCAAGTGAAGTCGCGGCATTCCAGGAGCAGGCGGTGGCACGCCAGCGACACACAGGCGCGATGATCGACCGGTTTCTCGACAAGCTTACCGCGCGCCGGGAAGTCCCCGTGCTCGTGCAAGGCAACTGGTCGTTGCACTGGACTCTCGTGGAGCGCGCCCGCCAGCGCGGGATAGCGGATGGAATCTGCCACCCCGACACGGTGATCACGGCCGGAGGCGGATTGAAAGGCACTGCCGCGCCCGCCGACTACCGCGAGCAGATCATCCGCTTTTACGGTATCCGGCCGGAGAACGTTCAGAACAGCTATGGCATGACCGAGATGATCGGCACCGGTCCCTGGTCGGACGTTGCGCAGGGCTACGCTATCTGCCCGTGGATCGTTCCGTTCGTTCTCGACAAATCGGGTGAGCACCTGCTGAATCCTTCCGATGGTCAGGGTGTCGTCGAAGGGCGGTTCGCGTTCTTCGATCTGCTGGCCGAAGGATACTGGGGCGGTTTCATTACCGGCGACAAGGTCACCGTCGACTTTTCGCCGACCGGCAACACCGACGGACTGCGGGGACCGCTAGTCAGGCAGGTCGGCCGGTATGCGGATCTCGAAGAAGGCGAAGACAAACTTTCGTGCGCAGGTACGATGGAGTCGTATGTACGCGGCATGATCAACGTTTGAGCCTCGCGCACTGACCTTGGAACCGAGGGGCGCCGTCAGTGGCGCCCCCCGGGACACGTGAGTATACTGGCGGCCTGTATCCGTCATAAAACACTCACCGATGTTCAAACCTATGGCAGTTCTTGCTCCCGACGGAGCTTCGCGGCTCGCTGCCGCGGGCAAACAGCGAACGGCCGGCCGGCCCACTCACGACGATGCGCTCCAGATGCGCGAGAGCCTCCTCGATGCCGCCAAATCGGTCTTCATGAGAGAAGGTTTCGGCGCTGCCAGAGTCGAAGAAATCGCGTCGATCGCGGGCGTCAGCAAGACGACGATTTACCGTCAGTTCGGAACCAAGGAAGAGTTGTTTCGCGCCATCGTCTGGCGCGGGATGGCTGATTTGCGCGGCAAGATTTCACAGCATGTCGAGCCGGGCCGCGATTTTTCGACGAACCTGGCATCCCTCATCGACGCGCTCGTCGAGCACATGGCGACGCCGGACAGCATGCACACTTCCCGACTGGTGATCGGCGAAGCGATGCGCTTCCCGGACATCGCAAAACAATTTCTGCAATACACAGCTACGATGCTGGCGCCCCTCGCGAGCGCGCTCGAATCCGCCGCGGCCAGCGGAGTGATCGAGATCGACGACCCTGCGAACTCGGCGCGCGATCTGCTGACGTTGGTCACCGGTGCGCCCGAAGTCCACCTTGCGATACAAACCACGCGTGCAGAACGCAAACGCCGGGCCGAACGCATTCATCGGTTCGTGTTGACGGCGTGGAAATATCGGGCGACTCTGGACAAGGTTCGGGGCAGATCAATGCCGTAACGTGGGGCGCTACATTCTCTAGTCCCGCGAAGGACTAGTTGTCAAACGCCCCCATCACCTGGAACTGCCCCGACGCCTGGGCAATGCACTTTGCATTCGCCCAGATTTGACAGTCCGAGAAAATCACTCGCCTTCCCGAACGCAAAACGTCGACACGAGCTTCAACCCAATCGCCGGGCTCAGCGTTGCCCATGAAGTTGACGGTCAAGCTCGTCGTCAACACTTTCACCGCCGGCTCGCGCGAATGCTTGCTCGCCCATGTAATGGCCGTATCAGCGAGCATGCAAACCGCGCCGCCGTGCATCATCTGACCGAGGTTGCGATGCGCCTCGCGGACATACATCCCAATCACGTGTCCGCGCTCGGTCTTACGAAAGTACGTTGGTCCGAACATCTGATGGAAGGGCCCAAACGCCGGCATCAACGCAAATCCTTCTGGAATGGGCCCTTCGTCATATGCTTGCCCGCAGAAGACGGCCAGTGCGTCTGTTTGCTCCAATGCAATTCTCCTCTTCGACGCCGGATGTAACACGGCGGCAGATTTTCTTTCTTCCTCAATCAAAGATAGCGTATCATTATTCGCACGAAAGTCAATTATATGAACGCCCCATGGATATCGGATCGCTCTTTACGCCCCTCACCGTACGGGGCGTCACGCTTGCCAACCGTATCGTCATGTCACCCATGACCCGCGGCTTTTCACCCAATGGACTGCCTGGCAGTGACGTCGCGTCCTACTACAAGCGCCGTGCGCAGGGCGAGACAGGTCTCATCATCACGGAAGGCGTTGGTGTCGATCATCCGGCAGCACTTGGCGAAGCGGGACTAGGCGAAAATTCGATCCCGGTGCTGGTCGACGACGAATCCGTTACCGCCTGGCGCCGCGTGACGGACGAAGTGCATGCAAGTGGCGGCATCATCTTTCCTCAGTTGTGGCACATGGGTCCGATGAAGGAAGCGAATACGGGCCCCTTCCCGGCTGCGGCACCGCTGCGCCCCTCCGGATTGTGGGGACCGGCGGGACGAACGACATCGCTGAACGCAGGCTACATGGAGCGGGTCATGACGCCAACTCGCCCGATGACCGACACCGAGATCGCGGACGTCATTGCGGCCTATGGTCGAAGCGCCCGCTATGCGAAGGCCGCCGGCTTCGACGGAATCGCGATTCACGGTGGTCACGGCTATCTGATCGACGCGTTTCTGTGGGCCGAAACCAATCAGCGCACGGATCAATGGGGCAAAGATCTGGCAGCGCGCAGCCGCTTCGCCACCGAAGTCGTTCGCGCAATTCGCGAAGCGATCGGCGCCACGATGCCGATCACGTTCCGCTTCTCCCAGTGGAAACAGCAGGATTTCCGCGCGCGTCTCGCCAACGATCCGCACGAGCTTGAACAGATCCTCGCCCCGCTCGCGGACGCGGGCGTCGACATCTTCGAGGCGAGCACCCGGTACTTCAATCGGGCGGAATTCCCGGGCTCAGAAATGAATCTCGCCGGTTGGGTGAAGAAGGTAACCGGCAGGCTTTCGATGGCTGTTGGTGGAATCGGCATTAACAAGGGCTACTACGATTCGATGGCCGGGGACGAGACCTCCGCGCAGCCCGATCTCACCCCTCTGCTCGATCGCTTTTCGCGCGGCGAATTCGATCTTGTTGGCGTAGGACGCTCGCTTCTGCATGATCCAAACTGGGCGCGGCGCGCGCGGCTTGGCGAGCCGTTCCTCGGATTCAGCAACGATTCGCTCGCACGACTAACTTAAAGTGCATTGTTCGCACTGCCCTCATGTCACTGGCGGACTCACGCTCCGGCGCAATCCCACGGCGGCCGAGATCGCCGCTTCTGGGCAAGCGGCGACACGATGAGGAAATTTTCTATGAGCGGGAGAAACTGACAATGGATCTGCAGCTTGGAGGCAAGCGCGCACTGGTCACCGGCAGCAACTCTGGAATTGGCGAAGGCATCGCAAAAGTCCTGGCTCGCGAGGGCGCCGTCGTGGTCGTGCACGGCCGCAATGAAGGACGTTGCCGGAACGTGGCAGAAGCAATCACGACTGCCGGAGGCAAGGTTTCTTATGTCGTGGGTGACTTATCCGATGAGGCGGCTTGCAACGGCGTCGCGGATCAGATCATCGAGCGGCTCGGCGGAGTTGACATCCTGGTGAACAACGCCGGCGGCCGTGCCAGCTCACATCGTATGGACGGCAAAGGTGGTGCGATGAATCCAGCCTGGCTCGAGACGCCTTGGACCGATTGGCTCTGGACCTTCGAGCAGAATGTCGGCGCGGCCGTCAGGCTTATCCAGAAGCTCGTTCCAGGAATGAAGGAGCGCGGCTTCGGGCGCATCATCAATATCGGAAGCGCGGCCGCCACACAAGCGGAGCCCGATCTTGCCGAATATCAGGCCATCAAGGCGGCGATGGTCAACATGAGCGCATCGCTTGCCAAGACACTCGCCGCGACAGGGATCACGGTCAACACCGTGACGCCCGGCATCATCATGTCGCCTGCGGTCAAAAGTACGTTTACCGATCTCGCAATGAAGCAGGGTTGGGATGTCGATGACTGGGTAGAGGTGGAGCGCCGCTTTACTTCCCAGATCTTCGTCAATTCGGCCGGCAAGTTCGGCGAGCCGGAGGATATCGGCCGCATGGTCACCCTGCTGGCCAGTCCGCTATCCGGTTACATGACCGGTGCCAACTATCGTGTCGATGGCGGCCAAGTCAGATCGATCAACTGAGTTTCAAGGCTGGATGAGCGAACGCCGCGAAAGGCGTACACACCTGCCCGGGCGCCGGCCTTGCGCGCAGCGAAGTGGCGATCATGGTCGAGGAGTGGACCAGGGCCATCCCGGAGGTCCGCCTCGATCCGGCGAAGAATGCCGTCGCCAGCAGCGGACTAGTCAACGGTATGCTTGAACTGCATTTGGTGTGGCCTGTTTGACCATCCAGCGAGACAGAAAACGCTCGGGACATCTCGCCTGACTGCCCGCTGGACCATCGCGTGCGGTTTTTTTACGTGCGCCCGGTCACCGGAATCAACGCGCCGGTTACCCCCGACGCGGCACCCGACGCGAGAAAGAGAATCACGTTGGCGATTTCTTCAGCCCGCACCCAACGGGAAAAGTCGGCGTCCGGCATATCCTTGCGGTTTTGCGGCGTATCGATGATGCCTGGCAAGATAGCGTTGACGGTAACGGAGCGGCCCTTGAGTTCCTCGGCCAGCGCCTCGGTCAAACGCATCACCCCCGACTTCGAAGCCGTATACGCTCCCATGCCCGCGCCCGCCTTCAGTGCAGCGCCGGCTCCGATATTGATGATGCGTCCGCCTTCCGCGCTGTTGGCAATATAGTCGAGCGCGGCTTTCGACGCAGTCGCTGCCGTGCGCACGTTCATCTGGTACATCAGATCCCACGTGTCCAGACTGCCGTCCGCCAACGTCTCCCAGCGAAAGCCCCCCGCTATGTTGACGATCGCATCGAGCTTGCCAAGCTGCTCGACGAGATCCGAGATCGCCGAGCGCGCCGAATCGAGATCAGTTAGCTCGACGCCGCCACGCCACCACGAAGCGTGCAATTGCTCCGCGCTCGCGTTCTCTGGCGCAGGCGCCTTGTCGATCAGCGCAACCTCCCAGCCGTTCTCAGCAAACACGCGACCAACCGTGCGCCCAAGCGCGCCGAATCCCCCCGTTACCGCCACAACCCGTTGCATGTCAGATCTCCCTGCCCGCGCCCGCCGCCTACATCGCTAACACCGGACGCAGTAAAAAGCTCAACGTCCCTTGAACACCGGCCCGCGCTTCTCGCGAAACGCGTTGACCGCCTCTTGATGGTCTTCCGTCAGGTTCGACAACGCCTCGTATGCGATCGACGCGTCGAGAATGGAATGCGCAAGCTGCTTCAGGCCGATGTTGATCGACGCCTTGGTCCACTGGATCGCGCGCGAAGCGCCGTTGGCGAGACGCTTCGCCATGGCGTCGACCACGGCATCCAGCTCGTCGGCCGGCACCGCATGATTGATGAGACCCAGTCGTGCTGCCTCTTCCGCGGTGACGAGGTCGCCCGTCAACAGGTATTCCTTGGCCTTCGCATAGCCCACCAGCTGCGGCCAGATCACCGCGCCGCCATCGCCCGCCACGAAGCCGACTTTCACGTGCGGATCACCGATCTTCGCGTGATTGGCCGCGTAGCTCAGATCCGAGAATAGCGCGATCGTCGCGCCGAGGCCAATTGCATGACCGTTGATCTTTGCGATGACCGGCTTCGGACAATCGAGCATCGAGAAGACAATTTTCTTCGCGCGCTGCATGCCTTCGAGAAACAGCGTCGGGTTGTCGATGACCTGCTGCATGTGCTCGATATCGCCACCCGCGCTAAAAGCGCGCCCTGCGCCAGTCAACACGACGACCCGGGTTTCATCATCTTCGGCGACATCGGGAAAAAGCCGCGACATCTCGATGTCCATCTGCTCGTCGAACGCGTTCAACGTTTCAGGGCGGTTGAGCGTGACGGTAAGGATGCCGCCATCGCGTTCGAGCAATAACGCCTTATAGTCCGAAATATTCATGGCTAACCTATTCACAATGAAGAAATCCGGCGGGACGGCAGGACAGTCTGCCGCCGTCGTCGGACGCTGCATTCGCGCTGCCGCGCGAATGCATGACGCCGACCAGCGCACACCCGGCGCCCAGCGCAAGAGCGGTCACACGTGCAGCGGAATGAACCTGCGACCGTTGTCGTACATGATCTTGCGCGTGTCCTCTTCGGACAACGCATTGCATGCTTCCGACGCAAAGTCCTTCGGTTCCGGCACCCCTTCCGCGTGCGGATAGTCGGAGCCCATCAAAAGGAAGTCCGACGAATCCGTTTGAGCGATGATCTGGGCGATGTTGTCCTCCGGATACGCGACCACGAAGACGTTTTCCTTGAAGATCTGACTCGGCCGTTTCTTCAACTGACCGCACGGCCAGTAACCATTCTTCGCCATCCCGCGGCACTTGTCCATTTTGACGAGCATCGACGGCACCCATTCCGCGCCGTTTTCCGCGCTGCACAGCTTGACGCGCGGGAAACGCTCGAAGAAGTTATAGAAGATGAACGACGACAGCGTCTCGATCACGGGACGCTCGCCGTAGCCGTGCATCCAGACGAAGGCGGTCTGACGCTGGCGCGACTGCTGCACCGGCTCGCCCCACACCGCCATGTGATCCTTCATGTAGATCGCTTCCGACACGTGGAACGTCACGCGCACGCCAGCCTCGTTCAGAATCGACCAGAACGGATCGAAGTACGGGTCCGCCGGCGCACGGCCATTGAACGGCCCCATCGGCATCAGGACCACGCGCACGCCGTTCGCCACGAGCCACTTGGCCTCGGCGACAGCGGCATCGAGATCGTCGAGCGTGATGACCGGCGTCGTGTAGATGCGATCCTTATAGTTGAAACCCCAGTCTTCGAGCATCCAGCGGTTGTACGCATGCAGAACCGCGTTGGCCGCGACCGGCTCGTTGAGATATGAAATACACGCGACCATTTCGCCGATGTACATCGTGCAGGCCTCGACACCGAATTGGTCCATCTTCTGCAAACGCGCGTCGCGGTTGAACATGTCCGGGGTCGGGGGCACCCGCATATCGACGTTATCTTTGCCTTCCTTCATCGCGCGCAACCATTCATGCAGTTTGCCCGGCGGCGGCACGTGCCCCTCGGCCGAGGTGTAGCCCTCGCTGATTTCCACCTTGCGGTCACCGACATACATGCAGCGATTGCCGTCTGCCGTCACGCGGCTGGTAAACGACCAGTCCTTCTTGAACTGCTCGGGCAAGTAGCGGCTGAATGCGTCCTCGACTTCGTAGAAGTGCGTGTCCGCGTCGTAGATCTTCCCTTGATACGCTTGCATGTTCTATCTCCTGATCGTGGAGAGCGCTGCTGAACGAGCGCCCTTGAGAGAAGTATCGGGTCAAGCCATCGACCGAAAAACTCTCATATCGAACTCAAAAGCGTCGATATCGATTTGATATCGGGGAGCGCCCTCACCATCCTTGTCGCCTGCATCGATCGCTCGTACAAAAACATCAATGCGAACAGTGTTCGTATATAAGTATAATCGAAACGATACATGCAACCGGAGACGTTCATGCAAGCAGAAGTACTCTCCCCGCAGGCACACCGAGCGCAACGCGTAGCGGGACCACCACGTGGGTTCACGATCGCGATCCTGCTTGCCGCGGTAGCGGCTTCGTCTGGCATCACCGTCATCTATACGGTGCTGGTCACGCTCTACAAGGCCTTTCCTGCGTCGAACTCCGTGAGCTGGACCGTGACCGCATACTGGCTCGGCTCGGCCGCCTTTGCAGCGGTGAGTGGGCGACTCGGTGACCTGTTGGGCTACCGCAGAATCCTGCTGGTGGTGATGTCTGTCGCTGCGGTCGGCGCAGTCGTCGCGGCGTGCGCGACCGACGTCGGCATACTCGTCGCGGGTTGTGCGATGCAATCGATCGCGGCAGGCATCACGCCGCTCTCAATCGGGTTGGTTCGTGAGAACCTGCCACCCGCCAGGGTGCCTGCCGCGGTCGGATTGATCAGTGCGGCGGGAATGGTGTCGGCGGGGCTGATTTACATCTGCGCGGGCGTCGTCGTGGATCATTATTCGTGGCAGGGCGGCTTCTGGTTCAAAGTCGCGCTGTGCGTCGTCGCCGTCGCCGCCGTACGCGCGTGGGCACCACCGTCTCCGCCGAATCCCGGCGTCCGGATCGACTACATTCGAGGCCTTGCGTTCGCTCCGGCACTGTGTGCCATCCTCTTCGCAGTGCAGGAAATCCGCGCGTGGGGACTCGGCGATGTGCGGCTATGGGCTTTGATCGTTGGCGGGATGATCGTGCTCGGACTCTGGGCACGCCATCAACTCGGAGCCCGTCATCCGCTCATCAACGTACGTCTGCTGAAAATGCGCGAAGTCGTATTGGCGAATGCATGCATGGCATTCCTCGCGGCTGGCGCCATGCAGTTGGGACAGGTTTTCTCGCTGCTCGCCCAGCAACCTGCCGGCACGCACGCCGGATTCGGGCTGAGCGCAACGACGGCTGGACTGCTGATGTTTAGCATCAACATCGTCGCGCTGGTCGCAAGCCCGTGGAGCGGCCGTGTTGCGGCCCGCTACAAGGCCCGCCCCGCTGCCATGATCGGCATGCTCATACTGGCCCTGGCCTGGGCCTCACTGATCGTGCTTCATCGCAACCTGCTGCTCTTCGTGCCAGGTGCGGTGCTGTGCTCGTTCGGCCTCGCCTTTACGAGCACTGCGCTGTACAACCAGATCGTGGAAACGACGCCTGCACATCAGACAGGCGAGGCAACGGGCATGCTCTACGTGTTCTTCTCGTGTTTCTTCGCGGTAGGCGCCCAGGCGGTCTTTTCACTACTGCGCAGCGCGACGGCCGGACACAGCGGTGCATCGTTTCCCGCCGATAGCGGCTATGTTTCGGTATTCGTCTACATTGCCTGCAGTTCGATTGCCGGACTGCTGATCGCTTCCATGCTGCCGAAGCGTCGTACCAACTGATTGTCGTTTCGATCGATGCGTTGGGCTTAGGTGCAACGCATCTCAAACTGCGCCACGCCCACTGCGCGGTGAAGCACGCGCTTCACCGCGCAGCCGACCGCCTGGCCAGTCACTCCTCTTCTGCTTGCCCCAACGCGGACGCCCGCTGAGCGACTCTGATCATGTTCTCTTCGAGTCGATGACGTTCGCGGTCGAAGCGCTCGAGCGGCGCACCAATCGCCATCGCCGCGATCACATTGCCATTCGGCCCGAAGATCGGCGACGACACACCGGCGGAATCCGGCAGCAGTTCGCCGCGACTCACCGACAGGCCGCTTTGGAGAATATGATCGAGTTCGTCACGCAGCGCCTTCTTCGTTGCGATCGTTTGCGGCGTGCGGCGCTCGAACTTGACCGACTTCATGTAATCGGTAACGAAAGCGTCCGGTGCGTGGGCCAGCAGTACGCGTCCCGCAGCCGTGCAATAGAGCGGGCGACGCAGACCGATGTGCATTGAATAGCGCACCGATTGCTCGCTTTCGATCACGTCGACATAGGTGATCTCTTTGTGCTCGGCGTCAAGGACACCGATATACACGGTTTCATTGGTGCTCTTCGAGAGATCCACCAGAAACGGGCGCAGCATCTTCGAGAAGTTCCACGCGGCCATCACACCCGCGGACAACCGGAAGATCGACGGCCCTAAACGATAGCGGCCTGCGTCGTGCATCAAGAACCCTTCCGCCACTAGAGGCCTCAGCAGATTGAGCAGGCTGCTCTTGGGTGACTCGAGGGCGACGTTCAGTTCTGCCAGCGACATACCGTCCGGAGACTTCGCCAGAACATCGAAAATTCCGAGGAGTCGGGTCAGCGAGCGCGGCCCGCTGACGTCCCGGTCCGCCGGCGCTGAGGTCTCTTTCAACATGATTTTCCCCATGAATTGACTGTATCGATTATACGGGAACTATTCACATAGTTTTACAACGATCGCAATGTGGCACACTTTTGCGCCATCCGAATTCGGGAATACGCCAGGGCGCCCCCTCTCTCTGCTTGCGCTATAGTTGAACGACGTTCATAAAATTGGAATGCAGGGCATCACCTTCCGGAACATCCTTAAGGTGCGCATGCACGTCGAACAACAAGATTCACCATCACTTCTGGACTCACACATGCACCCGAAAAAACTGGCAGAAAAGGTCGCCATCGTGACCGGAGGCGGGCAAGGCCTCGGACTCGGTATTGCTCGCGCTCTCGCTGCCGAGGGAGCGAGCCTGGTCCTGACTGGTCGTACGGAGGCCAAACTCACGCAGGCCGCCGAAGAATTGACCGCCCTCGGTTCACAAGTGCTCGTGGTGCCCGGTGATACGCGCAATCGCGCCGACGCCGTTCGGACAGTCGAGCTTGCCGTCGAGCGGTTCGGACGTGTAGACGCGCTTATCAACAATGCGCAAAGCAGCAGCCCGGGTGTACCAGTTGAGTCTGTTACCGACGATGACTGGAGTAATACGCTCGAGTCGGGCCTATACGGTACGCTGTATTTCATGCAAGCCGTATTGCCGCAGATGAAGTCGCGAGGCCGCGGCGCCATCATCAACTTCGGTTCACGCACCGGCATCGAAGGTCTCAAGGGGTTCGGCGCGTACGCCGCAACCAAGGAGGGCATTCGTGGTCTCTCGCGCGTCGCGGCGCGCGAATGGGGCGCCTATGGCATTACCGTCAATGTAATTTGCCCGGCAGCGCTAACGCCTGCTGCCGAAGCCTACCTCGAGGCCAACCCCCAGGAACGCACCCGCTATCTCTCTGAAATTGCAGTTGGGCGCTTCGGCGATCCTCAGCGCGATATTGGACGAACAGTTGCATTTCTGTGCAGTGACGACGCTAATTTTATAACAGGGCAGACTATCAGTGTGGACGGCGGGCAGTCAATGCTTTAGTGCGTCTTTTTGAACGTAGTGCAATATATGAAACGAACAGTTGCATTTCGATAGATTAAGAAATGATCTAACTAAACAGATCGTTGCATTATCGCGAACTTCGATCCGAGAAATGATTTTGCGCCCGGCGCGTAACACCAAGATCGAAGAGTGATCAGGGACGACTTCTCCTCTCACACACTTCGCGAGAGCGTGTGGAGTTTGGCCTTGGCTGCGGGACACCGAGCCAAGGCGTTTTTTTCATCGCTGGTTTTTGATGTGTTCGTCGACGCAGGAGCGTTTGCACGTGCAGCCTCCAAGGCTCACCGTCGCCCGCAAAAACAATCAACGGCTTGTGGGGAAACGTCGAGTTGGATGCGCATCGCGAGAGAGCGACGCGCGAGAAGACCACCGAGCCGGCCCTCCAGAGCAATGCAGGGCCGGCTGCCCCGCGTCGCGCTAGAAGTTGGAGGCCGATCGCGGAGAGTGCGGTTTCGAACCGTCTGTTAAGAAGGTTCTTAAAACCATTCCGACGTGAAGGACGGCAAGTGCACGTCCATCCAGTCGAATTCGCTGCGGCAGTTCCCCCAGGCCCACGGCGGTGACTTCCCGCCTCGTCCGGCAGCGTCCGAACCTTGATGCGGGCGCGAGATGTCCCGGCCCTCCCTGTCCGAGTCGATTTTTCCTACTGCTGACTGGTCTGTACTTGCGATGCGACTATTGCCTGTCCCGGTCGTCATGACTCGCCCCCTAGCTGCAATTTTTTACCATTTCTTCGATTACCTTCTTCGCATCGCCGAACACCATCATCGTCTTGTCCATGTAGAAGAGCTCGTTGTCGAGGCCCGCATAACCCGCGGCCATCGAGCGCTTGTTCACGATGATCGTGCGCGCCTTGTACGCTTCGATGATCGGCATGCCCGCGATCGGCGACTTCGGATCGTTCTTCGCCGCTGGATTCACCACGTCGTTCGCGCCGAGCACCAGCACTACGTCGGTCTGGCCGAATTCGTTGTTGATGTCCTCCATTTCGAACACGAGGTCGTAGGGCACCTCGGCTTCCGCGAGCAGCACGTTCATGTGACCGGGCATGCGGCCCGCCACGGGGTGAATCGCATAGCGCACGTCCACGCCCTTTTCGACGAGCTTGTCGGTCAGTTCCTTCAGCGCATGCTGCGCGCGCGCCACCGCGAGACCGTAGCCCGGCACGATCACGACACTCTCGGCGTTGCCCAGCATGAACGCCGCATCATCGGCGGAGCCCGACTTCACCGGACGCTGCTCCTGCGCGCCAGCCGCTGCCGCTGAGCCAGCCTCGCCGCCGAAGCCGCCAAGCAGCACGCTGAAGAACGAGCGGTTCATCGCGTGGCACATGATGTACGACAGAATCGCGCCGGAAGAGCCCACGAGCGAACCCGCGATGATCAGCATCGCGTTGTTCAGCGAGAAGCCGATACCCGCCGCGGCCCAGCCCGAGTAGGAGTTCAGCATCGACACGACCACCGGCATGTCCGCACCGCCGATCGGAATGATGATCAGCACGCCGAGCACGAACGCGATGATCGTCATGATGATGAACGGTAGCCACGATTGCGTAAGGAAGAACAGGACACCGAAGCCGAGCATCGCGAGCGCGAGCATCAGGTTGATCAGATGCTGGCCGGAGTAGACCACGGGCGCGCCCTGAAACAGCCGGAACTTGTACTTGCCCGACAGCTTGCCGAAGGCGATCACCGAGCCGCTAAACGTAATCGCGCCGACGAAGGTGCCGATGAACAGCTCGATACGGTTGCCGTATGGCAGGAAGCCGGGATACGGCGCATCTTCTGCAACGAGCCCGAATGCGGCGGGATCGGAAACTACCGCGTACGCAATGCAGACAGCAGCAAGACCGATCAGCGAATGCATCGCCGCGACCAGCTCGGGCATCTTCGTCATCTCGACGCGTGCGGCGATATACGCGCCAAGACCGCCGCCCACCACGAGCGCCGTGAAAAGCAACGCAAGCCCGAGCCCGAGATTCGAGCCGAACTGCGCGGACTCCTTCACGATGAGCGCAAGGGTGGTGAGAATGGCGATCGCCATGCCGACCATGCCGAAGGTATTGCCAGCGCGCGCGCTCCTCGGGTTGGAAAGCCCTTTGAGCGCCTGAATGAAACAGACCGACGCCACCAAATAAAGCAGCGTAACGAGGTTCATGCTCATTTACGCACCCTCCTTGCCGGTGAGCTTCTTCGGCTCTTTCTTGCGGAACATCTCCAGCATGCGCCGCGTGACGAGGAATCCGCCGAACACGTTGACGGCCGCGAGCAGCACGGCGAACGTGCCGAAGAACTTGCCCGCCCCGCCCACGGTCAGTCCCGTTGCCAGCATCGCGCCGACGATGACGATCGCCGAAATCGCATTGGTCACGGCCATCAGCGGCGTATGCAGAGCAGGCGTGACGTTCCAGACCACGTGATAGCCGACGTAGACGGCTAGCACGAAGATGATCAGATTGATGACCGTATGATTGATCACTTCCATTCCTGTTCTCCTTCTCGTCATGCCTTGCGCGTGACCTGGCCGTCACGGGCCAGCAGCGTAGCCGCGACGATGTCGTCCGCGGGATCGATGTTGAGGATGCCCTCCTTCGTGACGATCAGCTTCAGGAAGTCGAGCAGATTGCGCGCGTAGAGCGCGGAGGCATCGGCGGCGACCATCGAAGCGAGGTTCGTGTAGCCGCAGATCTGCACCCCATGGTGCGTCACGACCTTGTCGGCCTCGGTGAGGGGGCAATTGCCGCCGCGCCGTCCCGTGGCCTGCTCGGCGACCGGACCGCGTCCCGCCGCGAGGTCGATCACGACCGAGCCCGGCTTCATCGCCTGCACGGTTTCCGAAGGCAGCAGCGTCGGCGCGTCGCGGCCCGGAATCAGTGCGGTCGAGATGACAATGTCGGCCTGCTTTGCGCGCTCATGCACCAGCGCCGACTGGCGCGCGAGCCACGACGGCGGCATCGGCCTCGCATAGCCGCCGACACCCTGCGCGGCCTCGCGTTCCTCATCGGTTTCGAACGGCACGTCGAGAAACTTTCCGCCGAGAGACTCGATCTGCTCCTTGACCGCCGGGCGCACATCGGAAGCTTCGATCACCGCGCCAAGGCGCCGCGCCGTGGCAATGGCCTGCAGACCCGCCACGCCCGCACCAAGAATCAGCACGCGCGCCGCCTTCACGGTGCCTGCGGCGGTCATGAGCATCGGCATGAAGCGCGGATAAAGGTTCGCAGCCAGGAGCACCGCCTTGTACCCGGCGATATTGGCCTGCGAGGACAGCACATCGAGGCTCTGTGCGCGCGTCGTGCGCGGTGCGGCTTCGAGCGCGAACGCGGTGACGCCAGCCGCGGCGAGTGTGGTCGCATTGTCGGCGTTGAAGGGGTCGAGCATGCCGACGAGCACCGAACCACGCTTCATCAACGGCAATTCGCTCTGCGTTGGCGACTGAACCTTGAGCACGAGGTCCGCGCCGAAGGCGGCAGCCGCGTCGGCTACCCGCGCGCCCACGGCGATGTACGCCTCGTCAGGATAGCTCGCGCCAATTCCCGCCCCGGTCTGGATCGTCACCGTGTGTCCCTGGGCGACGTATTTCCTGACTGTTTCGGGTGTCGCGGCCACACGGCTTTCGTTCGCCCGCGTTTCCGCGGGGATTCCAATGTGCATCAAAGTACTCCTGATTGCATATGGGTGGTATGAACGTACCCACGAGGCCTGCTGCGGGAGGCAGCAACCATTCGACCTTCGGGCGCAACGCACCCCTCAAGGAACTGATGGGTAATCCATAAAAAAAAGCGCACCCTCGAAGAATGCGCTTCACAGGCTTTTCCGCGCTCTATAGAACTTTCTTTTCGCGCAGAGCATCGATATCGGGCTGCGACATACCGAGCACGTCACGCAGCACGTCGTCCGTATGTTGGCCGAGCGTCGGCGGCGCGCCGTATGAATCGATAGGCGTGCCCGACATCTTGACCGGATTCGCCACCATACGAACGGCCTGATCTGTGAGCGGGTGCGCGACTTCCACGCACATCGCGCGTGCTTGCACATGCGGATCTGCGAACACCTGTTCCAGATTGTTGATCGGTCCAGCCGGCACTCCGGCGGCGTCGAGTGCCGCGAGCAGTTCATCGCTCTGCCATTCGACGATCAGCGGCTCGAACACTTCGCCCAGTGCACGACGATTCTTCACGCGCAGAGCGATCTCGCTGAATCGCGGATCAGTAGCAAGTTCGGGATGCCCGAGAACATTGCACATTCGCGTGTACTGCTCGTTGTTGCCGGCAACGATCATGATGTCGCGATCGGCGCAACGGAACATGCGGGACGGCATGCCACCATTGCCCTCGGTACCGCGCCGGATCGGAATCTGGCCAGAAACGAGGTACTGGCTTGCATAGTGCGATGTGGCAGCGATCATCGCGTCCAGCAATGCCAGGTCGATGTATTGCCCTTCGCCAGTACCGCCTTGCGCCGCGTCGCGGTGATAGAGGGCCGCGATGATCGCCGAAGCGGCGTACTGACCACAGAGGATGTCGGCAAGACTGGGCCCGGTTTTCATAGGGCCGCCGCCGGGCACGTCGTCACCGTTTCCGGTCACGCTCATCAAGCCACCCATCGCCTGGAAAATCGAGTCATAGCCCGGCCGTGGGCTATACGGTCCGGTCTGGCCGAACCCGGTTATCGAACAGTAGATCAGGCGCGGATTGACCAGCTTGAGGCTCTCGTAGTCGAGCCCGTAACGCTTGAGGTCGCCCACCTTGTAGTTCTCGAGCAACACGTCGCATTGCGCAGCCAGCGAGCGGATCAGCGCCTGGCCTTCAGGCGTAGAGATATCGCAGGTGATCGACTTCTTGCCGCGGTTCGCGCTGATAAAAAACGTCGACTCGCGCGTGACCTTGCCGACCCGATCCATCAGGAACGGTGGGCCGAATTGCCGCGAATCGTCGCCCTTTCCCGGACGCTCGACCTTGATGACCTCGGCGCCGAGATCCGCCAGCATTTGAGCCCCCCACGGCCCCGCGAGAATACGGCTCAGGTCGAGTACGCGAACACCCGCCAACGCGCCTTTTGTCATAACAAACTGTCCCCTTGAATTCGCACCGGCTGCGCCGGAAGCCATGCATCAGCGGCCGACGAATTTCGCCGCACGTTTTTCGATGAAGGACTGAACACCTTCCTTGGCATCTTCAGTGTTGTAGAGAAACTGCTGGGTCGACTGAATGGTCGCGTAAGCATCCTGCCAGCCTTGTCCCAGCGAAACCCGCGCGTTCTGCATCGTGGCCTGCACGGCTAGCGGTGCCTGCGCCGCAATTCGCTCTGCGATCGCGAGCGCCCGGTCGAACTCCTGCCCCGCGGGCACGACATCCTGCACGAAGTTCATGTGCCGCGCCTCTTCCGCGGTGAATTCGTCGCCAGTAAGTAGTACCTTCATCGCGTTGCCCCAGCCGGCACGCTGGACCATGCGGAACGTCGCACCACAACCTGCCATGATCCCCCGCTTGACTTCAAGCTGGGAGAAACGGCAGTTATCGGCCGCCACAGCCACTTCCGAAGCGAGCATCAATTCGACCGCAACCGTGAAACAGATTCCCTTGAGCGCAATGACGACCGGCTTGGTGCGCAGCGGCGCGCGCAAGTTGAACGGATCTACCTCGCCTTCAGGAAGCAGGGATTTCCCTTCCCGGCGCAATGGCGCGATCTTCGGCATGTCGAGCCCTGCCGTAAAGTGATCCCCTTCGGCGTAGACCAGCCCGCAAAAAATATCGCTGCTCTGTTCGAGCTGCGTGTAAGCCATGGCCAGTTCGCGGAACATCTTCGGGGTAAATCCGTTGCGCTTTTCCGGCCGGTCGATGCCCATCAAAAGCAGGTTCCCGCGCTGCTCAACGCGAATCTGTCCGTCCTCGTGACGAGTAGTCATGCAGTGTCTCCTCGCGGTGTTTCCCGTTAGTGAATCTGCCCTCGCGCTCAATTGACAAAGCCGGGCCTCACATTCAGAATCATAAACGTCGTTCAAATAATTGGCAACGTGCGGTACGCTTTGACGTAACCCGAACGGCGCGCCGCGGCCCACGAACCACGCGCGAGCAGCGTTGCCCCTCATTCCCTCAAGGAAGAAGCATGGCCTACGAGACGATCATCGTCGAAACGCACGGAAAAGCCGGCTTGCTCAGGCTGAACCGTCCGCAAGCCTACAACGCGCTGAACAACCAGCTGATGGACGAGCTGACGGCAGCACTCGACGACTTTGAAGCCGATCCCGCCATCGGCTCGATCGTGCTGACCGGCAGCGAAAAGGCGTTCGCCGCTGGAGCCGACATCAAGATGATGAACGAATGGACGTACATGGACGTCTACAAGAATCAGTTCATCACATCGAACTGGGAACGCACCTCGCGTTGCCGCAAGCCGGTCATCGCGGCGGTCGCGGGTCTTGCGTTGGGCGGAGGCTGCGAACTTGCCATGATGTGCGACTTCATTCTCGCCGCCGACAACGCCCGCTTCGCCCTGCCCGAAATCACGCTGGCGACCATTCCCGGCGCTGGCGGCACCCAACGCCTCACGCGCGTGCTCGGCAAATCGAAGGCGATGGAGATGATCCTCACCGGCCGCAAGATGGACGCTGTCGAGGCCGAACGATGCGGCCTCGTAAGCCGCATCCTGCCGGTCGGCACGCTCGTCGAAGAAGCACTGAAAACGGCCGATGAAATAGCGCGATATTCGCAACCCGTCGTGGCGATGGCGAAAGAGTGTGTGAACCGCGCCTACGAATCCAGCCTCGCGGAAGGCATCCTGTTCGAGCGGCGCATGGCCTATTCGACCTTCGCCACCGCAGATCGAAAGGAAGGCATGGCAGCCTTCGCCGAAAAGCGCAAACCCCAGTTTCGCGATTGTTGAATCGCCAAGAACGCCACGCGCATCGTGGCAAACCGAGCACGCCAGGTCACGCGCGTCAGGCGCATTTCTCTGGCACCCACACTCCCTATCCAAGATTACAGGCGCGCGATGAAACCGTATGTCAACCGCATTACTGAATTACTCGGCATTCAATATCCCATCATTCAGGGCGGTATGCGCTGGGTGGCGCGAGCCGAACTGGCGGCGGCCGTGGGGAACGCGGGAGGGCTCGGGTTCATCTCCGCGCACACCCATGCAAGCGCCGATGCACTCGCGCGCGAAATCGACAAGGTGCGTTCGCTCACGGATAAGCCCTTTGGCGTCAACCTGACCGTTCTCGGCGCGAATGCCGGTCTCGACTATGACGCGTATGTTCGCACGATCGTGTCCCAGGGCGTCCAGGTCGTTGAAACGGCTGGCAGCAACCCCGCGAAATACATCGCCGAGTTCAAGGCACATGGCGTTAAGGTCGTGCATAAGTGCGTCACGGTTCGCCACGCGGTGAAGGCCGAATCGCTCGGCGCAGACGTCGTCAGCATCAACGGGTTCGAATGCGCGGGGCACCCTGGCGAAGACGATATCCCCGGACTAATCCTGATTCCCGCCGCAGCCGAAAAGCTCAAGGTGCCGATTCTCGCGTCCGGGGGCTTCGCCGATGGGCGCGGCCTGATGGCGGCTCTCGCGCTCGGCGCGGATGGCATCAACATGGGTACGCGTTTCATGCTCACGCAAGAATCGCCGGTCCACCCAGCGATCAAGCAACGTCTGCTGGAAGCGACCGAGCGCGATACCGTCCTGTTGGGCCGCTCGATCGGGGACCCGAGCCGCGTGGTCAAGAATAGCGTGAGCCTCGCCGCGCTCGAACTTGAGCGCAGCAAAAACGTGACGCACTCGGACCTGTCCGCACTGACCGGAGCACAGCGCTGGATGGATGCGTTCGCTACGGGAGAAGTCGAAGGCGGCGCTTTCCCCGCCGGTATCGTCACAGGCCTCATTCACGATTTGCCGACCTGCGCGGAATTGATCGGCCGCATCGTCAAGGAAGCCGCCGCTATTGCCCAACGCCAGCTAGGCTTCAGCGCTGCTCTGGCATGAAACTGACCGGCCTTCGCGTCGTGGACCTGTCGCAGTTCATGCCGGGTCCGTTCCTCGCTGCCAATCTCGCCGATCACGGGGCGCAAGTCATCAAGGTCGAACCGGTCACCGGCGACCCGACGCGCGGCGCACCCGGCACGGACGGCGCTTTCTTCGCGGCTATCAACCGCGGCAAGCTCAGCATCGGCCTCGACCTGAAGCATCCAGACGGACGCGAGGTCGCGCTAAAGCTGCTGAACGAGGCCGACGTCGTCATTGAATCGTCGAGGCCGGGCGTCGCTGCTCGCCTTGGTATCGACTACGACACGGTGAGCCGCGCGAACCCGAAGGTCGTTTATTGCGCGATTACCGCATTCGGCCAGACCGGCCCGCTCTGTCAATTGCCCGCACACGATCCGGTAGTTCAATCGCTTGCAGGTACGCTGCCGCGCGATGAGCGGGGAATGCCGATTGCCACCGGACCGTCGCTCGCCGCGCTGGCCGGTTCGCTGACGGCATTGTCCGCTGTGTTGATGGCGCTGCTGCGCGCCCGGGAAACGGGACGCGGCGACTACATCGACGTGTCGCTGTTCGATGCGGCGCTCACGGCACAGCCGTACCTGAGCGGCCGTTTGCTCAACATGCCGGCCGGGCAATCCTCGGAAGCGACCGAGGGCGATAGCGGACTCGCGATGCTCAGCACCTACGAGACCGCCGATTCGAAATGGCTCTGCCTCGGCGGCCGGGAATACAGTTTTGCCAGCAACCTTCTTACGCCGCTCGGCCGCCCCGATCTTGTCGCCGACGCGACCGGGCCGGCCGGTGAAGGCCAGATACGCGTTCGAGCATTCCTGACGCAAACATTCATCACGCGCACGCTCGATGAATGGCTCGATTGGTTCAAAGGCCGGAACGTCAGCGTCGCGCCGGTGCTCTCGACCGCGGAGGCGCTAAACCATCCACATGCTCATGAGCGAAGAATGGTCCAGACCGATCCGTCCGGACGCGCCCACATAGCGAGCCCGATTCATTTCCGCATGGAGCCCGCGTCGCCACCGCTCGCGGTTCCGGGACTGGGCGAGCACGCGGAGCTCGTCCTGCACAGCATCGGCTACAGCGAAGAGCGGATCGCGGAACTCGTTGCCTCGGGCGCCGTGCGGGGGCAGCACAACGAAGCGCATGACTTTGCGCAAGCCGCCAATTGACGCGAACAACATCATGCCCATTCTGCTAGAGGCGGACGCCATCGACTTTGCGTCCATCATCCGTCGCGGCGACACTGTCACATGGGGCCAATCGAACGCGGAGCCTCTTGCGCTCACCCGCAAGCTGCTCGAGCAACGGCATGCTGTCGGCGCGTTCCGGGTTTTTCTCGGTGCCAGCAACTACGACACGTGCCGCCCCGAGCACGCCGACTGCATCGATTTCGTTTCGTACTGCGGCAGCGGCTCCAACCGCGCACTGGCCAAGGCTGGCGCGCTCGACATTCTTCCGTGCCACTATTCGCAGTTCCCGGAGATGATGGACTCGGGTCAGCTTGCGATCGACGTGCTGCTGCTGCAGTTGGCGCCCCCCGATTCGCAAGGCCGCTATAGCCTGTCGGTCGCGCATGAGTATCTGATCCCTGCGCTCGAGCGCGCGCGCGTCATCGTTGCGGAGGTCAATGAACAGGCACCCTGGACTTACGGCGAACGATATCTTCGCGACGACGAGATCGACTTCATTCTCCCGACATCACGCGCTCTGCCCGAGAGTTCGCCAAGCGCGGCAAGCGCGACGGATCAGGCGATTGCACAACACACGGCCGCTTTGATCGAAGACGGCGCCACGATTCAACTCGGCCTCGGCGCGATTCCCGAAGCGATCCTCGCTTGCCTCGGCGATCGGCGCGACCTCGGCATTCATTCCGGCACGATCGGGGACAAAGTCGCCGATCTGATGGAAATCGGCGTGATCAACAATGCGCGCAAGACCATCGACGCGGGCAAGACCATTGCAGGCGTGATGATGGGCGGCCGTCGCATTCACGAGTTCGCGCATCGCAACGACGCCGTCGAGTTCCGTTCGACCCGCTACACGCACGACGCGAACGTGCTCGCAAGCATCGAGCGCTTCGTCGCCATCAACTCGGCTGTGGAAGTCGATCTGAGCGGCCAGATCAACGCCGAGGTTGCCGGTGGCGTGTATGTGGGCGCGGTGGGCGGCGCACTGGATTTTCTGCGCGGCGCGCGGCGCTCGCGTGGCGGCGTTCCAGTCATCGCATTGCCGTCTACCGCAAGCAAGGGCGCCAGCCGCATCGTCGCGTCGTTGAATGGACCGGTCAGCACGCCACGCAGCGACGCCGCCATCGTGGTGACCGAATACGGCGTAGCCGATCTGCGCGGCCTGACGCTGCGGCAACGGCGCGAACGCATGCTGGCGATCGCTCATCCGGATCATCGCGGCGCTCTCGATCAGATGGCGAGCGCCCTGCCCCCTCATCGCACCGGAAGCGCGATGCTCGTTGCCTGATCGCAAGCACACCCGCATCCGCAACCTCGAACTTTGCAAGGAAACGTCCCATGAAACGCGCGGCAATTGTCTCCCCTGTACGAACGCCCGTGGGCACCTTTGGTGGTAGCCTGCGCGGCGTTAGCGTCGAAGAGCTCGGTGCACTCGTCTCGAACGAAACGATCCGGCGTGCAGGGCTCGACCCCGCTCGCATCGACGATGTCGTCTTCGCACAATCGTATGCAAACAGCGAAACGCCGTGCGTAGGCCGCTGGATCGCGCTGCAGGCCGGCCTGCCCGTCGACGTGCCCGGCATGCAACTGGACCGCCGCTGCGGCGGCGGCCTGCAGGCGCTCGCCACCGCCGCGATGATGGTGCAGACCGGTGCTGCGGACGTCGTGCTGGCTGGCGGCGTGGAGAGCATGAGCAACATCGAGTACTACAGCACGGACATGCGCTGGGGCGCCCGCTCCGGCTCCGTGCAGTTTCACGACCGGCTCGCGCGCGGCCGCGAGCGCTCGCAGCCGGAATCACGTTTCGGCTATATCTCCGGCATGATCGAGACCGCAGAAAATCTCGCCATCGACTATGGCATCAGTCGCGAGGCCGCCGACGAGTTCGCGCTGCGCAGCCATCAGCGCGCCGCGGCAGCGTGGGAGTCGGGCCATATGGCCGAAGAGGTCGTTGCGGTCAGCGTTCCGCAAAAAAAAGGCGAGCCGCTGCTGTTTTCCAAAGATGAAGGATTCCGTGCGGACGCCAGTATGGAAAGCCTCGGCAAGCTTCGCGCGTTGATGCCCGGCGGAACGGTCACCGCAGGTAACTCCAGCCAGCAGAACGATGCGGCCGCAGCCTGCCTCGTTGTTGCGGAAGACCGCCTCGAAGAGCTCGGACTCGAGCCTATGGCATGGCTGACGGGATGGGCCGCGGCGGGCTGCGAGCCGTCACGGATGGGCATCGGTCCCGTGCCCGCAGTGCAGAAGCTGATGATGCGCACCGGTCTTACGCTCGATCAGATGGATCTCGTCGAGGTGAATGAAGCGTTCGCATGCCAGGTACTGGCTGTCCTCAAAGGCTGGAACTGGCACGACATAGACCGGCTCAACGTAAATGGCTCGGGCATATCGCTCGGTCACCCGATCGGCGCAACGGGCGTGCGGATCATGACCACCCTGTTGCACGAGTTGACGCGCCGAAAGGGGCGCTATGCGCTCGAGACCATGTGCATCGGCGGCGGCCAGGGTATTGCCGCCGTATTCGAGCGCGCCTGACCCGGGGCTATGAAGCGCACGGCTCGACGCCGTGCGCATGTCCGAACGCTTAGGCCTCGACCTCGATCATCACGAAGTCAGCCTTGGTCGCCCCGCATTCAGGACATGCCCAGTCATCCGGAATGTCTTCCCAACGAGTGCCTGGCGCGATGCCCTCCGCCGGAAGTCCCGCTGCTTCGTCGTAGTAGAAACCGCAAAAGATGCATTGCCACTTTTTCATGATCGTCGATGAGTCGTTGAGGGTGGGGATACTTCAGGGTGCTACGTCCCAGACGAGCGGCAGATAAAGCATGCCGTTGACGGAGCCCGAACCGCATCGCGGCTTGTCGCCCTCGCGAATACGAAAATCGGGAATGCGTTTGAGCCACTCCTGCAGGAAAACCTTGATCTCCGTACGCGCAAGGAACGACCCCGGGCAGCGATGCGGGCCGTTGCCGAACGCCGCGTGAAGCACTGGCTTGCGCGTCAGGTCGACGGCGAGCGGATCGCTGAACTTGCGGTCGTCGAGGCCAAAGAGCGAATTCGGCAATTGAATCTGGTCACCCTTCCTGAACTGGATGCCCTTGTATTCCATGTCCTGCGTGATGAGCCGCGCGGTGTTCGCCACGCCAAAGCGACGAATCATCTCATCGACTGACGAAACCATCAGTTCTGGATTTTCGATTAGCTGGCGCCGATGAGCGGGGTTCTCCGCGAGGAAACGCGCGATGAAACCCATCATCGATGCGACGGTATCGAGGCCGCCGAACAGCACGACGATGAACATGCCGAACATCCGCTCAGGGCTGATCGGTTTGCCGTCGATCTGCGCGTTCGCGATCAGGCTGACGAGATCGCCGCCCGCCTCTGCCTTGCGCTTTTCCACCCAGGTGGAAATATAGCCAATCAGCCGGTGCTGGGATTCGTTGCGCTGCTCGACATTGCCGCGCACGGCCCATTCCGCCCATTCGAGCAATTGTCCGCGATCGCTCAACGGGAGATCGGCCAGACGCAGGAAAATCACGATCGGCAGGATCTTCGAGAACTCCGACACGAACTCGCATTCGCCTCGTGGAGCGATTTTTTCGATCAGCTCGATTGCGAGGCTGCGCACGTCGCTTTCCAGCGACGCGATAGCTTGGGGCAGAAAAGCGGGCGTGATCAGGTTGCGATACTGGGTATGTTCGGGCGGGTCGAGTTCCAACGGCACGAGCTGCGTTTCATTGAGCGGCGGGATGTTGACGCTGCGATGCGAAAAACGGGTATGGTCCTTCTGCATCGCCTCGATGTCTTCGCCGCGGGTGGCGATCCAGTGGCCGCCATAGTACGGAGACCAGACGATATCGGGACCCGTATGCAGCGTCTTCCACGCCCGATGGACGTCGTCTTCGGCACCGGGTGGATTCATATAGTCGAAATCGACCACGAGTTCTCGCGGAACATGGTCCGGCACGGTCCTGCCTTTCATGTCGTTCATTGCGCGTCTCCTTTCATTTTGTCGTCTTCGAATGGATGAATCGCTACACACGCGTTGTCAAAGCAGTATCGTTCATATTCTGCAACGGCGTTCAGTTTTTGTTATTATACGTGGGCGAGCTTTTCAACATCAACGCCTGTATCGAACGGAGACAAGAGTGAGCGATTTCGTCAAGGACAAGGTGGTAGTGGTAACGGGTGCGGGTGCCGGCATCGGGCGCGATTTCGCGCTGCAATTCGCGGCGAACGGCGCCAAGGTCGTCGTCAACGACCTCGGTCGCAACGCCGAAACCGGCGAATTCGCCGCACAGCGCGTCGTCGCGGAAATCAAGGAGGCCGGCGGCCAAGCGGTTGCTTCCACGGACAGCGTGGCCGAATGGGACTCCGCGCAGAAGATCGTGCAGGCCGCGCTGGACACGTTCGGCCGCATCGACTGTGTGGTCAACAACGCCGGCATCGTGCGCGACCGTATGTTTTTCAACATGAGCCTCGATGAGTGGAAAGCCGTCGTCGACGTTCATCTGAACGGGTCGTTTTTCGTGGCACGCGCCGCGGCTCCGCATTTCAAGGCGCAAAACGGCGGCAGCTTCGTTCATATGACCTCCACGTCGGGTCTGATCGGCAACATCGGACAGGCCAACTACTCGGCCGCCAAGATGGGTGTCGTCGGTCTGTCGAAGTCGATTGCCCTCGACATGGCCAAATTCAACGTGCGCTCGAACTGCATCGCACCGTGGGCATGGACCGCGATGACGGCCTCGATCCCCTCGGAGACGCCTGAGCAAAAGGCACGCGTCGAAGTTCTCAAGCGCATGGAATCGCGCAAGATCGCGCCGCTCGCGGTCTACCTCGCTTCCGACCAGGCCGCGAAGGTGTCGGGACAGATCTTCGGCGTGCGCGCCAACGAGATCTACTTCTTCAACCAGATCCGGATGATCCGCTCGCTGCATCGCGACGGCGGCTGGACGCCCGAAGCGATTGCCGAGCAGGTCATGCCGGCGTTCGAAGCGAGTTTCTTCCCGAACGTGCCTTCCATGGCGCTCACGCCGTGGGACCCGGTGTAAGCCAAATCGCAACACTCCCGCGTCACCCCTTGAAGTGGCGGCGCGGGCGATGCAGCGCTCACTCCGCCGCATCTCTCACCCCTCTGCCGAATCGCGCACCTTTTCGGACGCGCTGACGATACGTCTTGCCTTGAGCAACACGGGCAAGTCCACCATCCGTCCATCGACGGACACTGCCCCGCCTTCCGCCCGCTCATACGCTTCGACGATCCGCCGCGCCTTGGCAATCTGATCCGCGCTCGGGCTGAAAGCGGCGTTGACCGCCTTGACCTGGCGCGGATGAATGCACAGCTTGCCGCCAAAACCCAGCGATCGCGCCTTCGACGAGTCCTCGGCGAGTTGCCGCTCGTCGTCGATCGCCACGGTGACGCCATCGACCGGACTTTCAATTCCAGCGACGCGCGAAGCCAGCACGATACGCGAACGCGCGTGCAGCAACGCGTCCCATGAACCGTCGCAATCCAGATCGAGCTCGAAGTCGACCGAGCCGAAGACCAGCCGCTCGACGCCCGGCATGCGTGCCACCTCCAACGCATTCCAGACGCCCGCGGCGGATTCGATGATCGGCCAGATTGGCTTCGTCGTTGCCGCAGCTACGGCGGTCAACGCGGCCGGCGTCTCCGCCTTGGGCAACACGACGCCATCGATCTCATCGAACGCGGCAAGTGACAGGTCCTCGTCGAACCACTGCGTTCCAGCGCCATTGATGCGCAACAGCACGCAAACTGGCGATGCCGAAAATGTTCGTACCGCATCGGCAACATGGGCTCGCGCCGACGCTTTGTCCGCGTCTGCAACGGCGTCCTCCAGGTCAACGATCACCGCATCGGCGCCTGCCGCGAGCGCCTTGGCGAATCTTTCGGGCTTGCTTCCCGGCACAAAAAGAAACGAACGCATAAGTCTCCAATTCAGCGCCCGGTCCGGCTACGGCGTACCCGCCGGCGGACCGGACTCAACGATCAGCTGAGAACAGCCGTGGCATCCATCCGCAATGACCCGTCACTACCAGCGATCCACAAGCTCACTTTGCCAGGGTCGGATTCGTCTCGCTTTCCGCAAACATAGAAAGGCGAAGTGTCCACCACCGGTTTGATTGCGCGGAACGAAAACGCTCCGACGCGCGCGCCCGGCAGTTCCGATCTCAGCGAGTCCATGAGTAGCGTGGCGAGCAGCGGGCCGTGCACGACGAGACCCTCGTAGCCCTCTTCTCCGGTTGCGTAAGGCCGATCGTAGTGAATGCGATGACCATTCAACGTCAGTGCCGAATAGCGGAACAGCAGCACGGAATCGGGATTGATCTCGCGGGCCCAATGGGCGCCTGCGGGCGCGGCCTGTGACGCCGCCGGCTTCTCGCCAGCAACCGGATGATCGCGATACACGATATCCTGGCGTTCTACGAGCGCAACGCCATTCGCATCACTGACTTCGTGCTTGACCTTGACGAACACCAGATCGCCGGTGCGCCCCTGCTTGTGAGCTACGCTCTCGATCGAAGAAAGTCGGGTGATCGCGCTGCCCGCTCTCAGCGGCCGTAGAAACTCGAGTTGACTGCCCGCCCACATGCGGCGAGGTAAGTCGACCGGCGGCAGGAAACCGCCACGCTTCGGATGCCCGTCGAGCCCGACCACCGACTGACGATGAACCGGCAGAAAATAGAGCCAGTGCCACAACGGCGGCAACTCATCGCCAGCTGCCGCGGGCAGGTCGTCCCGGTCTAGCACGGCGCCGAGCGCTGTCATCGGCGTGAGGGTGAGCTGGTCCTTCACTTCCTCCGTGCGCCCGGTCCATTGCTGCAAATACGCGATATCCATGACCATGGTGCCGCTCACTCCAGGTCCAGCGCGTTGCGAATCGCCGCAGCGATCGGAAGCAGTGGATCTTCTTCCGGCGTGGTCGGGTTGAACAGCTTGTTATGGCAAATCGCGACGGCGAGCCCGGTGTCCGGGTCCGCCCAGCCGATCGAATTGCCCTGGCCCGGATGGCACAACGCGCGCGGCGAACGCGCCGCCGTCACCGGCGGATGGTTGCCGCCGAACCAGAAGCCACCGATCGTGATCGGAATCGGAAAGCCGAACATCACCGGGTCGGGCTCTTCGCTATTGGCACGTGGCGTATTCAGCGTGGCGACGAGTTCCTTCGACAGTATCCTCACGCCGTCCAACTCACCGCCACATGCGAGCATCGCCCAGAAGCGCGCCTCGCTGCGCGCATTGAAGATCCCGCCAACACCCGCCACTTCCGCGCGCCGCACGTCCGGACGCTCGAACACTTGCGGCGTCAATGCAACCTGTTCGGGCATCGAGCGCAGGAATAGCGGCGGCAGGTACTCCGCGGGAACCGGCACCATCGCATCGGTGAGACGTGCGATGCGCGGTTCGACTTCGTCAGGGATGCCAATCCATAGATCTTCGATGCCTAGCGGCATCGCGATCTCTTCGCGGACGAAACGGCCCAGCGAGCGCTTCTTCGGATCGGCACGTCGCACCAGCTCGCCAACGATCCAACCGAACGTCATCGAAAGGTAAAGCGTCTTCGTCCCCGGCTCGGCAAGCGGCTCCAGGTTTGCGATCGCGCGGGTCATCCAGTGCCAGTCGCACATCAGCTCCGGCGTGACGTCTTCAGGCATTTGCGGCACGCACGCGCGATGAGTCAGCACATCGCGCACCGTGGTTTTCTCCTTGCCGTGCGCGCCGTACTCCGGCCAGTAGCGCGTCACTGGCGCGTCGTACTCGATCAGGCCGCGGTCGGCCAGGATGTGCAACGCGGTTGCCGCAACGGCCTTCGTTACCGAATAGACATTGAAGAGCGTGTCGCCATCGACAGGACGGCCGGTGGACGGATCGGCCACGCCGCTCCATGCGTCGATCACGAGTTTGCCGTTCAGATAAGCCGCCACCTGCACGCCGATCTCACCGCCTTCGCGCGTCGCGCGGTCGAGCGCCTGCTGAACGATCGCGCTGCGCTGCGTTGATGCTTGCACTGCCAATGTCATATCGGGTCTCCCATTTGTGAACATGTCGCGTTGACGGGCTACGTTCTGCCGGACTGCGCGGCGATACCGGCAAGCCCTTCGAGCGCGAGCCCATAGCCCAGTTCGACGACCATGCGACGCTTGAACGGCTGCGTAAAGACCGCGCGCGTGTATCGCAACGTCTCGACCGGCTTCGCCGCGAGTTCGCGCGCGATTTGCCAGGCGCGTTCGAGCAACGTGTCGGGCGCGACGACTTCGCCGACTACACCAAGCTCCCACGCACGTTGCGCACTGATGCGCTCGCCGGTGAGCAGAAAGTGGCGGGCGCGGTTGTGGCCGATCAGCATCGGCCAGACGATCTGCACGCCGTCCGCGGGCACGACGCCGTGAATGAAGTGCGCCTGATCCGAGATTTCTGCGTGGTTGGAGGCGAGCACGATGTCGGACAGCGCCAGCAGCTCGGCATGGATATTCGCAGGCCCGTTGATCGCGCCGATAACCGGAACCGGAATGTCCAGCAGTTGCATCAGCAAGTCTTGCCCCTCGCGTTGCAAGCGCGGCCAGACTTGCGAAAGCGGCTCCGCCGGCAACTCGGCGTAATTCATCGCGTCGCAGAAAGAATCGCCGGTTCCGGTCAGGATGACCACGCGATTGTCGAGGTCGCGTGCGATCTGATAGAACGCCTCGCCTAGCTGGCTGTGAATGCTGCGATCGAGTGCGCCCCACTTCAGCGGGCCGCCATCCGTATGCAGGCGCACTTGCAAAACACCGTCGCGTCGCTCGAATTCGATATTCGAAAAGTGCCCCTTATAGTCCTCAAGGCAACTCATCGCGCGTCCTCCAGGATCAGCCCGGCGGCGCGCCATGCCATCGCCATCATCGGGCCGTTCGTGTTGCCGGAGATCATCGTGGGTGTGACGGACAGATCCATCACGCGCAGGCCTTCGACACCGCGCACGCGCAGCCGCGAATCGAGCACGGCAAGCGGGTCCGAGCCCATCCTGCAAGTGCCGCATGCGTGAAAACCGGATTGGCCGTCGCGCCGGTAGAGGTCAAGAATTTCGTCATCGGTCTGGACAGCGAGGCCGGGGCGTGTCTCCCCCACCAGCAGACTCCTGAGCGGCTCGGCGGCCAGCACGTTGCGCATGAGCCGGAACGCATTGACGGCCATCTGCTGGTCGTACGGATCGGCAAGGTAGTTCGCGACGACTTCAGGCGGCACGCGCGGGTCCGACGACTGGAGCCTGACGTGTCCCTCGCTGCGTGGACGCAGTGGATAGCTGAAGAGCTGCATGCCCGGGAACGACTCGAACGCGTAACCCACCGCGCCGAAATCCATCGAGTACGGCGCCATCATCAATTGAACGTCCGGACGCTTCGCATCGGGCGCGGTCTTGACGAAACCACCCACCTGATACGAGCCGAGCGACATCACGCCACGGCGGAACAGAAAATACTGGATCGCGTTACGCCATAGCCGCATGCCGCTGAACTGCCGGTTCTGCGAATCGCGCCAATGCTGTAGACGCGCCTGCACCATATACAGATAGTGCTCGCGCATGTTCCGTCCGACACCCGGATTCGCCGCCACGACAGGAATGCCGAGCGACTGCAAATGGACTGGATCGCCAATGCCCGAAAGCTGCAAAAGCCGCGGCGACTCGAGCGCGCCCGCCGACAGCACGACCTCGCGGCGCGCCCGGTAAGCGATCTGCTGCCCCGCGCTTTCGCACTGGACGCCGACGGCGCGCGTGCCGTCGAACACGATTCGCGCGGCTTGCGTGCCGGTAACGACGGTCAGATTCTTGCGCGTCCTCGCAGGTTTCAGAAAGGCTTCGGCCGAGCTTTGCCGGCGACCGTTGCGTATCGTATAGATCAGATAGGCCACGCCCTCATGATCGAGCCTGTTGATATCTTCAACGCGCCTCACGCCGAGCGACCGGCACGCTTCGAGCACGGCGTCGCCGATACGATTGCGCTGCGCGTACTGCGACACTTTCAGCGGTCCACCCTCGCCTCGTAGCTCATCGGCGCCGAGCGCGTGATCCTCAATGCGCCGGAAGCACGGCGCCAGATTCTGCCAGCTCCATCCCTCGACGCCCAGCTCGGCCCATCCGTCGTAGTCTTCTGGATGACCCCGCATATAGACCATGCCGTTGATGCTGCTGGAACCACCGAGCATCTTGCCGCGCAGCCAGATTTCGTTGCGATGCCCGTTCCCGTCATCGGGCTGCACCGGAATGAACCAGGCATGAGCTGGATCGCCCAGCAGCTTTCCGAAGCCTTTAGGCATTCGGATCAACGGATTGCGATCTTCCGGACCTGCCTCGATCAGCAGCACTGAATGGCGCCCGCTTTCCGAAAGACGATTGGCCAGCACGCAACCTGCGGCACCGGCGCCAATCACGATAAAGTCAAACTCGATCATCTATGCGTTCTCCACCGTCCGTGCGTGCGGACCAGCGCTACCTCGTGAGCTGGGCCGCCACACGTGCCTTGTCGGCCAGCCTCGTCCACGACACGCGAGGCTGGCGCTGTTCTGGTTAGCCGAAGACGACGGGAATCGAATGCGGAACGCGCATCATGATTCCATTGATCTGTGGAGCTGCCGCGGCCGGATCGAGGCGAAGATTGGGCAGGCGATCGAGAATCGCGTTGAGCGCGCGCGTCATTTCCACGCGCGCAAGGTGCTGGCCGATGCATACGTGCGGGCCATACGCGAATGCGAAGTGCCGGTGCGCAGGCTTTCGATAGATGTCGAACCTGTCCGGATCGGGGAAGCGATTGGGGTCGCGATTGGCGCTTCCCGCCAACACGTCGAGAAATGCGCCCGCCGGAATCTCCACACCGCCGAGCGTGACGTCACGCGAGGCCATACGCGATTGCATCAACACGGGGCCATCCCAGCGCAGAGCCTCCTCGATCGCCTGCGCGACCAGCGTGCGATCCTCGCGCACCGCTTCAAGCTGCGCGGGATCGCGCAACAGCGCGAGCAGCAGCACGCTGGTTGCGCGATACGTGGTGTCACCGCCCGCATTCACCAATTGACGCAGAAACGAAATGACGACCTCGTCCGGCAGCAACTCGCCATCGACTTCCGCGATGGCCAGCGAACTGACGAGATCATCGCCCGGATTGCTGCGGCGCTCCTCGACGAGTCGAGCGAAATAAGCACCCAGCTTCGTCGACGCCTCCACACCGTGCGCCACATCGATCGAAACCAGCGTCTGCGCGATCGCCAGCTTGTGGAAGATCTTGACGTCTTCCGGCGGCAATGCCAGTTGGCGGTAGATGATATTGAACGGATAGTGAAGCGTGAACTCGTTGACGAGATCCGCATGTCCGCGCTCCATGAACTTCGACATCAGTTCGTTCACGACCGGATCGACCAGCGTATCGCCCCATGCTGCCACCGTGTGCGGCAAAAAGGCCTTCTGGAAGATGCGGCGGTAGCGCGGGTGCTCGGGCGCGTCCATCGTCGAGATGCTGCGTCCGAAGCTGATGCCGATATTGCGCTCGTAAGACTTGTTCGAGAAGGTGACCGGATCTCCGAGCACCTGCGCTACCTCGTCGTATCCGAATACGCAGTAATGCGCGACATCGGACATCGTCAGATCCGCTGCCGCGCCCATCAGCACACGGTAGTCGCCCTTCTGAACCGAGCCTTTCTCGCGGAGTTCGGCAATCCGCGGATACGGGTTAGGATCGGCGCCGAAAGCGAGCGAATCCTCGAAAAAGGGGTTGAACTTGGGATCGTCGAAGTCCTCGAGTTGCAGCGCGCCCGCCATGGTTCCTGTCTCCATTAATCGTTCATTTAAAGGCACCTCTGCCTGGTAGCGACGTGCCGATAGCTGAACTATGTTCGATTTTGCACGAATGTGCAAGATCGTTTTATCATTCGCTGAAAGGGATCGCGCACTGTTCGATCCGCACCCGCCACGAAAGGGAAACCATGCCGTCCAGAACCACTCGCGCCGCTAGCAGCCCGGCGACTGCCATCAATGAGCCGCGCGCCACGGCGCGCAGCACGACGCCAGAGCGCATTCTCGATACGGCCGAGCGGCTGTTCGCGATGCACGGCTACTTCGGCACATCGATTCGCGACATCATGCAGAGCTGTGGCATGGAGCTGAGCCTCGCGCGCTACCACTTCGGCAGCAAAGACGCCCTGTTTCAACAGGCGATCGGCCGTCGGGCGGCCGTGATCAGCCGGCAGGTCATCGAATCGCTCGAGGCCGGACTCGTGCCGCTGCGAGGCAAGCGTCCCGATGTCGAGACGATCGTGACCGCACTTTCCGCACCGGCTTTCGCGCATCTGACGAGCGGCGATCCGGGGTGGCGAAACTACCTGCGCCTGCTGACCCAGATTGGCTGCCTTCTGGAGCGCCCCGACCTCACGGCGCCGTTTTATGACCAATACGCGCCCGCGGCCGCGCGCTATCGTGACGCCTTCGCCAACGCGCTTCCTCATGCCACGCGGGAGACCGTCGAACTGGTGCAGCATTTCGTCGAGTCCGTGTTTCATCTCGTGCTCAACGAGCTTTACGCGCAGGAAGCGCGATCCAGAACACGGGCACTCGCGACGGCGCATATCGAGCGCATGCGCACCTACCTGATCCGTTTCGCGGTTGGCGGCATCGAGGGGATGGTCAGCTCCACGGCGGCTCAGCGGGGTTCATGAGCATTGACAGCAGCAACGACGGTCGTTCACAATTTAGAACACTATTCGCAGAATCTGGCCGCAGCGAACTTGTGGCCGTATGAGATGGAGTTGGCTTCATGACAGCTGGAGACGCAGAGAACACCGCACTGATCGTCGGGGCGGGTCACGCAGCGGGGGAATGCGCGACCGCGATCCGCGAACAGGGATGGACGGGGCGCATCGTGATGGTTGGGGAAGAATCCCACTTGCCGTATCAACGGCCACCGCTCTCCAAGGCATTTCTGTCGGGCGAATCGACCGCCGAGCAGCTCTACCTGAAACCGCTGTCGACGTACGACAAAGCGCGTGTCGAATTCATTCCGAATGTGCGCGCGCAACGCATCGACCGTGACGCGAAACGGGTCACGCTCTCCAACGGCAGCGAAATCGGCTATACGAAACTCGTTCTGGCTACCGGCGGGCGCGCGCGGCGCCTGGCGTTGCCCGGTATCGAAACGATCGAGAAGCTGCAGAACTTTCACTACCTTCGCACGCTCGATCACGTCGCGCGCATTCGAAACCAGTTTCATGCCGGCTCGCGCCTCGTGATCATCGGCGGCGGATATGTCGGACTGGAGGTGGCTGCCGTAGCCGTGAAGCGCGGCTTGCACGTCACCGTGCTCGAAGCATTGCCACGCGTCCTCGCGCGCGTCACGGCGCCCGAGCTTTCTGCGTTCTACGAGAAAGTGCACCGCGAGGCCGGCGTCGACATCCGCACCAACGCGATCGTCAGTGAGTTCGAACTCGACGCGTCGGGCGACGCGGTCGCGGCCGTGTGCTGCGCGGACGGCACGCGCGTCGCCGCGGATCTCGTCATCGTCGGCGTGGGACTGGAGCCCGCCACCGAACTTGCAGAAGCAGCCGGGCTGGCCGTCGACAACGGCATCGTGGTCGACGAATACACCCGCACGTCCGATCCGGATATTTTCGCGGTCGGGGATTGCACCAACCACCCCAACCCTTCGCTCGGCCGGCGCCTGCGGCTCGAGTCGGTGCCCAACGCGCTGGAGCAGGCCCGCACCGCGGCTGCCTCGTTGTGTGGCAAGGAGCGCGTCTACAACAGCGTGCCGTGGTTCTGGTCCGATCAATACGATCTGAAGCTCAAGATGGTCGGCTTGTCCCACGGCTACGACGAGTTCGTTTTGCGCGGCAATCCCGATACCCGCTCGTTCTCAGCGTTTTATCTGAAAGACGGCGTCATACTCGCAGCCGATACGGTCAGTCGCGTGCCCGAATTCGTGCTGGCCAAGCGATTCGTTGCCGAGAAGATTCCAGTCCGCGCGGCCGATCTCGCCGACGAATCGATCCCGTTGAAGAGTCTGCTTCCCCAGTCCAACTAATTTTTCAGAGGTTCAGAAGCCATGCCGCTCATTCGATTCATTCAGCCGGACGGCAGCGAAGCCGCCGTGAGCGCCACCGTTGGCGATTCCGTGATGCAAACGGCAGTCAACAACCAGATCCCCGGCATTCTCGGCGACTGTGGCGGCAGCTGCAGCTGCGCAACCTGCCATGCGTACGTCGACGAGGCCTGGAGCAGCCACATGCCAGCGGCCGAATCCTATGAAGTCGACATGCTCACCTGTGCGATGGACGTGCGCGAAAACAGCCGTCTGACATGCCAGATCTTCGTGACGCCGGAGCTGGACGGATTGGTCGTCCATCTGCCCGGCGTGGCTGCGTAAGCGTGACGGACATGAAGGTTCCGCGCACGACGCTGATCACCGGCGCCGCATCGGGCATGGGCGCGGCGCTGGCCCGGCATTTGACCGCGCTCGGCGAACGGGTGATCGGCGTCGATCTCCGCGATGCGGAAGTTTGCGCGGACCTCACTGTCCCGGCGCAGCGCGCAGCGCTGGTCGCGCGCGTACAGCAGATCACACCGTCGATCGATGCGGTGGTCGCCTGCGCCGGCGTGTCGCCGCCGGTGCCCGGCGACACGCTGGTGTCGGTGAATTACTTCGGCGTTACTGATCTGTTGCCACGCCTGTTGCCGCTGCTGCATCGCGCAAGGGAGCCACGCGCCGTGGTGATCTCATCGCTCGCATCGCTTCATCCGGTCGATGCACGCCTCGTCGAGTTATGCCTCGACGGCAACGAAGCCGCGGCACGCGAGCAAGCTGCAAAGATCGGCGCACAAGGCTATGCGTCATCCAAGCGCGCGCTGACGCAGTGGATACGGCGCACGGCAGTGCTGCCCGGTTGGGCCGACAAGGGCGTGTTGCTCAATGGTGTCGCGCCGGGCATCGTGAAGACGCCGATGGTCGCGCCGCTGCTGGAAACCGCCGAAGGTCGCGAGGCGCTTGCCGCCGGCGTGCCCACCGTCGTACCCAATTACGCCACCGCCGAGCAGATCGTGCCGCTCCTCGCATTCCTTGCGAGTCCAGCCAATGGCTACATGGTGGGCCAAGTCCCCTTCGCCGACGGCGGTGCCGACGTGCTCTTGCGTGGAGAAGCCGCGCTGTAACGCGCAAGAGCCGCGGACGCTGCCGTGCTTACGGCGCCTTCGTCAAAGCGTCGATGGCGTGCTGTTCGCTCGCGCTCCAGAAGGTTGCCCACGTAGGAAAACTCTGCGGAAGGCGCGGCTGATACCGGTCGCCTTCATACTTGCCGGGCCAGTTCTGGAAGCGCGGCGCACCGGGGCGCTCGAGCCAATCCGTCGAATACCAGTGCTGTTCGTCGCGACGCTCGAAGTACCATTGCCCATCGCGCCCCACGTAGTGGTCGAAGTAGCAGATGGCCATCACCACCCACGCACCGTTGTCCTCATGCTCCGCGCGACAATAGACGCTTCCCGTTGCATGGTCGGCGTCGATGAAATCGACTGTGTGGCCGCAGATCTGGTGAATGCTGCGGTAAAAGCCGCGCAAAATATGCTCGGACCCATAGAAGGTCTTCAGCGCCGCGCGCCCCACGCCCCATCGGCCACAGTTGACGTCTTCGGCGAACAGCTGCACCAGACTGTCCAGATCGCGCGAATCGACCGCAAGCGCGTATCGCACCGGCAACTGTTGTATAGCAAGCTGCGCCTCGATGCGCTCGATACGCGCAGGAAGACTGGAATCCGTCGTCATGCCGCCCCCTTCGCAACGTTGGTCGTCGCCGCCGAGCGCGCACGGATTTCGTCCGCATAGTAAGGCTGGTGCGAAAGAAGCCCGCCATCGACGTTAAACACCTGGCCGGTGACGAACGCTGCTTCATCCGAAGCGAGATATACCACCGCGTGCGCAATGTCTTCGGGCTGCCCGAGCCGCGGCGTCAGATGGTGGCTCAACATCATCTCCCCGAGCACGCCCGCGTAGTATGCCTGGGTCACCGGCGTGACGATCAGGCCGGGAGCAATCGCGTTGCAGCGTATTCCCTCCTTACCGTGCTGCGCGGCGATGTAGCGCGTCAGGTTCTCGATACCGGCCTTGCAGACACCATATGCGCTGTACCCCAGAGCACCCGCTTGAGCGGAACCCGACGAGGTATTGATGATCGAACCGCCACCACGTGCCCGCATCAGCGGCAGCGCACGCCGGGAAGCCAGCATGGTGCCGCGAAGATTGATGCGCATCGTGTCGTCCCAGACAGCCACGTCGACTGTCTCGACTGCCGCATCGACGGTACTGGAAAGCGACGTGGCCGCGGCGTTGTTGTGCAGAATATCGAGGCCGCCCCAGGTCTTGAGCGTCAACTCGAACATCGCATCGATCGAACCTTCGTCGCCAATATCGACACGCGTCGCAACCGCCCGGCCGCCGGACTCCTCGATGCGACGAACCTGCTCCTGTGCGCCTTCGAGATTGAGGTCCGCCACGACGAGCAGCGCGCCCTCATCCGCGAGTCTCGCAGCACAGGCCGCGCCGATGCCCGACGCGGCCCCGGTCACAATAGCTATCTTGTCCTTGACACGCTGCATCCTCATCCTCCTCGGTAAGCGATCGTTATTGAGTGGTCAGTGAAAGCTTGCCGGGATTGAGGACCGGGCCCGCTGTGTGCTGACCACCATCACCGTAGATCACGGCGCCATTGACAAAATTGCATGCCTCGGAGGCCAGGAAAAGCCGTCCACGCGACCGAACGCACCCGTCACTATGGCGACTTGTCCATCGAACGATAGCTGCGACATAGCGGCGACTCGATCAGCCGGCCGCAACGCGGTCGAGATGAAAGTCGATATCGCCAAACATCTTCTCCATCATCGTCATCTTGCGGAAGTAGTGCCCCACCGGATATTCCTCGGTGAGCCCCATGCCACCGTGCAACTGGATGCCCTGCGCGCAAACGAAGCGATTGGCGCGCGCGGCGACGGCCTTGGCCGCCGAGATCACGCGGCTGCGTTCGGCCGCCGGGCTGTTCAGGTGTGCGATCCCGCAGTACAGCATCGAGCGCGCCTCCTGGGTGGCGACGAACATCTCCGCCATGCGGTGCTGCAACGCCTGGAACTTGCCGATAGGCTGGCCGAACTGCGAGCGTCCCTTGATGTACTCCGAGGTGATCGCCATCACCGCTTCCATCATGCCGAGGCTCTCGGCCACGCTCGCGAGAACCGCGAGTTCCGTTGCTTGCGTGAGCACCTCCAGCGCGCGTTCCGGGCCGACGATCAGCGCATCCTCACCGAGCTCCACGTTGTGCAGGTCGATATCCGCGGCACGCGATCCATCGAGCAAGCGGTACGAACGGCACGTCACGCCCGCAGCGCGTCGATCGACGAGAAAAACGCCCACGCGCTGCGATGCACCTTCGACTCGCGCGGTCACGAGCAACTGATCTGCCGACGCGCCTGCGATCACCAGCATCTTCGCCCCGCTGATCAGATAACCCGAGGCTGTCTTGAGCGCGTGCGTTCGTGCGTGGCATCCCACTTTGTACCGGCTGCCCGCTTCGCTATCCGCGAGCGAAAGCAGCAGCCTGCCCTCGATGACGGCGGGAAGCAGCGTCTCGCGCTGACCCGGCGCATCGCCTCGTTCGATGATCGTCGCGCAAAGCAGCGCCGTCTGTACGACCGGCTCGAGCGCCATGCCGCGGCCCAGCGCCTCCATCAGGATCGCCGTCTCGACGAACGAGCAACCGAGACCGCCGACGTCTTCCGGCATGGTCAGGCCGAGCCAGCCAAGCTCCGCATAGGAGCGCCAATGATCGCGGCTGAAGCCTTCTTGTCCCGCCGCGATGCGCGTGCGCGCCTCGAATCCATACTCCTGCTGGACATAGCGCTCAGCGCCATCCTTCAGCATCAATTGTTCTTCGGAGAAGTTGAAGTCCATGGCTACAGTCCAAATGCCAGCTTGGCAATGATGTTCTTCTGCACTTCGCGCGCGCCGCCATAGATGGTGGATGCGCGAGCGATCAGATAGCCCGACGTGCGGCCACCCATGTAGTCCGGCCAGTTTTCGTCGACTACCGGATCACCATCTGGCTCGCTGTGGTCGTCGAAACGTATCGCGCGAGGACCAAGTGCGTCCATTTGCAGCTGCGTCACACGCTGCTGCATCTCCGAGCCGCTGATCTTCAGCGCAGAGACGACAGCGTCGAGATTGCGCTCGCTCTTCTCTTCAGCGAGGATGCGCAGCACGGACCATTCGAGTGCCATCAGGTCCGCTTCGACCTCCGCGACCTTGCGCGCGAACCCGGGCGTATCGATCAGGCGCACGCCGTCCACCGTCTCCTGTCCGGCGATGTCTTTCGCGCGTTGCAGCTCACGTTTGTTGAAGTACAGGAACGCGCTCGCCGTGCGCTCCTTTTCGAGCAGGTACTTCGCATAGGTCCAGCCCATGCCAGCCTCGCCCACGAGATGCGCCTTCGGCACGCGCACGTTCTCGAGGAACACTTCATTCAGCCCCTTGCCGCCCTCGATCGAGACGATCGGACGCACCGTGATGCCCGGTGTGTCCATTCTGACCAGCAGGAAGGAGATACCGCGTTGCGGCTTCACGGTCGTATCGGTCTTGACGAGGAAGAATCCCCAATCGGCAATCGTCGCGTCGCTGGTCCAGATCTTCTGGCCGTTGATGACGTACTCGTCACCGTCGAGCACGGCCGTGGTCTTCAGTCCGGCCAGATCCGAGCCCGCGTTCGGTTCCGAGAAGCCTTGACACCAGAACTCGTCGCCACGCAGGATAGGCCCGAGAAACCGCTCCTTCTGCCAGTCCGAGCCAAACGCGATGATGACGGGCGCAACCATCTGAGTGGACTGCCAACCGTAGTCCATCGCATCGGCGTTGTACAGCTCTTCCATGAAGATGTGCTTGCGCAACGCGCTCCAGTCAGTGCCGCCATGCTCGGCCGGCCAATGGGGCGCGCCCCAGCCGCGCTCGTACAAAATGCGCTGCCATCTGCGGATGTCATCGCGCGTGGGCGGATGCACGCCATCACGCCAGCGGCGCGAGATGTCGGCCGGTGCATGCTCGTTGAAAAACTTCCTGACTTCCTGACGAAATGATTCGTCTTCCTCGCTGTAGCCGAAATGCATGCCTGACTCCTGAATCTCTTTCGCCTTCGTTTGTCTGCTCTGCCGCGCCGCTGTGCCGCTGTGCCGCGCTCGTGCGGCATCTGTGCCTAGCGGCCCCTGAACGCGGGTGCGCGCTTTTCTCTCGCCGCGAGCCGGCCCTCCGCCGCATCCTCCGAGTTCACCGCGAGCGCCACCGCGTTGAGTTCCTGAGCAAGAAACTCTTCCATGCTGCCCGTGTTCAACCTGAACAACTGCTTGGTCAGCCCGAGCGAAAAAGTCGGGCCGGCCGCAAGCTCGCCAGCCAGCTTTTCGGCAGCCGCATCGAGGTCGCCGTCTTCGACGAGATGACTCGCCAGACCCATATCGAGCGCTTCCTTGCCGCTCAGCCGGCGATTCAGATACATGATTTCCTTCGCGCGAAACTCGCCGCAATGACGGGCGAGCAGATGCACCATGCCACCTTCAGGCAAGGTGGCGCGCATCAGGAATGCGGGAATGAACTGCGCGGTGTCGGAAACGACGAGCTGGTCCGCGCACAGCGCAAAGCTCCATGCAATTCCCACCGCCACACCCCGTACCGCCGCGACCATCGGCTTGTTGAGGTTGTACAACCGCAGCGCGATCTTCTGGTACACCGCCATCGATGCACGTGCGTGCGCCACGCTCATCTGCGGCGGCGCGGCGCCGCTGCCCTTGATGTCGGCGCCGGCGCAAAAAGCGCGGCCTGCGCCGGTGAGGATCACCGCGCGAATCTCCGGGTCCTGTTCGATGCGATCGAGATGGCCGAGAATCAGGTGGAGCATCTCCGGCGTGAGCGCGTTGAGCTTCTCGGGGCGGTTCAGACACAGCGTCGCAACCGCGCCGTTCAATGTGAGTTCAACATCCATGATGTTCGGATCTTCGTTTGGGTTGCAGTGGTCGCTTCGAACGACGGGTCAACTGCCGCGAGCGTGCAGCCGGATCATCCCGTCGCCGAATGGCTCGTCGCGGCGCTTGAGCGCCTCCTTGAGGCCAACCGTTTCCATGTCTGCCTTGAATTGCGCGCGCCGCGGCCCCTGGCTCTGGTGAGCGCGGGCGTCGTTCTCGACCGCAATGCGTTGAAGCGTGCGCGAGCCGGCCAACTCCAGGCCGAGGTTGACGATGCGCTTATTCGCAGCCAACAGATCGGCATCGACGAACGACAGACGGCGCGCCAGCTCGTTCACCTCCGCGTCGAGCTGTTCTGCCGGCACCGCGTCCATGACCAGCCCAATCTTCGCGGCGTCGCGGCCCGTCAGCGAGTCGCCAGATAGCAGCAGACGTTTCGCCCACTGCGGGCCCACGTGATAGAACCACATATGCGCAGGCGGCGAGCCGTTCGCTCGCGTGGCGGGAAAACCGATCCTCGCATCGTCGGCGGCGATCACCATGTCGCACGCGAGCGCCAGGTCCGTGCCGCCCGCAAGACAGTTGCCATGCACCTGCGCGATGATCGGCTTGTGGATTTCGGCCATCAGATTGACCGTCTCCGACTGCCGCTCCATCGACCAGCAGTCGTCGTCGAAACTGCGAATCGTGCCGCGATAGTCACCCGGATCAACGGCGTCCGCGGCACGGTCCGAATACGTCGTCACGAGATCGTAGCCCGCGCAGAAATCGCGGCCGGCTCCCGACAGCACGATCACGTTCACCGATTTGCGGTCGTCGGCTTCGAGCAACGCCGCTTTGAGTTCCTGCAGTAGCGGATTGTTGATGGCGTTGCGCTTGTCCGGACGATTCAGCGTGATACGCGCAACCCGTTCCGCTACTTCGAACTTCACGCATTCCGAACTCTTTAGCCATTTGGCCATGGTCGATTCTCTCCAAATGAGGCGATTGCCGTTCACTGGGCAAACTGCTGGCGCAAGCTCACCTTGCTGATCTTGCCGGTCGGCAGTCTCGGCAGCTCCTCGACGAAGGCGATGGCCTTCGGACATTTGTAGCTCGCGATCAGGCCGCGGCAGAACTCGATCAGCTCGGCTTCGCCCGCTTGCTCGCCCCGCCGCAACACGACGATCGCTTTCACGCTTTCTCCCCACTTCTCGTGCGGCACGCCGATCACCGCCACGTCGATGACCGCCGGATGCTGCCCCAGTGCATCTTCGACTTCACGGCTATAAATGTTTTCGCCGCCGGAAATGATCATGTCCTTCTTGCGGTCGACGAGGAAGATGTAGCCGTCCTTGTCCTGGTAGCCCATGTCGCCCGAGCGGTACCAGCCGTCGCGCAGTGCTTCCACCGTCGCCACGCTGTTGTTCCAGTAGCCGCTCAACTGCGTCTGCGAGCGCAGCCAGACCTCGCCGGTCTGACCTTGCGGCAGATCGTTGCCGTGATCGTCGACGATGCGCAGGTCGATGCCGGGACACGGACGTCCCACCGATGCGAGGCGCCGTACCTGTTCCGGCGACCCTTGAGGCTTCACCTCGTGCGCAGGCAGCCAGCAGGCATTGCTCTCGGTCATACCGTACTGAACCGAAAACACGGGGCCGAGCACCTGAATGCCACGCGCAAGCAGTGGCGGCGGCACCGGTGCAGCCGCGGTGACGATGTTTTCGATGCTCGACACGTCATAGCTCGCCAGCTCCGGCACGTCGAGGACCGCCTGAAGCATGGCGGCAACCATGAACGTGAAGGTGATGCGTTCTTGCGCGATCGTCTCGAGCATTTGCTTCGGATCGAAGGCGCGATGGATGACCGTCGTGCCGCCCATCCACGCGACTGCATTGACGAAGCCGATCCCGCCGACATGAAACGCCGGCGTCGTCTGCAGCACACGCGTCTTGCCAGCAAACTCCGTCACGAGCGCGCAGCTTTCCGCGGTGACGCACATCGCATGGTGCGTGCGCACGACACCCTTGGGACGCCCTGTGGTGCCGCTCGTGTACATCAGATACGCGTAATCCTCGGGATTCGAGCGGATCGGCGGCCCTTCCACTGGGCCGGCTTCCATCACCGCCTCGAATGAAACGGCCCAATCAGGCGCGTCGCCGATGCAGATGTACTGCTCGATTCCGGGCAGTTGCGAACGCAGTCCGTCCACGACATCGGCATACTGAGCCTCGAAGACGAGCGCTTTGGGCGCCGCATCCTTCAGAATGTAGAGAATCTCCGCGGGCGCCAGCCGAAAATTGACGGTCGCGAGAATAAAGCCGGCCCACTCGCATGCACGGTAGGTCTCGTAGTACTCCGCGCAGTTCATTGCGAGGATTGCAACCCGATCCTGACGCCGCAGGCCGCGCTGATATAGCGCGCCCGAAAAGCGTCTTGCACGCTCCGCCAACTGAGCGTGCGTCAGACGCCGTTCCGCATATACGAGCGCCGTGTGGTCGGCATGCAAGCGAGCGTTTCGCTCGATCATCTCGCCAAGGGTTCTCATCTCAATCCCGTCGTTGTTGTGTCAGATCGTCTGTTAACCTGCGAGCGTCTGTGGATCGGCCAGCACGGTGCCGATGAATGCAGCGAAGCGCGCCGCGTCGGCTCCGTTGATCACGCGATGGTCGTAGCTGAGCGACAAGGGCAGCATCTTGCGCCAGCTGACGCCGCCGTCATCCGCCGGCGCGGCCGCCAGCCGGGTTTTAGTCACACCGAGAATCGCCACTTCAGGCGCATTGACGATAGGCGTAAACCCAGTCCCGCCGAAGCCGCCCAGCGAGCTGATCGAGAAGCAGCCCCCCGACATCTCTGCCATCGATAGTCCCTTTTCGCGGGCCTTCTGCGAAATTGCTGCAAGTTCCACCGAGAGTTCTTCGACACTCTTCCTGTCGCAATCGCGCAGCACCGGCACGAGCAATCCAAAGCGCGTGTCCACGGCGACCCCGATGTGGAAGTACTTCTTCAGAACGATGTTTTTGCCGTCACCGTCGAGCGACGCGTTGAATTGCGGGAACTCTTGCAAAGCCCGCACCACGGCTTTGATCAGGAAGACGAGCGGCGTCAGCTTGACCGCCGGATTCGCGTCGTTACGCGCCTTGCGATAGCTTTCGAGCGACGTAATATCGGCATCGTCATGATGGGTCACATGCGGAATCGTCAGCCAGTTGCGCGACAGGAAGGCTCCTGTGAGCTTCTGGATGCGCGACACCGGCTTGACCTCTACCTCGCCGAATTCGGCGAAATCGACCTGCGGCCATGGCGGCAAATGCGCACCAAATGCTGGGACTGCGGCCTCGCCCGAACCAGTATTCACGTTGGACTGCGCTCGGGCAGCTACGGATTCGACACTCATCGCGGATGCCTCTTCAAACGACTCTTGAATAAGGTGACCGGCCTGCGGCCAATCAGACGATTTCCGCCAGCACCGTGCCGACGGGATACACTTCGCCAACCTGGGCGACGATGCGCAGCGTGCCCGACGCCGGCGACTCGACCTCCTGAACCGATTTGTCGCTCTCGAGCGCGTAGAGAATCTGCCCTTCGCTCACGGTCGCGCCGTCTTCCGCCAGCCATTCGGCCAGCGTGCCTTCATTCATGGAAAAGCCCAGTTTGGGCAGCAGAACTTGTGTGGTCATGAGCTTGCTCTATTGATGATGGAAATTCCGGGAGCGCGTGCTTGTCATTTCAGCGTCGCGCGAACCGCCGCTTCGATGTCTGCCACGCCCGGCGCGAACGCGTCTTCGAGCGGCTTGGAGAACGGCACGGGGCAGAATTGCGCGCCCACGCGCTGCACCGGCGCCTTGAGTTCGCGAAAGAGGGCCTCGTAGATGCGAGATGCGATTTCAGCACCCACGCCGAACGGCTTGACGGCCTCGTGCACCACGACGGCGCGCCCTGTCTTGGCAACCGAAGTCAGGATGGTTTCGGTATCCAGAGGCGAGACCGTGCGCAAATCGATCACTTCGCAGGCGATCCCATCCTTGGCGAGCGCCTCCGCGGCGACCATGACCTCTTGCACGCGGCGGCTGTAACTGATCAACGTGACGTCCGTGCCTGCGCGCACGACGTTGGCCTTTCCAAGTGGAATCGCCACGCCGCGCTCCGGCGCATTGCCCGGGTTCCAGTAGGTCGGCATGTTCTCGATGAACAGACAAGGGTCGTCGTCGCGGATGCAGGACAGCATCAGGCCATACGCATCGGCAGGATTCGAAGGTGCGACCACCTTGATGCCGGCGACGTGCGCGAACCACGCTTCAAGGTAGTCCGCGTGCTGACCACCCGTGCCGAAGCCGGCACCGGTCATCGTGCGGATCACGATCGGCACATTGGTCTGTCCGCCCGACATGAAGCGCAGTTTCGCCGCGTGATTCACGATCATGTCCATCGCGACGGTCGTGAAGTTCATCAGCATGATTTCCGCCACCGGGCGCATGCCGACCATCGAAGCGCCGATTGCCGCACCGATGATGGCCTGCTCCGAGATCGGCGTCGAACGCACGCGCGAGGTGCCGTATTTCGACGACAGTCCCTTCGTTACGCCGACAATGCCGCCTTCCTGACCGTCGGCAACGTCTTCACCCAGCACGATCACGTTGACGTCGGCGGCCATTGCATCGTCGAGCGCGAAGTTGACGGCCTGGATAGTGTTGATGTTGGTTGGCATCTGGCTCATGCAAGCACCTCGTCCTTGAAGATGTCGCGACGAAGCTCAGCGACATCGGGATATTCGCTCGACAACGTGAATTCGACCGCAGCGTCGATCTGCGCCTCGTGCCCGGCTTCCATCGCAGCCAGTTGCTGTTCGGTCGCATGCTTTGCATCGATGAGCCACTGGCGGAAGAGCGGCACGGGATCCTTGGCGACCCAGGCCGCCTTTTCGTGCTTGTCCATGTACGCGTCCGGATCGCCAAATACATGGCCCTGAAAGCGGAACGTGTTCGCTTCGATGAGCGTCGGGCCGCCACCGTCGCGCGCACGCTCGACCGCCTCGCGCGCCGCCTTGTGCATCGCGATCGGATCGTTGCCGTTCACCGTCACGCCGGGCATCTGGTACGCGACGGCGCGTTGCGCGATATTGGACACGGAGGTGCCGTAAGCGTATTTGGTGTGCTCGGCGTAGCCGTTGTTCTGGCAGACGAAAATCACCGGCAGCTTCCAGACGGACGCCATGTTCAGTGACTCGTGGAACGCGCCGATGTTGGATGCGCCATCGCCGAAGTAAGCGACTGCCACGCGCCGTTCACCGCGAATCTGCGCGGCAAGCGCCAGGCCATTCGCAATTGGCATCGAACTGCCGACGATGCCGGTCGTGACCATCACGCCGGAAGCGGGATGGGTAACGTGCATCGGACCGCCCTTGCCCTTGCAGGTCCCGGTCACTCGTCCACCGAGTTCGGCCCAGAGTTCCTTGAGCGGCACACCTTTGGCGATCATGTCGTGAACACCGCGGTAGATCGTGCAGATGTAGTCGTCATCGGTGAGACACACCGACATCGCCGACGGAATCACTTCCTGCCCGCGCGGCGAGTAGTACGGCATGACCAGCTTGCCGGCCTTGATCACGGCGCGAAAGCGCTCATCGTTCTGCTTGATGAGTGTCATGCGCCTGTAGATGTCGACCAGGACTTCGCTGCTGGGCGGCTGATAGGCATTCATTCGTCACTCTCCTGTGTCACCAGATCTTTTGCGCGCCGCTCGAATGCAGCGCCGCGATGTAACCGAACACGAACGATGCGCCGATGCTGCTGCCGGCGCCCGGATAACACCGGCCAACCACGGATGCCGTGCAGTTGCCGGTGGCGTACAGCCCAGGGATTTGCGAACCGTCGTCCTTCAGCACACGTCCGAACTCGTCAGTCACGAGACCGCCTGCAGTGCCGACATCGCCTGGATACATGCGCACCGCGTAGAACGGGCCCTGCTCGATCGGCCCGAGATTCGGGTTCGGTTTGATGGTCGGGTCACCATGGCAGCGATCGAATGCACGCGAGCCGCGGCCGTAATCTTCGTCGACGCCCGTTTTGCAGAAGCCGTTGAAGCGCTGGACGGTCTTGAGCAGGCCAGCGCGATCGATGCCGCATTTCGCGGCTAGCTCTTCGAGCGTGTCGGCCTTGATCATGTATCCACTGTCGAGCCACTTCTGCGGAATCTGGCCCGGCATCGCGGTGCCCCACGGGTAATATTTGCGCTGGCGGCTGTCCATCACGACCCACGCGGGCACCGCCTTTCCCGTCTGCTTGTGGCGCTCGTACATGCGTTGACCGATCTCCATGTACGCTCCCGCTTCGTCGCAAAAGCGCTCGCCATCCTGATCGACCATGATCGAAAACGGCAGCGAGAGGTCGAGGTGATGCATGAACGGCAACGGCGAACCATCCGGAGCGCGCGCACCTTCCGGCAGTTCCTCGTTGGGGCCGAGCGACGTCACGACCCACCACGCTTCTTCCATGCAATCCACCGCGCCGCCGAGCGCGATCGCAGCTTGCAGGATTTCACCGGTATCGCCTGGATTCGCATTGGTCCAATCCGCGGACGACGGCTGCGGCTGGTACTTGCGGCGCATTTCAGCGTTGTGTGAAAAGCCACCCGTATTGAGCAGCACGCCCTGACGAGCGCGCACGCGCAACTCGCGGCCGCTGCGCACTGCGACAATGCCGACCACACGTCCGTCCTCGACGATGAACTCGCGCACTGGCGTGTCCGTCCAGATCGGCACGTTCGCGCGCAGCGCCATCTGAAGCATGCGCCCCTGAATCGCCGCACCGTTCGCCACGAGCTCCTTGCCGGTGATCTTCTGGTAAAGCATGCGGCCGCCGAGCTGCATCGCCTTGCGCTTGCCGCCCCACGTCCGCTTCATCAGAAACAGTGTCGGGTACTCGTCCGAGTTGGCTGGCATCGACGGGCCTTTATAGCGCGACAAGCGCGGCGCCCATTCGCCCAGTTCCTTCACGTCGAACAACTTCGCCAATAGCGAGCGGCCACGGGGCTCCCCGCCGGGCAGCGTGTCGTAGTAATCGGACCAGCCGTCCGCGTACACGAACTGCATCCCCTGCTGCTCGAGAAACTCGGCCATCTTCGGCCCGGTGCGCAGGTAAGCCTCGCGTCGCGCATGCGAGGTGCCCGGACCATGATACGTCACCGCGGCGTCGAAGTACTGCCGTGCGCGCTCATACGAATCGCTTACGCCGTGGCGCTTCATCACGTGATTGTTCGGCAGCCACCAGACACCGCCCGAATAGCCGGTCGAGCCACCGACCTTCGCCTGCTTCTCGATGATCAGCGCTTCCTTGCCCACCGACTTGCAGGCAAGCGCCGCACACATCGAACCACCGCCGCTGCCGACCACCACGAAGTCGTACGTTGCGTCCCAGCTCGTCGACATCACTCCTCCCGCGCGATGAATTCGCGCAGCGCGCGATGGAAGTTCGAAACCGACGTTTCCTGCAGCGGATTCGTGCGCGAACCCTTGAAGCCGCGCGACTTCATCCCCTGCTGCACGTTGGTCATGTTCTGGAAGTCCTGCCACAGGATCAGGCCGAAGTTTTCCTGAGCGTTCTCTTTCCAGTCATCAACACCGTAGTAGAACTCGCGCTTGAGCGGCGGCTCCGCGCCCGGCGCGAAGCGCTGCAGCGACCAGATGTCGTAGATGCACGAATCGGGGTTATCGCCGTCCGGGCGTGCGCGGTAAAAGAGCGCGCCGTCGGGGTACGGAAGAAACACGAGGTTCGGGAAGACATGCCAGTCCGCTCCCGCGCGACCGAGTTGCTCGAAAGTGATCTCCGGCCAGCCGGCGCCCTCGGCGATCGCCGCTTCGCGCTGGAAATCCATTGCCTTTGCGAGGACTTCGAACTGGTTACCCGAGGGCGACATTTCCGTCATCAGCCGCTTCGCCGCTTCGTAGTCGCGCGCGGTATTGATTGCTTTCAGGGTCTCTTCCATCACACGGAAGAAGTTGACGAGACCCTGACGCACGTCCTCCGGCATCGGCTTGCCGGTTCGCGGTGACGGCGCGCCGATCATGCGCGTGGCCGTCGAGTAGCCGAACATGCCGTGGCGGCCGTAGGCAAAGCTTCGCGTTACGTCATCTCCCGCGACATCCAGCAACTGAGGATGTGTTGCCGCGACGTGATAACCCTCGGTGAACGCTTCGAGTGCAACCTTCCAGTTGCACGGAAGACGAATCGACTTGTACCAGCGGTAGCGCATCTTCTCGAACTCGAAGCAGTTCGTGATCTCCGGTACCGGATCGAGGAATTTAGCGAGCGGCTCCGCGTTCGGGTCCATGTTGATGAACACGAAGCCGCCCCACGTGTCCACCAGAACATCGGTGAGACGCAGATCACCGTCAGTCATTTCCTCGCAGCCGGCCCAGTCGTCACGATCGAGCACGCGCGCGACGCCGCCATCCAGATTCCACTGCCATCCGTGATAGGCACAGTGAAATTTCGAGGCCTTGCTGCTGCCGTTGGTCAAGCGACGGCCACGATGCTGACAGACGTTGAAAAAGGCCTTGATCTGATCGGCCGCCGTTCGCACCACGATGATCGATTCGCCGGCCACGTCGAAGGTGACGTAGTCGCCGACGTTGGGAATTTCTTCCAGCCGACATGCAACCTGCCACACGTGCGGCCACAGGCGCTCGTTCTCCCGCTCGAGAAATTGCTTCGACAGGTAACTGTCCTTCGGCACAAAATCGAGACGGACCGTGTGTTCACCCGAATCGGGACCTCTGTTACCCATTGCTATCTCCTTCGTGATGTGGCCGGCGTAGGCGCCGGTTCCGACTCTTTATGTTGTGGCCGGGTGGTTCGCAATCGATATGCAACGACCGGTTCAATTGTTGTGAACGGCGTTCAGATGCTAGGCTGACGCCCGGATTGCTGTCAATCCGGGCGAACGTCAATCGAGCGCTGCGGTCAGCGCCGGAACAGCTTCGAACAGGTCCGCACTGAGACCGTAGTCGGCCACCTGAAAGATCGGTGCCTCTGCGTCTTTATTAATCGCGACGATGACCTTCGAATCCTTCATGCCGGCGAGGTGCTGAATCGCTCCCGAGATGCCCACCGCGATATACAACTGAGGCGCGACGATCTTGCCCGTCTGACCGACCTGATAATCGTTCGGCACGAAGCCGGCGTCGACCGCCGCACGCGACGCGCCCACGGCCGCACCAAGCTTGTCCGCAAGCGCGTCGAGGAGCTTGAAGTTGTCACCGTTCTGCATGCCACGGCCGCCCGACACCACGATGTTTGCCGCCGCAAGCTCTGGCCGGCTCGATTTCGTGAGTTCCTGCCCGACAAAACGGGCCTTATCGAAAGCCGGCGCCGATGCAACAGCGCGTGACGGCGCGGCGGTCGAACCGGTCGCTGCAGCATCAAACGCGGTCGGGCGAATGGTGATGACTTTGATCGGGTCGGACGATTGCACTGTTGCTAGTGCATTGCCGGCATAGATCGGACGCACGAAAACATCGGCAGCCTTGAAGGCAACGACATCGGAAATCTGCGCGCTATCGAGCAGCGCGGCCGCACGGGGCATGAAGTTTTTGCCCACCGCCGTGGACGCTGCGATCACGTGTGTATAAGCGCGGGCCAACGAGACCACGAGTGCGGCGAGGTTTTCCGGTAACCCGTGCGCGTATTCGGGTGCTTCCGCGACGAGCACTTCGGCGACACCGGCTACGTTCGCGGCTTGCTCGACGACGGCCGACGCGCCGTGGCCCGCCACCAGCACATGAATGTCGCCACCCACTGCGCCCGCCGCCGTGATGGCGTTGAGCGTGGCGCGCTTCAGGGTCGCATTGTCGTGTTCGGCGATAACGAGAATAGTCATGATTAGATCACCTTCGCTTCGTTTCGAAGCTTTTCAATCAGCGCTGCAACATCCGGAACCATCACACCGCCCTTGCGCGCCGGTGGCTCGGTCACTTCGAGAACCTTCAGGCGAGGCGCGACGTCAACGCCCAGCGCTTCAGGATTCAGCGTATCGAGAGGCTTCTTCTTCGCTTTCATGATGTTGGGCAGCGTCACATAGCGTGGACTGTTCAGGCGCAGATCGGTCGTGATCACCGCGGGCAGATCGAGAGCGACGCGTTCGAGACCGCCATCGATTTCACGCGTGACGAGCAGTTGCTGACCATCCACTTCCGTCTTGAACGCAAACGTCGCTTGCGGCCAGCCGAGCAATGCGGCGAGCTTCTGCCCGGTTTGACCAGCGTCGTTGTCGATGGCCTGCTTGCCGAGCAAGAACAGTTGCGGGTTTTCCCGCGCGGCTACGGCGGCCAGCAGCTTTGCGACCGCGAGCGGCTGCAGATCCGCATCGCTCTCCACTAGCACCGCACGATCCGCCCCCATGGCGAGTGCCGTACGCAGTACCTCCTGCGATTGCGCGGTGCCCGCCGATACCACGACGACTTCAGTCGCAACGCCTGCTTCCTTGAGGCGCACCGCCTCCTCCACCGCGATCTCGTCGAACGGGTTCATGGCCATTTTTACGTTGGCCAGATCGACGCCCGAGCCGTCGGACTTGACCCGAGGTTTCACGTTGTAGTCGATCACGCGCTTCACCGCGACCAGTATCTTCAATTTGACGCTCCGAACGCTTTGTTGAACAATGTTCTATATTCTGAACCGTTTTTTTTGTAGCTGTCAACGAGAAGAATGAGGAAAGCGTCACTCGGCGATCAATTCGACGCCCTTGTTCAACACCAAGGAGACGACAAATGAAGCTCTATCGATGTGAGCGTTTCGAAGGCATTGCGGGACTGGCGTTATGCGAGGAACCCGATCCGGCGCCACCTGGCGCTCATCAGGTATCGGTGCAGGTCAACGCGAGTTCGCTAAATTTCCGCGAGTTGCTGCTGATGAATGGAGCGTTTCGCGACTGGATGGCACCGAACTTCATTCCGGCCTCGGACGGCGCGGGGGTCGTGCTCGCGGTCGGCGCAAGTGTACGGCGCTTCAAACCGGGCGACCGGGTGATGGCCAATTTCGCGGAGAATTGGCACGGCGGAGCGCGCCCGCAACACGCAGATACTTTGGGCCGCGGCGCCATCGTCGAAGGGATGCTCCGCGACAAAGTCGTACTGAGTGAGGAAGAGCTGATTGGTGTTCCCGAGCACCTTTCCGACGAGGAAGCCGCGACACTGCCGTGCGCCGCCGTCACCGCATGGAACGCACTGTGTCAGCATGCGCCCCAGCTGCCGGGCCAGACCGTCCTCGTGCAAGGTTCCGGCGGCGTATCGATCTTCGCTCTGCAGCTAGCACGTCTTTTCGGCGCCCGGGTGATCGCCACTTCGTCCAGCGAATCGAAACTGAAACGCCTGGCCGAACTGGGCGCAGACGCGACCATCAACTACCGCGACACGCCCAATTGGGAAGACGCCGTGCTGCGCCTGACCAATGGCCTTGGGGTCGATCTCGTCGTCGAGGTGGGCGGGGCTCAAACGTTCGGCAAGTCGGTTGCTTGCACACGGGACGGCGGCCGGATCAGCGTCGTCGGGCTGCTGACCGGTGCCCCCTCCCCCAGCGAGGGATTCTTCGCGCGCGGACTGACGATCGCACCGATCCGCGTCGGCTCCCGCCAGGACTTCGAATCGATGAACCGCGCAATCGCATTGCACAAACTGCGGCCGGTGATCGACTCGGTCTATGACTTCGCGCATGTACCGGATGCGCTTCGGCACCTCAAAAGCCAGAAACATTTCGGCAAGATCGTCATTCGCCACCAGTAATCAGCCTTCCCATCATTCACGGGAGTCAGACAATGAAACTCTTTTCACTGGAAGGACAAATCGCGCTCGTCACGGGCGCATCGCGCGGTCTCGGCTTTGCGATGGCGAGCGCCTTGGCGTCTGCGGGCGCGCGCGTGATTCTTTGTGCGCGATCGCGCGCGAGCCTCGAGACCGCGGCGGAGTCGATTCGCAAAACGGGCGGCACCGTCGATATCGAACCGTTCGATCTCACCGATCACAATGCGATCAGAAACGGCGTGCGCAACGTTCTCGCTCGTCACGGCCGCATCGACGTACTGCTCAACAACGCGGGCATTTGCGAGTGGAGCGATTTTCTCCAGTCGAGCGTCGATATGTGGCAAAGAACGATGGATACCAACGTCACGGCCGCATACCTGCTCGCGCAGGAAGTGGCGCGCCCGATGATCGAACGCGGACACGGACGCATCATCAACGTCGGGTCTTATGTGTCGGTGCTCGGCCGCGAGAAGCTTCAAGCGTACGTGGCCAGTAAGCACGCGGTTGCCGGACTCACGAAATCGCTCGGTGCGGAGCTGGGGCGACACGGCATTCGTTGCAACGGCATCTGCCCCGGCTACTTCCTCACGGATATGGCTGAGCCCGTCACATCGAATCCGCAAATGAAGGAGATCGTGCGCTCGCACATTTCGGTTGGCCGTTGGGGCAATCCCGAGGAACTAGGCGGCGTCGCCGTGTTTCTCGCGTCGCAGGCCAGCTCTTACATGAATGGCCAAATGCTGATGGTCGACGGCGGAGTCTCGGAGATCCTGAGCTTTTCGATGTCCGTGGTGTAGGGCCGAGCGGCCAGCGGGCCAACTTATTTGTGCTGCGAGGCGGTGCCGCGCGCAACGCGCGGCACCGCCACATACTCGCTACCGCAGCGTGACCTCGCCGCTACAAGCTTCGACGTTCGCCGAACCAGCCGCTCCCCCCCTCGCCACCGCCTTGCGCGAAATTCCCTGCAGAAGAAAATGCGACAGCGCCGGGATCAAGATCAGCGCACCGATCATGTTCCACAGGAACATGAACGTTAGCAGGATGCCCATGTCGGCCTGAAACTTGATCGGTGAAAAGGCCCATGTCACAACGCCGGCAGCCAGCGTCACGCCGACCAGCGCCACGACCTTGCCCGTGAACTGCACCGCATGACGATAAGCTACGCGCAGCGGCTGCCCCGCACGCTGATACGCGAGCTGCACGCTCAGCAGATAGAGCGCATAGTCGACGCCAATCCCCACGCCCAGCGCGATCACCGGCAGCGTCGCCACCTTCACGCCGATGCCGAGCTTGACCATCAGCGCCTCGCACAGCACCGAGGTGATTCCGAGCGGCACGACGGCCACCACGACCGCGCGCCAGCTGCGGAACGTGATGAAGCACAGCAGGATCACCGCCGCATACACCATGAACAGCATGGTGCGGTTCGCTTTTGCGACGACCACGTTCGTCACTGCATCGATGCCAGCCGAGCCGGCAACCATCAGGAACTGGTGGTCGGCGTCGCTATGTTCTTTCGCGAATGCCTCCGCCGCCTCCATGACACGCGAGAGCGTCGCGGCTTTGTGATCGGTCAGATAGGCGATCACGGGCGCCGTGCCGCAAGTTTGGCTCAGTAGGTCCGGATGATCGAGCAGGATCTGCCACACCGTCTTGTTGACGATCGAAGGCACGCGGTCGACCGTGTACCACTTCGGGTAGCCCTCGTAGAAGCCCGCCGTCACCCAGCGCGCGAGGCCACCGACCGAAGTCGTCGTCTGCACGCCCGGCACGTTGCGCAGTGTGGCTTCGAGTCGGTCAGCCTCGAGAACGAGCGGGAAATTGTTGGCGTCGCAAGTGCCGTGCGACGACTTGCCAACCACGACGAAAAGATCGCTCGACAGGCCGAAATGCGCATTGACGTAGGCGTTGTCGAGGTTGTAGCGCGAGTCTGGACGAAGCTCAGGCGCGCCCGAATCGAGGTCGCCGATCTGCAGATGCTGACTGATCGACCAGCCGAACGCCGTGAGTGCCGCCGCGCAAACGATCGCACCCACGGCCCAGCGGCGTTCGGTGAAGCGGTCGAGCAGGTTCCACAGCGCGCCTGCCGACGAGGTTCCGCGCGCCTCGTTCTGCTCGCCGCGCACGCTGCGTCGTGCCGCTGACGGACTGACGCCAATGTATGAAAGCAGTACCGGCAGCAGCAGCAGATTCGTGAACACGAGCACGCCCACGCCAACGCTCGCCGTGAACGCCAGATCCTTGATCACCGGAATGTCGATGACCATCAGCACCGCGAAGCCAACCACGTCCGCGAGCAACGCCGTGAGACCGGCGAGGAAAAGCCGCCGGAACGTGTAGCGTGCCGCCACGTAGCGATGGGTGCCGCGCCCGATGTCCTGCGTGATCCCGTTCATCTTCTGTGCGCCATGCGATACGCCGATGGCGAAAACGAGGAACGGGACCAGTACCGAATAGGGATCGAGCACATAGCCGAGCGAGCGAATGATGCCGAGCTGCCAGACGACGGCAATCAGCGAACATGCCACCACCAGCAGCGTGCTGCGATAGCAGCGCGTGTACAGAAAGATCACGCCGAGCGCAATCGCCGCGGCCACGCCGAAGTACATCGCCACCAGCTTGAGGCCGTCGATCAGGTCGCCGATCAGCTTCGCGAAGCCCACCACGTGCACGTGCACCTCGCCGTGACCCTCCTTCTTGATGACCTCGTCGATCTGGTGCGAGAGCTTCGCGTAGTCGAGCGCCTTGCCGGTATCGGCATAGTGATCGAGCAGGGGCAACTGGATCATGCTCGAATGCAGATCATTCGACACGATGCTGCCCACGATGTTTGCGCGCGCTACGTTCGTGCGCAGCTGTGCGATGGCCTGTGCGGACGCGTCGAAGCCGTCCGGCATCACCGGGCCGCCCGCGAAGCCATTCTCCGTGACCACGTTCCAGCGCACGATCGGCATCCAGATCGACTTCACGCCAGGACGGTCGACGCCCGGAATCAGAAACAACGCATCATTGACGCGTCGCAGCGCGGCAAGATACTTCGGATCGTAGATGTCGCCCGAGGGATTCTCGACGACGATCCGCAGCGAATTGCCGAGCCCTTTAAGGTCCGCCTTGTTGGCGAGATAGTTCTTGATGTACGGATGCGACAGCGGAATCATCTTCTCGAAGCTCGCATTCACATCGAGACGCAGCGCCTGAAACCCTAGCACCGCCGTGATGATCGCGCAGATGACGATGAGCCAGGGACGGCGGTTGAAGATCAACCGTTCAAGCGCGTTGCCTGAACGTGAATCGAACTGGGCAAGATCCGCCACAACGGGCATCTTGTCGAATTGGGCATTGTTGCCGCCAGCCATGTCTGCTCCCTTTTAGTTCGACTTCGACAATGTGATCCGCGACAGGCCGGCCGCGCCCGCCAGCACCGCGGTGTCGCCGCGCAACGCCATCGCGAAGATGCCGCCCGGCTGGCTCGCGCGAAGTTTTTGAAACGTTGCCCCCTGATCGGCGCTCTCCAGCAGCTCACCCGCCTGGGTCGCGAGAAGAAGGTTACCGTTCGGCAGTTCAGCCGACGCCAGGATGCTCGCGCCGGTCGGCAGCGTGATCTTGTCCCAGGTCGCGCCGCTGTCGATGGAGCGATATGCGTTGCCGAGCAGACCGTAGACGATCAACGCGTTGCCCGTGGAAGCGAGACCGAAGAGGCTGCCCTTCGAGGGCGTAGGAACCGCGACGAAACGCTGCTTGCCGGGGTCGAGCTTGAGCAGCAGCCCCTGTTCGCCCACGATATAAAGCGTTCCGTTGATACGGCGCATTGCATGCAGGTTCAACGCGTTGGGATTGTCGACGCGATCGAACCAGGGCACCCAGTTCTTGCCGCCGTCGTCGGTGTGAAAAATGATGTTGAACGAGCCGATGACCCAGCCCGAACGCTCATCATCAAACCAGACGTCGAGGAAAGGACGTCCCCCCTGGTCTGCTTCGAAGCGCTCTGCCTCTTCGCGCGACGCCTTCAGATCGGGGGAATCGCCCTGCTGCTTCGCGTAGTAGGCGCTCATCAGCTTCGCCGCCTGCTGGCCGTCGAGCTGCCGCGTCCAGGTATTGCCGCCGTCGGTGGTGTGCAGCACCTCGCCGTCGTGTCCGACCGCCCAGCCGAGCGCGGCCGACTTGAACGTGACAGCGACCAGATCCGAACTCACCGGCACCTGGACCTGGCGCCAGTGCATGGCCATGTCGTCCGAAACCAGAATCGCCCCGCGCGGGCCTACCGCGACCAGACGCTGTCCGGCCTGGGCCAACGCGATCAGCGGTTCATGCGCGGCCTGCAGGTTGATCACGGCAGGCGAACGCATCGGATCGGCGAATTCGGCATGGACCGACCCGCTGGCGGCGCATGCCGCCGCGACGAGTGCCAGCCAACGAAACAGGGTATTGCGCATTGTGTCTCCTTCACAGTAACTGGCGATCGGTCACGCGAACAGTCCTGGATTTTTTTAAAACTTCTCTGTGCGCCATGCGATACCCGGCATGGCGCACGTACTGCGCCTTTCCTTGCACCTGTATCGGCTATCGCACGCCGGTCGACTGCATATGCTCAGGTGTAAAGAAGTCCTTCGTGAAGCTCGCGTTGAACATGATCCCAGGCGACTCCGCCGGATGGCTGCCGAAAATATAGATGCCGCTGTTGAAGTCGTAGAACCAGTTGCCCAGCGAATACGGCACCTTGTAGTCGTATGCAGGCGCCGTGGTCTCGAAGCCACCTCGATACAGCTTGCCGGACTGGTCATAGGCATCCATCATTCCGCCGCCACCGTCTTCGTCGAAATAGAGCGTCTTCTTGCCATACACGTGACGCGAGCCCTGCTTGAGCGCCAGGTCGACGACCCACACACGGTGCAATTCCCAGCGCACATGATCCGGGCTGACGAAATGCGGCGTGAGGATCTTGCTCGCCGGCGTTTCATACTGTTGCTGGTAGTCGTTGTACGGGATGTACATCTCCTTCTTGCCGACGAGCTTCGCGTCCCAGCGATCGATGCGTCCGTAGAACAACTGGATGTCGTCCATCGTGATCGCGCCCGAATAGCCAGGGTTCGGCGTGTCGTAGGCAAGGTCAGGCGCCACGCGCACGCGGCGCTGACCGGGGTTGTATTCCCACGATTGCTGGTTGTGATCGGCCGTATCGGTGAAGAACCAGTAGAGCGTGGTGTCGCCGATCATTCGCGCCGGTGCAACGAAATCGTTGTTGATGTATTGCCAGATGGCGAGACCGCCCTTCTTCCTGAATTCGCCTTCCTGTTTCAGATCGAAATATGGGTAGTACAGTGAGCTCTTGAATTGCGCGGCGAGGATCGGCGTGCCTCTCGAATCAACCAGCCACGTCTTCACGTTGTTGCGCTGGGCCGTACCCACGTAGCGCAGTTCCCAGTTCCACAATGCTTCCTGACCGTTCTTCGGCACCGGGAACGGCTTGCCGCCGAACGCATCGGAAACGAACAGGCCATTCTTTTCGAGCTTCGCGTTCTGCGCGTTCTTTTCCGAATTCTCGAGATACCAGTCCGGATACGACACCGAGCGATGGGTCGGATAGACGTCCATCCGATAGGTCGGATAACGCTTGAACAGCTCGATCGAACTCGCGCTCAGCTTGTCCGCGTACTGCTGAGAGTTCTGGTTAGTGATTTGCAGCACTGCCTTCTCATCCGGGAACGGGTCTGCCCACTTGCCAGAATCTGCCTTGAATCCGGTCGGAAACTGTGTGATACCGCCTGTGTAGGCGGGAATCGTCCCGTCCTTGTTCCCGGCGACTTCGGCCCCGAAAGGCGTGATCCCGTTTTCGATCGCATTCGACATCGGCGCGGCGCAAATTGCTGCAGCAAGCGCGAACGCGTTAATCAACAGCCGGTGCTTCTTCAAAACTGTCTCCATCACTTTCCAGATTGATCCAATACCAAAAGCAACCACACTACTTTCGATGCGTGCGACTCGATCCAGCCACTGCTGGTGAGACGTCCCGCCAGGCAAGCCGGGCGGGACGTCTCACTCAATACCTTATCCTCGACTCAGCGCGCAATTAGCGCACACCCGCAGATTGCATACGCTCCGGCGTGAAGTAGTCGTTCGGGAAGCTCACGTTGAACATGATCCCCGGCGACTCCGCCGGATGGCTGCCAAAAATATAGATGCCGCTGTTGAAGTCGTAGAACCAGTTACCGAGCGAATACGGAACCTTGTAGTCGTAGGCGGGCACCGTGGTTTCGAAGCCACCGCGATACAGCTTGCCCGACTGGTCATACGCGTCCATCATTCCGCCACCGCCGTCCTCGTCGAAATACAGCGTCTTCTTGCTGTAGATATGACGCGCGCCCTGCTTGAGCGTCAGGTCCACGACCCACACGCGGTGCAGTTCCCAGCGCACATGATCCGGATTCACGAAATTCGACGTGAGGATCTTGCTTGCAGGCGTATCGTACTGCTGCTTGTAGTCGTTGTACGGGATGTACATTTCCTTCTTTCCGACCAGTTTTGCGTCCCAGCGGTCGATCTTCCCGTAGAACAGCTGGATGTCATCCATCGTGATCGCGCCGGAATAGCCGGGGTTCGGGGTGTCATAGGCGAGATCGGGCGCCACGCGCACGCGGCGTTGGCCCGGGTTGTATGCCCACGATTGCTGATCGTGATCGGCCGAATCCGTGAAGTACCAGAAGAGCGACGTCTCGCCGATCAGACGGGACGGTGCAGCGTAGTCGTTATAGACCTGATACCAGATCGCAAGGGGACCCTTCTTGCGAAACTCCGCTTCATACTTAGGCTCGAAATACGGATAGAGCAGCGAACTCTTGAACTGTGCAGCAAGAATCGGAGTGCCTCTCGAATCGACGAGCCACGTCTTCACGTTGTTTTTCTGGGCCGTGCCCACATAACGCAATTCCCAGTCCCACAACGCTTCCTGACCGTTCTTCGGGACCGGGAACGGCTTACCGCCGAACGCGCCCGAAATATAAAGGCCATTCTTTTCGAGCTTGGCGCTTTGCGCGTTCTTCTCCGAGTTCTCGAGGTACCAATCCGGATACGAAACGGAGCGGTGCGTCGGGTAGATGTCCATCCGGTAAGTCGGATAGCGCTTGAACAGTTCGATCGAAGCGGCGCTCAGCTTGTCGGCGTATTGCTGATAGTTCTGGGCCGTGATTTGCAGAACAGGCTTTTCACCGGCAAAAGGGTCCGCCCATTTCCCGGAGTCGGGCTTGAAGCCGGCCGGGAATTCCTTGATGCCGCCCGTGTAGGCGGGAATCGTGCCGTCCTTGTTGCCGGAAATTTCCGCTCCGAACGGGGTAATCCCGCTCTCGATTGCCAGCGTATAGGGTGAAGCCCAAACGGCGGCGAGTATCGCCAGCGCCTTAAGAAGCTTTGGGAGTCTTTTCACAGGTGCCTCCATCATCAAAACGTTGTCTGATAGGTGATGCCGATCCACGACTTGTCGCTATACGGTGCGCCGAGTGCAGTCGCGGCTCCCGTCGTAGAGTACCCCTTCTTGTTCATGTAATAGGTGTAGGTCACGTTCACCTGGTGCTTGTTGTAAATCGTGAAATCAAGCCCGACCACGAACGTGTTCTGCCCTTGTGCTTCGGCCGCTGGCGTAATGACCGAAGAGTAGCCCTTCAGATTCAGATTGACGAACAGCGGCATCGTCAGATCGACCCCCGGGAACACCTGATACCACTGCGGGCTCGCACCAATGCCGATTCCAGCCCAGAAGCGCGTCGAGCAGTTGTTGAAGGGGTTGTTCCCCGATGCTGAGCATTGGCCGGTCGTGTCATAGCTGGAATTCGCAAAGTTGCCCGCGTTGTGTGTCACGCTCAGCAGCTGGTTGAACGCGAATTCAGCCTGAAGGAACATGTTGTCCCACAAGGGCGTCTTGCCGAACGACTGCGTGACGTTCAGCAGACCGTGCAGCGTGCGACCCGTCGGCGCGTCGTTGACCGTCGTGGTATTGACGGCTGTGAGCGGCATGTTCCAACGATACGACAGTTCGCCCGCCACTGCCGCGTTGCCGATCGCGCTGTTGAAGCCAGCGCCGATCAGGTTCACGTTGTTGCCGTACTTCGCCGTAACACCGGGCAGGTTGAAGCCAGGGAAGAGTTCCGGTCCGGCACCCGGGAGCAGCACCGCCGCCCATGGCATCTTCATGGCGAAGTGGCGATACGTGAATTCATAGGTCGTTGCGAGCGAATCGACTCGCCACTTGCCGTTCAGGCCGATGTCGCCTATCTGACCTTTGGTCGGCGCGATGCGCGGAATCCCGAACGTGCCCAGCCCCGGAATGGTTTCGTAGCTCGCGATCGGAGGGCCGTAGAGGATCGGATCCGCACCGCCGAAATAGGTGCCGCCTTCAGGCAGCCGGTCGTGATTCCATTCGAACGTGTACTGTGCCCCGAGGGAAATCGTGTCGGTAATGTTCGCCGTCACGGCGGCCTGAGCCGTCGGCAACACGATTTCCTTGAGCGAAGCGCTCGGGCTCTGCGTCAGCTTCATCAGGTCGAGCGGCTGTTGACCGATCGCCACCGAGTTCGCACCACCCAGCGTAGCGAACGCCGACTGCCCCCAGGTAATCGCCGTCCGGCCGAGCTTGACGTTTACAGAGTGACCACCGAGGTCGAAGGTGTTGAACACGAACGCATCACGCAGTTCGGCGCTCGGCCCCTGATAGTACTTCTTGATGTAGCTCGTGTACTCGTTGTTCGGATAGTTCGGCAGAAACGCCGGATTGCTCGTATTGTGATTCTTGAACGTCGGGTCGTACCACGCGTCCATGCTGATGCGGAAGCCGGACGTTTCCTTGTACTTGAAATCGAACTCGCTGTAGAGGTTCAGCATCGCCTGGATCGTGCTGAACTTCGGCGTCGACAGATTGCCTTCATCGAACGTCGGACTGCTGGTGTAGAACTGGTCCGGGTTCTGCAGCCGGATGCCGTAGTCCGCTCGCACCGTGTTGTCCCATTGCATGTCGATGTCCGGGTTCGGCACATCGAAGTGAAATGCATTGGCGTTCGCGCTCCACAACCCGCATGCCGCGGCGATACAGGCGGCGTGTACGCCAAGGCTGATCGCCCTTGGCTTAAGACTCTTCTGTTTCATGCGTCTCCTCTTGTCTTTGTCGAACTGCCGCAGAAAAGGCCAAGGCCGTTGGATTCCCGCAGACTTAGCAATGAAGCGAAACCGGCCTCCCCCACCTCATCAGCATCGCGTTTCAGATACCTCCCACCACGTCACCAGAATACGAATGCTGTTCGCAAAGATAAACGCTCGAAACTCGACTGTCAACGCTCGCCCACCCCTACGTGATGCATTTTTTCGAACGCCGTTCGAAATTCGGGGTAAACGTGGGTTTGCGATTGGTGACGAATTCGAAGCGATGCGCGCATGACCGGAGCACGCATCGGTGCCAGATGCGTGGCCGAGCGCGTCGCGCAATCGAGATGCCGGCGACACTTGCATTGACAAGGCATCCGCCTCGCCTGCGAGGAATGGCGATGCAAACCATGGGTGGCTTCCTGGCAATCCGCGAGAGCGGATCATGAATCGATCTGCAGGCCGTACGCGGTACAGATCAGGGACGAGGTAGTCTTTCGTCTCTCACTTCGAACGCGAAAGGAGGACGAATCGCGGAAGCAGCCGAAAACGCTTGTGCGATTGGGTCAGTTTCCTTGGCAGTGCATGTATTTATCCTGACCATGAATCGACAAGACAAATCCCTTATCCCGCTCCTGGGCAGGAGTGCATTTCTGGTTTTCGGGGAGGCGGTGGGAACACTCGCCAAGCTCCGTCGTCGTGCCGAAAGAAGAATATCGCGAGGGACCTCTCCGAGGCAGACGACCGCGCGAGCACACACCTCGTCTGACTCGAATTTGCGAAAGTACATCGGGTTACATGCACCGGTGTGGTCGCAGTTGGCGCGAGCCACTTTTCGATGAGCGAACGCAAAGAACTTTCTCCAAGCTTCATGTCCTGCTCCTTCAACCGCCCCGTGTGCGCCGCTGGCAATCACTGCCACGAACGCAAAGATTGGCGACCTTGACCGGCTCGGCCCGACACCTGCACATCTCCGCTCCGGCTCCGGCACTGCGAGAAAAATCTGGTTCTACCGTAATGTGTCGTTTGACTAAATACTAGTAGTCAGCCGACCCATTATCAAGCCCAGATGGCACCAGGGGAAATGCTGGTATGGACAAAACCACGCTTCAGTGGAGTACGATGTGTGACGTAGCAATTAAATGGATGAGACGCCATCTGGAAGTAATTAGTCGATGGACGAATATTTATTCGTCAGCTGACTATCATCAGATCAAGAGTCGCGGCTGGCCGATCAGGATCGAACGATGCACGTATCAGGGTGGGGAATGGTCTGCAGATTTGCGCATCCGGGACTGACAACGCGCGCGCGACAGGCAGCAGACGCCAAGGAGAGCACAACAGATGAAAGACCTGACCATCTCATCGGCAGACCTCGACAACACGGCGGAAGACGGACCCAAACGGCGAGGAAATAGAACCACCCGTGTGCCCGCCATCATCGAAGCGGCGATCAAGGTCTTTGCATCGGAAGGTAACGCTGGGTTCACTCAACGCCGCATTGCCAGCGACGCGGGAATCCGACTGAGAACTTTGCAGCACTATTTCAGCACTCGCGAAGAACTACTGCGGGCCACGATCGAGGCTTTTACAAGTCGCTATTTCGAGCACTATCGGACGATCGCAGAAGACAAACGTCGGCCACCGGAGGCCCGGCTGGAAGTCATCGTCGACGAGGCGTTCTCCGTACTGACGGCGCCCGACGGCAAGCGCGTTAGCGCCTTTGTTCTGGAGTCCTGGAGTCTGGCGGAGCACGAGCCCGCCTTGCATGCCTTGATGGCGAAAACCACTGCGGATTTCCAGGCTCTGCTGGCGGAACTGATCGCACAGACAAACCCCGCCGTGGCGGCGGGAGAATGTACGCTGCGCGGTGCCCTGCTCCTTTCACATCTACAGGGCCTCGTCGTCTATCTTCGCCGGGCCGACACGAACACACTCGATGTCGACTCGTTCCGTCACGCCATGAAGGTTGTCTGGCGCGCGTTGAGCAAGGCATCTCCATAGAACGAGGGGCGCGCCATATGGCGGGCGTACCGAGCCATAGATAGTCTTCCACAGACCCACATGGTCACCATGGCCTGCTCAGGCCATCGCGACCGATCTTCAACGGGCCACGTCCCAGACAAGAGGCAAGTGGTACAGCGTGCCGTTCACACCTCCGTGGACACCCGCCTTCTCGCCAGGCTTGATCTGGAAATCGGGAATCCGCTTCAGCCATTCCTGAAGGAAAACTTTCAACTCCACGCGCGCAAGGAACGAGCCGGGACAACGATGCGCGCCATTGCCGAACGTCGAATGAATCGGCGTGGGCCGCGTGAAATCCACCGTCAGCGGATCGTCGAACTTTCGCTCGTCCAGACCGTGCAGCGTGGTCGGCATGACGATCATGTCGCCCGCCTTCATCTGCACGCCTTTGTATTCGAAGTCGTGTGTGATCCGCCGCCCTTGATTCACCACCGGGAAGCGCCGCAGAAGCTCGTCCACGGCCTTCTGCGTCAGTTCGGGGTTGTCGATCAGCTGCTTGCGGTGGGCCGGGCTGCCGGCGAGGAATCGCGCGATAAAACCCATTGCCGAGGCAACCGTGTCGAGGCCGCCAATCAGCACGAGGCCGCAAAGCCCGCGCACTTCATCGTCGGTGAGCGCACGCCCGTCGATCTTCGAATGGACGATCTTGCTGATGAGGTCGTCACCCGGATTCGCGCGGCGCTCCGCGATCTTCACCCCCAGGTACTGAAAAATCGCGCCGAGCGCCTTGAGCTTCTCGTTGGCATCGACCGGGCGGACCATCTTGTCGGCGAGGCCGAGCAAGTACTCGCGATCTTCGGCGGGCAGCGCCACCATGTTCATGAAGATGCCGATTGGCAGATGCTGCGCAAACCCCGATACGAATTCCACTTCGCCCTTGGGATAAAAACCCTCGATCAGTTCGATCGCCATTTCGCGCGCCTTCTCCTCGAGCTTGCCGATTGCCTGCGGCATGAACGCAGGCGCGATCAGCGCGCGATAGGCGGTGTGCTGCGGAGGATCGAAGAAGATCGGCGGCAACGGTTGATGCTCGACCAGCGGCACCGTCAGCTGTTTCGACGAGAAATTCTCGTAGTCCTTGAGGATGTGATAGATGTCATCGCCGCGCGTCGCGATCCAGTGTCCGCCGTTTCGCGGTGTCCACAGAATGTCGGGAATGCCTTCGGCGTGCAACTGCTTGAGCGACAGATGATAGTCGTCCTCGGCACCCGGCGGATTGTAGATATCGATGTCGAACACACGTTCGGGCAATACGTGCGCGGGAATTGGCGCGAGCTCCGGAGCCGCGCCATGAGCAGCTACTGACATCTGTTGTCTCCTTTTTCGAATCGACCGGTATCGGCGGTCGGGACCATTCTGGGTCGTCGGGCAAACTGCGATTACAGGAACGCTCCGTACAGTTCGAGATGGTGTTCGGTGTTTCCCCAGGTCATATCGATGCAGGTGAGCCGTTTCACGTACCACCCCACCGCCAGTTCGTCGGTCATGCCCATCCCGCCGTGCAGTTGCACCGCTTGCTGTGCCACGAAGCGCGCACTACGGCCGATCAGCGCCTTGGCGGCTGTGACTGCACGATGGGCTTCGCGGTCGTCGTCCTCGCCGAGCTTGGCGGCGGCAAAGTAGACGATCGATTTCGCCTGCTCTACCGCGGTCAAAATATCGGCGGCGCGATGCTGCAGCGCCTGGAATTTACCAATCGGCGAACCGAACTGCTTTCGCGTGCGCAGGTATTCAAAGGTCAGTTCGCTCAACCGCGACATCGCGCCGACCGCTTCCGCGCACAGCGCAAAAATGCCTTGATCGACCGCCCACTCGAGCAGTGGGTAGCCCTGATCGACCGCGCCGATGACAGCCTTTGCATCGACGCGCACGTCCTCCAGCACCACCTCGGCGACTCGCTGGCCATCGAGTGCGGGAAATCCTCTGACGCGGACGCCTTGGGTTCGCGCATCGACGGCGAAGAGTGTGATGCCGTGCTGATCGGTCTGCTCGCCCGCGGTACGCGCCGAAACCAGCAGAATGTCCGCACTGTCGCCGTGCAATACGACGCCCTTCCGTCCGTTCAGGACGAACCCGTCACGCGTGGTCTCGGCCCTCGTCGCAACATTCCACAAATCGAAACGCGCACCGGGTTCGAGCGTCGCCAGCGCGGTCTTCAGGCTGCCGTCGGCGATGCCGGTCAGCAACTCGGCCTTGCGCGCCTCGTGTCCTGCGCGCCCGATCAGCTTCGCGCCGAGCACCGCGGTCGAAACAAACGGCTCCAATACGAGTCCACGGCCGAAGGCTTCCATCACGAGCATGGTCTCGACCGGCCCCGTGCCAAGGCCGCCGTGATCCTGGGGCACGTTCAGTGCCAGCACGCCCATTTCGGCCAGCGTAGTCCAGTGCGCAGCCGACCAGCCCTCGGGCGTAGCGGCGAGACGGCGTCGCGCCTCGAAGTCGTATTCCTTTTCGACGAAACGGCCGACCACGTCGGCCAGCATCTGTTCCTCTTCAACCAGCGTGAAGTCCATGGCGTGTCCTCAGATGCCGAGCGCCTGCTTGGCGATGATGTTTCTCTGCACTTCAGTCGAACCGCCGTAGATCGAAATCTTGCGCCAGTCCAGGTAGTGCGCGGCCAGCGCGTTGAGCAACTCGCCGTTCGCGGTCTCGCCCTGCCAGTCCGCCTCCAGCGCCTCGCTTACAAAAGGCACCGCATAGGGACCTGCGCACTCCATGATCAGCTCCGTAAGCTCCTGCTGAATCTCCGAACCGCGGATTTTCAGCACCGAAGCCTCCGGTCCGATCGGACGTCCCGCTGTTTCGGCCGAGACGACGCGCAGCAGCGACCATTCGTGCGCGATCAGATCGATTTCCACCCTGGCGATGCGATCGCGAAAGCGGACGTCCTCGATGAGCGGCTTGCCGTGCTTACGCTCGGTGCTGGCGATCTCCTTCAGACGTCGCATGAAACGCTTGCAGTTGCCAAGCCCCGCGATGTTGGTCCGCTCGTGGCCGAGCAGGTACTTCGCGATCGACCAGCCGCGATGCTCTTCACCGACGAGATTGCTCACCGGCACTTCCACGTTATCGAAAAACACTTCGTTGACGTCGTGGCCGCCGTCGAGCGTGCGGATCGGTCTGACCGTGATGCCGGGCGTCGACATATCGATCAGCAGGAACGAGATGCCTTCCTGCGGACGGCCGCTGCCATCCGTGCGAACCAGGCAGAAAATCCAGTTCGCCCACTGGGCAAACGAAGTCCAGATCTTTTGGCCGTTGACCACGTAGAACGACTGACCGTCGCGCTCGACGCGGTCCGCACGCGTCTTGAGTGACGCCAGATCGGAACCCGCCCCCGGCTCGGAGTAACCCTGACACCACCAGTCCTCCATCGAAACGATGCGCGGCAGAAACCTTTCGCGCTGCGCGTCGGTGCCGAACTTCTGGATCACAGGTCCGACCATCGAAAGGCCAAACGGCATCTGGCGCGGCGCGCCGGCGGTAAAGCATTCCTCGTCGAAAATGTTGCGCTGCGCGGCATTCCAGGCGGCGCCGCCGAATTGCGCGGGCCATGCAGGTGCGCCCCATCCGTTCCCGGCCAGAATGCGTTGCCAGCGCACATAGTCTTCGCGCGGCACATGGCGGAAGTTCAGCACCCGTTCACGAATGTCGTCGGGCAAATGCGTCGCTACGAATTCGCGCACCGTGGCGCGAAATTCCTTGTCGGCGGGACTCTCTTTCAGGTTCATTTCAGCCTCCCGCCGGGCCGCCCCAAGGGAGGCTGAAGCCCTCCCGGGGGGCCCCGAACAACAGTGAGCATGGGGGTCGTTTCATTTCAGGCTCCAGTCGCTGCCCGGCAAAGCACGTCGGCGTTGCCGGGCGCGGTTTCAGGCAATTTCCACGATGCCGTTGTTCAGCACCACCACGTCGCGTGCGTCGACGCGCGCCCGCAAATGCAGGCGTGTGTCACTGTCCCGCCAGAACTGGAAGCGCACTTCTTCGCCGGGATATACCGGCGAAGTCAGGCGCAACGCCAGTCGCTTCAAGCGCGATGCGTCGTTGCCCGCGAACCTGCGAATCGCCGCGTAACCCGCCATACCGTAGGTCGCGAGGCCGTGAAGAATGGGACGGCTGAAGCCGGCCTTCGACGCTACCTCCGGGTCCGCGTGCAGCGGGTTCGCATCGCCCGAAAGGCGGTAGATCAACGCAGCATGGGCACCGGTCGGGAACACATATTCCGCATCGGGCGCACGCTCCGGCACCGCCGGAAGCGCTTCGGGCGGCGCGTCGCTCGCGCCCGACTCGGCGCTGAACCCGCCGTCGCCACGCAGAAAGGACACCTGCCGGACTTCGGCAAGCTGTTCGCCCGTCGAGGCGTCGATGATGTCGCGCTTGAGTTCGACGATCGCGCCTTTGCCCGCGCCTTTGTCCGAGATGCGGCTCACCCGCGTCTTGCTGACGATGGTCGCCGCCACCGGCATCGGGCGCACGAAACGCACGTCCTGCTCACCATGCACGAGCTTCAGGTAGTCGATGCCGGTGCGCGGGTCGCGCATCCACGATTTCGGCCACGCGAACGCGGCCGCGCAGGTCGGCATCGCTTGCAGGTCCTTTTCGTACACGTAGCGCAGCTGTTCGGTGTCGAGCGGGTCTCCGCCCAGCCCGAGACCCAGCGAATACAGCATCACGTCGCGCTCGCTGTACGTCTGCGTAACATCCTCGATCGGCCAGTTCTTGACGACTTCGTAGTTCAGCATGAGGTGATAGTCCTATGTATGCTCAGTGGTCCGTGAAGTTGGGCTTGCGCTTTTCGAGGAAGCTCGCCATGCCTTCCTTGTAGTCATCGCACTGGTTGGCGATCGGCATGTCCAGTCCGGCGTACATCACCGCCTCGTGGGGCGTCTGGAACGGCACCTCCCAGACCTGCTCCTTCATGATGCGCATCGAGCGCGGCGAGCAGTACTCGGCCATTTCGCGCGCGTAGGCATAGGTCTCCTCGACGAGCTTGTCGGCTGGGATTGCCCGATTCACGAGTCCCATCCGTTCGGCTTCACGCCCCTTGATCTTGCGTCCCGACATCAGCAGGTCGAGCGCGTGCGCCTGGCCGACGTGGCGCGCGAGTATCCAGGCCATGCCGTACTCCGCGGTCAGGCCCCGGCGCGCGAATGCCGTCGTGATGGTGGCGTCTTCCGACGCAAAGCGGATGTCGCAAAAGAGCGCGTGGATCAGGCCAATGCCGACCGTCGCACCGTTGAGCATCGCTATCACCGGTTTCGGGATGGCCGGATAGTACGAGCAGCGCGTCTGCCAGTCGGCGCGCTTGCGCATGTCGAACGGGCGCGGCAGCTTCGTCATCAGCGCGGCCGGGTCGCCGCCAAAGCTGTGAATATCACCGCCCGCGCAAAACGCCTTGCCGGCACCGGTGAAAACGATGACGCGCACGCCATGATCCGCGCCCGCCGCCTGCATCGCCTCGTACACCTCGGTCGCCACCTGGTCGTTCCAGGTGTTCATGTGTTCAGGACGGTTCAGCGTAATGGTTGCGATACGGTCCTTGACGTCGTACAGAATGGTCTCGAAGCGCATGAGATCCCTCCAAAGCTCAGAATGAACGCGGCAGGTCGAGCACGTGCTCGGCGACGTAGGACAGAATCAGGTTCGTCGAAATCGGCGCGACCTGATAGAGACGCGTTTCGCGGAACTTGCGTTCGACGTCGTATTCGCAGGCGAACCCGAAACCGCCATGGGTCTGCAGACAGGCATTGGCGGCCTTCCACGAAGCCGTGGCCGCGAGATGCTTCGCCATGTTCGCTTCCGCGCCGCACGGCTGATGATTGTCGAACAGCTCGCAGGCCTTGTAGCGCATGAGGTCGGCCGCGCGCACGTCGATGTATGACTCGGCAATCGGAAACTGAATACCCTGATTCATGCCGATCGGCCGGTCGAACACGATGCGCTCGCTCGCGTACTTCGATGCGCGATCGACGAACCAGTAGCCGTCGCCGATACACTCGGCGGCGATCAATGCGCGCTCGGCGTTGAGTCCGTCGAGGATGTACTTGAAACCTTTGCCTTCCTCGCCGATCAGGTTCTCTTCAGAGATTTCCAGATTATCGAAGAACAGTTCGTTCGTCTCGTGGTTGACCATGTTCGGAATCGGTCGCACGGTCAGGCCATTGCCGATCGCCTGATGCAGGTCCACGAGGAAGCACGACAGCCCATCCGACTTCTTCTTCACGTCCGACAGCGGCGTGGTGCGCGCGAGCAGGATCATCATGTCCGAGTGCTGCACGCGTGATATCCACACCTTCTGGCCGTTCACCACGTAGCGGCCGTCTTTTTTTACAGCATTGGTCTTCAGCTTTGTCGTGTCCGTTCCGGTGGTCGGCTCGGTCACGGCCATCGATTGCAGACGCAACTCTCCGCTCGCGATCTTCGGCAGGTATTTGCGCTTTTGCGCTTCCGAGCCATTACGCAGCAGCGTATTCATGTTGTACATCTGGCCGTGGCAGAACCCGGAGTTGCCGCCGTTGCGGTTGATCTCCTCCATGATCACGGACGCCTCGGTCAACCCGAGGCCGGAACCGCCATACTCCTGGGGAATCAGCGCAGCCATCCAGCCGGCCTTCGTCAGTGCGTCGACGAAGGCCTCCGGATAGACGCGCTCATGATCGATACGGCGCCAGTACTCGTCCGGGTACTCCTTCGAGAGGTCACGCAACGCGTCGCGCAGTTCCTGATATTGATCGGGTTTGGAAATTCGGCTCATGAATGGATTCCGTTTGCTTGGCTGGACGCGCGGCTCACGCTGCTGCATCGATCAGCCCGCCGGCATTGGCGAGCTGGGTCAGATGATGTTCGGTCGAACCGAACTGGATATCGATCACGCTCAGGCGTCTCAGGTAGTGGCCGATCTTGCACTCTTCGGTCATCCCGATGCCGCCGTGAAGTTGCACGCCTTGCTGACCGACGAAACGGCCCGAGCGTCCGATCTGCACTTTCGCCGCGGACATACTGCGATCGCGTTCGGCCGCATCCGGCTCCTCGCTCATCATGGTCGCGAACAGCGCCATGCTGCGCGCCTGCTCCACCATGACGAGCATGTCGACCGCGCGATGCTGGAGCGCCTGAAACGATCCGATAGGCACGCCAAACTGCTTGCGGACCTTCAGATACTCGACCGTTTCTTCGTGCGCGGCGGCCATTGCGCCCACGGCTTCCGCGCTCACCGCCGCGATGGCGTGCGCAACGACCGTTTCGATCAGCGGCAACGCGGCGCCCGCCACGCCCACCACGTCGCTCTCCACAACGCGCACGCCGGAAAATTCGATGTCTGCCGCACGCAACCGGTCTTGCGTCGGATACGAGTGGCGCGTCACGCCCGCCGCGTCGCCCCTGACCACGAACAGACCGATGCCGTCGCGCGCGCGTCTGCCGCCCGACACGCGCGCCGACACCACCAGAAGATCGGCGCTGCCGCCGTGCAGCACCACGCGCTTGGCGCCGTCGAGCACCCAGCCGTCGGCGTCGCGCCGTGCGGTGGTCGCAACGTCCGCAAGGTCGTAGCGCGACTGCGCCTCGCTGTGGGCGAACGCCATCTGCAGCTCACCCTGCGCAATCTGCGGCAGAATCGCCGCACGTTGCGCCGCGTTGCCGCCGAGGCGCACGAAGCCGCCGCCCAGCACGACCGTCGCAAGATACGGTTCGACTGCGAGCCCACGGCCCAACGCCTCCATCACGATCATCGTTTCGACCGGGCCGCAGTTACTGCCGCCGTATTCCTCGTCGAACGAAAGGCCCAGCAGACCCATGTCGGCGTAACGCGCCCAGAGCTCCCGGCTGAAACCGTCAGGCTCAGCGAGATACTTCGCGCGCTGCTCGAAGCCGTACTCGTCCTTGACGAGCCGCTCGACGCTGTCCTTGAGCATGCGTTGCTCATCGGTGAAATCAAAGTCCATATCTGATGCTTCTCCGCAGTTCGCCGGTCGCTCAAAGTCCGAGTACGGACTTGGCGAGAATGTTCTTCTGAATCTCGTTGGAGCCGCCCACGATCGAGACGTGGCGCGCGAAGTAGTGATTCGGCGCGATCGTGAGCCCCCATTCGGGTTCCCGAACCGGATCGCCAAGCCCGCGCAGGAAGTCGAGATCGAGCGGTAAGGCGTCCGGCCCTGCGACCTCGAGGAGCAATTCAGCCGCGAGTTGCTGCAGTTCCGAACCCTTGATCTTCAGAATCGAAGTCTTCGGGTCGGGCACGTGGCTGTCCTGCGCGCTGCTTTCGGCGATCACGCGCATCTGCGTCATTTCCAGGGCCTTCAGCTCCACCTCGACGGCCGCGACACGTTCGCGAAAACGCGGGTCGTCCCACAGCACGCCGTCGCCGCAGGGCACGCGCTTCGCAAGATCCTTCGCATGACGCACGCGCATCTTCGAAACGCCCACGCGCGCGATGCCGCTGCGCTCGTTGCCAAGCAGATATTTCGCGTAATCCCAGCCCTTGTTTTCCTCGCCGATCCGGTTCGCAACCGGCACGCGCACGTTGTCGAAGAACACCTCGTTGGTTTCATGATGGCCGTCGATCGTGATGATCGGGCGCACGGTCAGGCCAGGTGTCTTCATGTCGATCAGCAGATACGTGATGCCCTGCTGCTTCTTGCCGCTCAAATCGGTGCGCACGAGACAGAACATCCAGTCGGCGTGATGCGCGGTCGAAGTCCACAGCTTCTGCCCGTTGATTACGTAGTGGTCGCCGTCGCGGACCGCCTGGGTTCGCAGCGCGGCCAGGTCCGAACCGGCGCCGGGCTCGGAAAACCCCTGGCAGAACCAGTATTCGAGGCTCGCGATGCGAGGAAGGAAATGGCGCTTCTGCTCTTCGCTGCCGAACGCGATCAAAACCGGACCGATCATGTTCACGTTGAACGACAGCGTCTCGGGCGCCGGCGCCATGTGCAGCTCTTCCTTGAAGATGTACTGCTGCACCGCGCTCCAGCCCGTCCCGCCCCACGCCTTGTCCCACGCGGGAGTCGCCCAGCCGCGCTCGTACAGAATGCGCTGCCAGCGGCGCAGGTCGGCCGCCGAATAACGCTGCCCCAAGGTCGCCTTGCGTCGAATGTCGGCGGGTAGCGCCTCCTTGAAGAAGGCTCTCACCTCATTGCGGAACGCCAGCTCTTTGTCGGTATATCGCAGATCCATGAGTGTCTCGTTTCGTCTTGATGGGTCGCCTGACGGTGCGGATCAGGCCAGCGTTCCCGCTTCTTTCAGCTCGCCGATGCGGCCCGGATCGAGCCATGCGGCCAGCGCGGCCTCGACCGTGGACGCGTCGGGGGCCTCGGGCGGCGTCGGCTTCGCGGGCACGGTGGCGGAAAAGCGTGGCGCCGGCGCGGGCTGCACGATGCCGTCGACTTCGATGAACGTGCCGCGCGCCTTCAGATGCGCATGCTCGGGTGCCTCGGTCCACGACAGCACGGGAGCAAAGCACGCGTCCGTATGCTCGAGCAGAGTCGACCACTGCTCGCGCGTGCGGCTCTTGAACTTGAGCGCGAACAGCGCGCGTGCCGCGGGCCAGTTGCTGGCGTCGAGCTGCGTTCCCAGCGTTTGCGGATCGATGTCGAGCAGGCGAAGCAGTTCGACATAGAACTTGTCCTCGATAGGGCCGACCGCGATCCACTTACCATCCGCGCATTCATACACGTCGTAGAAGTGCGATCCCGAGTCGGTGACATTCGTCCCGCGGCCGTCACGCCAGATGCCGGCGGCCTGCATGCCGAAGAACGTGGTGGCGAGATTGGCGGTGCCATCGACGATTGCGGCATCCACGACCTGCCCGGCGCCGCCGTTACGCGCATGCAGAATCGCCGAGAGCAGTCCCATTGCCAGGTACAGCGACCCGCCCGCATAGTCGCCGATCAGATTCAGCGGTATCGACGGTGGCTGGTCGCAGCGGCCAATTGCGTTGAGTACGCCGGTGATCGCGATGTAGTTCAGGTCGTGCCCGGCGTACCGCGCGAGCGGACCTTCCTGGCCCCACCCGGTGATGCGTCCGTAAGCGAGCTTCGGATTACGTTCGAGGCAGACCTGCGGGCCCAGCCCGAGTCGTTCGGTCACGCCCGGCCGGAAACCTTCTATCAGTGCGTCGGCGCGCTCCACCAGACCGAGCACGAGCTCGACGGCCTGCGGGTCCTTCAGGTCTAGCGCAATCGTCTTCCGGTTGCGCAGCAACAGGTTGTAGCGCAGCGGACGCTCGATACCGAGCTTGACCGGCTGGCGACGCTCGATGCGCAACACCGTCGCGCCGAGATCGGCGAGCAGCATCGCCGCCATGGGCCCCGGCCCGATGCCCGCCAGCTCGACGATTCGAACTCCTGCAAGCGGCCCCATCGTTCACCCCTTGCGAGCGTGGGCGCGCATCGCGTCCCATTGCTCGTCGGTCCAGTCCTGCATGGCGCGGAAGGTCGGACCGCCCACACCCTGCATCCAGCGGCCGCCGTCGATCACGATCATGTCGCCGGTGATGTAGCCGGACCCATCCGACGCCAGATAAGCGTAGAGATCGGCAAGTTCGGTGTGATCGCCGAAGCGCCGCAGCGGCACCGAGCGCTCCTGCGGCTCGACCTGCGAGCCCGGCGGGTACAACTGCTCCCATGCGCCCGGCGTCGGGAAAAGTCCGGGCGCCACCGCGTTCAGACGAATTCCCTTCGGGCCCCACTCGACCGCGAGGCTGCGGGTCATCGCCAGAACACCCGCCTTCGCCGCGGCGGACGGCACGGTAAAGGCCGAGCCCGTCATCGTGGGCGTCGATACCGTGCTGATCACGTTGCCCGGGTGACTCGCGTCGATCCAGCGCTTGCCCGCCGCGATCGTGCAATAGAAGCTGCCGTGCAGCACGATGTCGAGCACCGCATCCACTGCCCGCGCCGACAGGCTTTCCGTGCGCGCGATGAAGTTGGCCGCCGCGTTGTTCAGCAAAACGTCGAGCGGACCGTCCCGCCAGATCGTGTCCATCATCGACTCGACGGACTCCGCGCTGCGCACGTCCGCCTGCACCGTCGTGACACGGGCGCCCGGCACCACGCCGCGAAACTCGTCGGCCGTCGCGTCCAGCACTTCCTTGCGGCGACCACAGATGACGAGTTCGGCGCCCAGTTCGAGGTAGCGTCGGCCGATACTCTTGCCAAGGCCAGTGCCGCCTCCGGTGATGAGAATTCGTTTGTTCTTCAGCAGGTCGGGCGTAAACATATGCGTTGAACTTCCAGTAGAGACAGCAACGGAGAATGGCAGCGTCAGGCGCCCGTGAAAACCGGCTTGCGTTTTTCCATGAAGGCCTTTACCGCCTCCGTGTGGTCGCTCGTTTGACGGGTCAGCGGATTGAGGTCGGTTTCGAGGCGGCATGCGTCTTCGATCGAATTGCCCGCGTTGACAAGGCTCGCCTTCAGGAGCGCCAGCGTCACTGGCGGATAACTCGCGAAGCGCGCCGCGGTCCCGATTGCCGCATCGAGCACGCCGCCGCTTGCGGCCACCTCGCTGACGAGGCCTAGGCGGCGCGCCTCGGCGGCGTCGATCACATTGCCCCTGAGCATCAGCTCACGCGCCTTGCCGCCGCCGATCTTTTGCGGCAGCGTCCACAGAATGCCGGTATCGGGCAACAGTCCAACCTTGCTAAAGGCACACGAATATTTCGCTGTATCGGCGCTTACCACGACATCGCATGCGGCAGCCAGTGACACCCCCGCCCCGTAGCACGTGCCCTCTACCGCCGCAACGACGGGTTTCGTGCCCGTATAGATCAGCTTGAAAAGACGCACGCCCACTGCGATGCGCTCACGAAGCGCCAGCAGCGGTGGCGTGGCCGCGTGCATTTCGGACAGGTCGCCGCCCGCGCAAAAGTGGCCGCCCGCGCCCGTCAGCACGATCGCGCGGGTATCCGGGTCGTCGTGCATCAGCCGCTGGAACACTTCGGTCAGCGCGAGACGCATCTTCATGGAGAACGCGTTGCGGCGCTCGGGATAGTTCATCGTGACGATAGTCACGTCGCCTTCGCGGCGTAGCTGCACGATCTCGTCCGCAGCCTTTTCTTCCTGCTCGATACTCATCGCATTGCTCCCCGCGCTCACTCGCCCGTGAAGACCGGTGTGGTCTTTTCCATAAACGCCTTGCAAGCAGCCTGATGGTCTTTCGACTGACGCAGGATCGGCTGAAAGTCGATCTCGGCTCTCAGCGCGCCTTCCATGGTCGTCGCGGCGTTGGTCAGCGCGTCCTTCAGCAGCGCGACGCCGAGCGGCGGCAGTTCGGCGAGGCCGCGCGCCACTTCGATCGCCTTCGCGCGCGCAGTACCCGGCTCGACGACTTCGTTCGCAAGGTGGATCTTTACGGCCTTGTCTCCGTCGATCTCGGTGGCGAGCGAGAGCATCTCTCGCGCGCGAGCCATGCCGATGCGTTTCGGCAGCGTCCACAGAATGCCGGTATCCGGAATCAGCCCGACGCGCAGAAACGCCGCGCAAAACCGCGCAGTCGAAGCCGCGACGACGTAGTCGGTCGCCACCGCGAGCGACAGACCGGCGCCGAACGCCACGCCTTCCACCGCCGCCACGACCGGCTTCGGTCCAGCCTGCATTTCCCGCACCACGACGCACGACTCCGCCAGAATCTCGCGGCTTTGCAGGATCGTGCGCTTCGTCATCTCGGAGATGTCCGCGCCCGCGCAAAAGTGCTCGCCCGCGCCCGTGAGGACGATTGCGTGCGAATCCGGATCGTCGACCATCAGCCGATGCATGGTGTCGCGCAGCAACTGGCGCATCTGGCGTCCCATCGCGTTGCGGCGCCTGGGATTGTTCAGCGTCACGATCGCGACCGGTCCCTCGTGGGTCACCTCGATCAGCGACGTCACTTCGTTTTCTGCCGTTCGTTTTTCGCTCATATCGCCTTCCCTCAGTCGGCCACGAATACCGGCTTGCGCTTTTCCATGAAGGCGCTCACCGCCTCCTGGTGTTCGCGGCTGCGGCGCAGGATGGGCTGCAGGTTGACTTCGGCTTCGATCGCATCGTCGAGCGTGCGGATGCCCGTCGCGAGCGCGGCCTTCAGGTGCGCGGTGGCCACCGACGGCAGTTCCGCGTACTGTTGCGCCACCTTCAATGCGGCGTTCAGCGCTTCGCCGGGCTCTACGACCTGATTCGCAAAACCGCTCTCGCCTGCTTCGACGCCATTGAACTCGCGCGCACTCAGCATCAGTTCGCGTGCAAGACCGCCGCCCACGCGCTGCGACAGCGACCAATAGAGCCCCGTATCCGGCAGCAGCCCCACCTTGACGAACGCGCTCGCATATCGCGCGGCCGACGACGTGACGACGTAGTCGCAAGCGGCGGCGAGCGAGAGGCCGGCGCCGAACGCAAACCCCTCGACGGCGGCGACAACCGCTTTCGGTCCTTCGACCATCAGCCTGAAAATATCGAGCGGCAGTTCATTGCGCTGGCGGTATTCGAGTACCTTGCGCGCCTGCATCTCCGAGATGTCTCCGCCTGCGCAAAACGTATTGCCCGCGCCCGTCAATACGATCGCACGGCAAGTTTCCTCGTGATGCATCAGGCGATAAAGCTGCGCGTACAAGGTCTCGCGCATCTTCAACGAAAACGCGTTGCGCCGTTGCGGATAGTTCAATGTGACGATCGCGATCGCACCGTCTTGCCGGACCTGTACGATCTCTGCTGCATCGTTGCTGGTCTCTTCGCTCATCTGTCCGTCTCCTGTCGATCGGAGTTGGCGCTTTAGCGCCTACTCCGATCCCATGCAAAGAACTTACTCCGATCCCATGCAAAGCTGTTGACAGTGACCCTGGCGGGCGGCGTGTCTTACAGCGTTTCCTGTGTTCCGAGAATCACCGTGGCCTGGCTCGACAGCACGCCGCCGTTGCCGTGCGCGATCGCCAGCTTCGCGCCGGGGATCTGGCGCTCGCCGGCGCGGCCCGTCAATTGCCGCATCGATTCTTCCATCAGAAAGAGCCCATACATGCCAGGGTGAACGCAGGACAGACCGCCGCCGTTGGTGTTCACCGCGAGCCGGCCGCCCGGCGCGATGCCGCCGGCCGCGACGAAGTGGCCGCCTTCGCCTTTAGCGCAAAAGCCGAGGTCTTCGAGAAACAGAATGGTGTTGATCGTGAAAGCGTCGTAGAGCATCGCGACGTCGATATCGCCTGCTTTCACACCCGCCATCTCATACGCACGCCGGCCTGATTCCGCTGCGGCGGTCACCGTGAGGTCCGGCATGTTCGCGATTTCGCGGTGCGAGGTGGCCGAAGCCGCACCGAGCAGATAAACCGGCTTGTCGGTCAGATCGCGCGCCCGATCGGCGCGCACCATGACGACCGCCGCCGCGCCATCGGTCACGAGGCAGCAATCACGCACGGAAAGCGGGTCGGACACGAGGCGTGCGCCCATCACATCTTCGATCGACAACGGCGTACGCATGTACGCTTCCGGATTGAGCTGCGCCCACTTGCGCGCGGCTACCGCCACTTCGGCGAGATGCTCGCGCTTCGTGCCGTACTGATGCATATGCCGCGCCGCCGCAAGCGCATACGACGAAACCGGATTCATCGGCTTGTACGGGCTCTCCCACGGAGAGGGGCGCGACGATTGCACCAGCTTGCCCGCCGCGCTGCGCTGATTGCTTCCATATGCGATCAACGCAACGTCGATCTGTCCCGTGCACAACGCCATGGCCGCGGTGTGCGCGTAAATTTCGAACGCCGAGCCGCCGCTTCGATTGTTGTCGGTGAACCTCGGGTTAATACCGAGGTATTCGGCAAACGTGAGGCCCGAGAGCATGTCGTCCGGCGTACACACGAAAAGCCCGTCGACATCGCCAGGCGTCAGCCCTACCTGAGCCAGCGCGTCAACGGAGGCGCGCGCAGCAAGATCCAGCGACGACAAGCCAGGTGCTTCCCCAATGCCATAGGTGGCGCCTGCCACCAGTGCGGTACGCCCGCGCAAGTTGAATTCCATCGATCTACCTTTCATCGGTGCGACCGGCTCTTGACGGCCGGTTGCGGTTAGCGGGCGTCAGGCTGGTTCGAACACAAGCAGTGCCGCATCTCCCCGGTACACGATCTTCGCCTGCACGGGCATACCAATGCGCACGGCCTCTGGCTCGATGCCCTCTACACAGCTGAGCATGCGCACACCTTCTTCCAGATCGATCACGGCGACGTTGTAGCTTGGCGTGGGCGATTTCTGGCGCACCACGGTGGTGGAATAAACCGTGCCTTTCCCGCAGGCTTCGACCCACTCGAGGTCGCGCATCCCGGTAACCGGCTCAGCTACGCGCGGGTAGAACACATAGCGACCGCTGCTGCGGCTACGCTGGATCATCAAGCGGCCCTCGGCCAGAAACTTCTGATAATCGACTTCAGGACAAAGAGAGTCCATTCCCCGCTCCTCCAAATCGTTTTGCCATGGGCTCGCGCCGAATCGAGCCACTCTGTCGGGTCAAAATGGAACGCATAACCGAACACTGTTCCAAATCTTAAACGCATTGGAAGGACGCTGTCAACGCCGGGAAACCCCTGCCACGCCCCGCCGCGCAAGGCTGCAACTACATCTCGACCAAATTGCTGGCGCACCTCGGAGAAACCCGCGGCCGCAGGTTTCAGCGCTTGACGACCGGCAAGCGATTCGTTTAATTTATCGAACATTGTTCAATTACGTGAAGATACCGGGCGAGATTCGGAAGAGGTCGGCGGGGGCGACGTGTCCCCTCTCCGGTGACGAATCCGGGGCCGCCCCAGAAAAACCGCTAGCAAGAGAGCTCGAAGTGACATACGAACTAACAGACGACCAGGTTCAGATCCGCGACCTCATCCGCCGCGTCGCAAGGGAGCGCGTGGTGACACGCGCCGACGAGATCGACCGTACGGCCGAGTATCCGCACGACATGTACGCTCTGCTCAAGGAACTGGGCCTCTTCACGCTGCCGTTTCCCGAAGCGTATGGCGGCGCCGGCAGTTTGATGTCGGCCTGTATCGCCGTCGAGGAATTCGGGCGGGTTTGCTACAACACGGGCTATCTGCTGGTCGTGCAATGGACACCGTTCGGAGCCATTCTTGAAGGCGGCACCGACGAGCAGAAGGCTCGCCTTCTGCCTGGACTCGCCTCCGGTGACTTGCGCGGTGCGCTGTCGATTACCGAAGCGCAAAGCGGCTCCGACGTCTCGGGCATTCGCACCACGGCACGCCGCAAGAACGGCGGATATGTGCTCAACGGCTCGAAGATCTGGTGCACGAATTCGCATATCGCCGACTTCATTCTGGTCGCCGCCAGGACGCTCGATGAAGAAGGACAGCCGATCGGCATCAATCTATTCATCGTCGATCGCAACACGCCGGGTCTGACGATCGGCAATGAAGAAGACAAGATGGGCGCGCGCGGCGTCCCGTCGTGCCCTCTCTATTTCGACGACGCTTTCATCCGCACGGAAGATCGTCTCGGCCCCGAAGGCGGCCAGGGGTTCAAAGTGGCAATGGAGACGCTCAACACCAGCCGCCCCATCGTGGCCGCGCGCGCGGTAGGCATCGCGCAGGGCGCGATCGATCACACCGTCAAATTCATTCAGGACCGCGTTGCATTCGGTCAGAGCATCAGCAACTTTCAGGGCGTGCGCTGGATGATCGCTGACATGGTCACCCAGACCGAGGCTGCGCGCCAACTCGTCTATCGCACGGCGTCGCTCGTCGACGCGGGCGTCAGAGGCCGTGAACTCGCCCCCATGGCGGCGATGGCGAAGATGTTCGCATCGGATGTCGCGATGAAGGTCGCGACCGACGCCGTACAGCTTTTCGGCGCCGCGGGCATCTCCAACGAGTACCCGATCAATCGATATTTCCGCGACGCGAAGGTAGTGCAGATCATCGAGGGCACCAACCAGATTCAGCGCAACATCGTCGCGGACAACGTGCTCGGCCGCATCAAGAAGAACTGACGACGACAGCTGATCTAACAATCGAGCGACAACAACAGAGGACAGGCAATGGTAGAAATCGAAACGGTTGGTCTGGGGATTCACTGGGAGGATCTGCCCGTTGGACGCAAGTTCAAGACCGTAGGCCGGACGGTGACGGAAACGGATGTCGTGAACTTTGTTTCGGTGACCGGCATGCTGGAAGTCCTGTTCACCAACACCGAGTTCTTGCGCGAGCAATCCGCCATCAAGGGCCGTGTCGCGCCGGGAGCGCTGGTGTTTACGCTCATGGAAGGGCTACTCACGCAGGCCACCATGCAGGGCGTCGGCTTTGCGTTCCTGAACATGGAGCTCGACATCAAAGGCCCGACCTACGTGGGCGACACGATCCATGTCGAATGCGAAGTGATCGAATGCCGGCCTAGCAAGGGGCGTCCCGGCCTCGGGCTCGTGCGCACCCGCAACCGCGTGGTCAAGCAGGACGGCACGGAAGTGATGGTGTACACGCCGCTCAGGCTCGTTAAGGGCAAGGAGTACAAGGCCTGAGCATGGAAAATCCACAACAACCTCTCGAACAGGCGACCGGCCCGCTAGCCGGTGTCCGCGTGATCGATCTGACCATCAACGTGCTCGGTCCGGTCGCCACGCAGTTGCTCGGCGACATGGGCGCGGACGTCATCAAGATCGAACCGCCCGAAGGCGACCAGAACCGCAAGAACGGTCCCGGCCGCAATCCCGACATGGCCGTGTTCTATACGATCATGAACCGCAACAAGCGGAGCGTGATCCTGAACCTCAAGCTGGCCGAATGCCGCGAAGCGCTGCTCAAGCTCGTCGAGACCGCCGACGTGATCGTGCACAGCATGCGCCCGAGCGCGGCCGAGCGCCTCGGCATCGACTATGAGACGGTGCGGGCGCGCAATCCGCGCATCGTCTATGCGTCGGGCGCGGGCTATCGAATCGACGGTCCCTACAAGGACCGCCCCGCTTTCGATGACGTGATCCAGGGCGAGAGCGGCATCGCCTCGATGAACCGCGACACGGACGGCTCGCCGCGCTACTTTCCCACCGTGATCGTCGACAAGTTCTGCGGCTACGTGCTGGCGTCGTCGATCGGCATGGCGCTCTATCACCGCGAGCGGACCGGTGTCGGCCAACTCGTGCATGTGCCGATGTTCGAAACGATGCTGCAATTCAATCTGTTCGAGCATCTTTGGGAAGGTGCGCTGGGCTCCAATGACGGAACCGGTCTCGGCTATCCGCGCATGTTCTCGCCGCACCGCCGACCCTACGCGACAAAAGACGGGCATATCTGCCTGCTCGCCGTGAACAACGAGCAATGGCGCCGCGTACTGTGCGCAATCGATGCCGCGCATCTGCTCGAGGACCCGCGCTTCTGTCACATGACCGAGCGCATGCGCAACATCAACGAGCTGTACCGCATCGTCGGCGACGCGATCCGCAACAAGACGACCGCGGAATGGAACGCGATCTTCGCCTCCGCCGACGTGCCGCACGGCCCGGTACGCGACCTGAAAGACCTGATGCACGACGCGTACATCAAGGAGACCGGCTTCTTCCAGCGTTTCGAGCACCCAACCGAAGGCGACATGGTAATGACCTCGATACCGGTGCACTTCTCCGAGTCGCCCGGCAACGTTCGCTATCTGCCGCCGAATCTCGGCGAGCACAGCATCCAGGTTCTGATCGAAGCGGGTTACAGCGAAGACGAGGCCAGCTCGCTGCTCGCCCGGGCCACGGGAAAAGCCGACGAAGTTTCCGAAGCGCTGAGCAAGGATTAACTGGCGCGAAAGCGCCTCGCATATCACGGAGGGAATCAATGAAGGGGCTCAAGGAAAAGGTCGTCATCGTCACCGGCGCCGCAGGCGGGATCGGAACAGCCATCAGCAAGCGATTCGGCGAGGAAGGCTCGACCGTCGCGCTGTTCGATCTGAACGAAGAGGGCGCGGCGCGTGTTGCGGCGGAGATCGAAGCAGCGGGCGGCAAGGCGCGCGCGTACCGCGTCGACATCACGGACCACGAAGGCGTGCATGCCGCGGTGGCGAGAGTCGAAGAAGAACTGGGACCGATCGAGGTTCTCGTGAACAACGCCGGCTGGGACATGGGCGCATTTTTCCTGCAAACCGAGAAGCCGTTCTGGGACAAGGTGGTTGCGATCAACCTGTACGGACCGCTGAACATGCACCATGCCGTGCTGCGACGGATGTCCGAGCGCGGCCGCGGCCGTGTCGTCAATATCTCGTCGGATGCGGGGCGCGTGGGCTCCTCGATGGAAGCGGTGTACTCCTTCTGCAAGGGCGGCCTGATCGCATTCACGAAGACGATGGCGCGCGAAATGGCTCGCCAGATGATTCCCGTCAACGTCGTTTGCCCGGGTCCCACCGCGACCCCTCTTCTCGACAACCTCGCGCAAGGCGAGAAAGGCGAGCGCATCAAGGCGGCCCTCGTGAAGGCCGTACCGTTCGGCCGCATGGGCGACCCGAGCGACATCCCGGGCGTGGTTGCCTTCCTCGCGAGTGACGACGCCGCCTTCATCAGCGGCCAGGTCATCAGCGTGTCTGGCGGTTTGACGATGGCCGGCTAAAAGGCTCCGCTGCCGCAAACAACCAACAACATTGGACTACGACATGGAATTCAAGGACATCAGCTATCACGAGGCGGATGGGATCGCGACGATCACCATCAATCGCCCGAAGGTCTACAACGCATTCAGCGCCAACACCGTCGAAGAGCTCATCAAGGCTTTCGGCCTCGCGGGATGGAACAAGGATATCGGCGTCGTCGTGCTCACGGGTGCCGGCGACAAGGCATTCTGTACGGGCGGCGACCAGTCCGGCGACGGCTACAACGGGCGCGGCACCGTCGGTCTGCCGATCGAGGAACTGCAAAGCATCATCCGTGACATTCCGAAGCCCGTGATTGCCCGGGTGAACGGCTACGCAATCGGCGGCGGCAACGTGCTCGTGACGATCTGCGATCTCGCCATCGCTTCCGAGACCGCGGTGTTCGGCCAGGTCGGACCGAAGGTCGGGTCGGTCGATCCCGGTTTCGGTACCGCCTACCTCGCGCGCATCGTCGGCGAGAAGCGCGCGCGGGAAATCTGGTATCTGTGCCGCAAATACAGCGCGAAACAGGCGCTCGACTGGGGTCTCATCAATGCCGTCGTGCCGCCCGAACAGCTCGACGCCGAAACGAAGAAGATGTGTGACGAGATTCTGCAGATGAGTCCCACCGCTATTGCGCTGGCGAAGCGTTCGTTCAATATCGACACCGAGAATATCCGCGGTATCGGTGCGTTCGCAATGCAAGCGCTCGCGATGTACTACGACACGGATGAATCGAAGGAAGGCGGCAATGCATTCCGCGAAAAGCGCAAGCCGGAGTTCCGCAAGTACGTGAAGTAAGAGAAAGAAGAAGCGTGGGCGGCGAGCGTGCGAGCCGCCGCCCGTCCACCTCACTTCAAAGTCCGCACGAATGCATCGATTGTGAGGCGCCCGGAAGCGCTTGTCGTTTCCGGGCTCCTTTTTAGCAGTCCGCGCCCGCCCTCAGAACCGATAGTTCCATGCCTGGTTAATCCACCCTCGCTCGGCAACCTCTCCCCAAGCGAACCAAACGTCGGGTTCGCGTGTATCGCCAACACGGCGCGATCAGGGATGGCCCGCGGCATCGTCCTGCAACTGGCCGATGCGCATGAGATCGCGCGGGCAATCATCGCCCGCGACAGGAACCAGGCTCGCGGGCAGATTGCCGAGTCGTCGCGGGCATCAGGACGTGGCTCGAGTAGTGAGGGGCCACGCTGGCCGCTTCAACGATCGCCGATCTCGATCCATCGTCCGCTGCGGCCGGACTCGATCACCGCCTCCACTACCCGGTGCGCGTGGGCAGCCTCTTCGAAGCTCGGCGATGGTGTGCGCTCCTGCTTGATCGCTTCGAGCATGTCGTGAAACATCCAGCCCATCGACACCATGTACGACGGAGCATTCTGTTTCGAGAACCCCGTTCCCGGCACGGCGAAATAGTGCTCCGGGGTTTCGAGCCATTCGCCTGCGGCCGTGCCGAACTCGAACGGCTCCGGCTTGCCCGCATAGAGACGCGATGAAATGCCATCGCCGAACGTAGGATCGACGTAGAGCAGACGTCCTTTCGTTCCCCACAATTCGGCACGAATGCCAGGGCCGTCGGCGACGGCCCAGCTTGTCTGGATCGTGCCCAACGCGCCGTTTTCCATGCGCAACACGCCGCAGCCGAGATCGGCGGTGTCTGGCGCGTACGTGCTACCGTCCGGCAAACGCCATTGCTTGATGCCCGTCGTGTCCGACCCGGTCGCCGCCTTCACCCGGCCGAGCAATGGCATCAGAAACAGGACCATGTGGCTGCCGAAATTGCGCCATGCGCTGCCGCCGCTTGTGGATTCGGCTAACCACTTGTACGGCGACACGCCGCCGCCAGGATAGGAGGCGTGGGGATAAATGAAACCATCGTGGTTACGCAATGGCTGAAGAAGCTGAAAATTGAAACCGAGTGGCTCGCCAAGGAAGCCCTCTGAAACAAGCTTCAGCATGTGCATCGCCGCGGGCACCCAGCGGAACTGCGCGTCGACCACACCGACCAGCCCTTTTTTCGCGGCCAGTTCGCTCTGCGCGAGCGCATGTTCCGTATCGACCGCGAACGGCAGCGCGTCATAGACGTGCTTGCCCGCGTTGAGCGCGGCCATCACCATGTCATAGCGATACGAAGGCCGGCTGCCGACATCGATGATGTCGAGAGTGGGATCGGCGACGAGATCCGCCACGTCCCAATAGGCGCGCGGCACGCCGAAGGCTTTCGCCGCTGCTTCGGCGGTCTCGCGGTGCGCGGTGCAGACTGCCGCAACCTCCACATCCGGCAATAGCCGCCAGGCGCTGCCATGCACTTTCAGGCTCCAGTTGGCGCCGATGATGCCGATTCTGCGTGTCACGATCGTTTCTCCATGTCTCGTTGCTCCCTGTCGTTGGTCAAAGGCCTGTCGGCTCCAGCCGCCGCTTTGCCTCGGCGCGATAGCCGCTGATGATCGATTCGAACTCTCCCCAAACGCTTTGCGGCTGGTCGAAGTGCGTCGTGTCATCGATTTCGGCCAGATGTCGCTCGATGTCTTCCGGCGTAGGAGGACGGCCGTGCTGGCTCAACCACCCATCGGCCTCGCCGACGAAAACGCGTGCGAACCGCCCGCCCGTTGCCGTGTAGAGCGCGCGATTGGCCTTGCACCGTTCACTTGCCAGCCATATCGCCATCGGCACGACGAATTCGTTGCGGATGCCCGGCGCGACCAGTGCGAAATCTTCAGGCATACCGTCATGGAAATCGGCAGGCCATTCATCGCTGCCCTGACCGAGCCGGCTGGCGCCGCACGGGAGCAACGTGTTGACCTGAATGCCGTACTTCTCGCCTTCCGCGCCGATATTGTTCATCAGCCCCACCAAACCCGCTTTTGCGGCACCGTAGTTGGCTTGCCACACGGAACCGAACATCGCGGATGCGGAACTGGTGAGGACGATTCGCCCATATTTCGCGGCCTGCATCGCGCGCCACGCTGGCTGGCCCACATAAAATGCGGCCATCAGGTGAACATCCATGATCGAGCGAATCTGCTCGTCAGTGAGTTCCTCAAATGGCGCGTTGCGTAGAAATCCGGCGTTGTGAATGAGGACATCGACCCTGCCGAATGCGTTCAGCGCGGCGTCCACGATTGCAGTTCCACCGGCTCTCGTCGCGCAACTTTCATGGCAGGCGATCGCTTTGCCACCTGCGGTTCCGATTTCTTCGACGACACCCAGAGCCGCGCTCCGGGCACCGATGTCCGACAGCACATTGCCGCGCGGATCGGTTCCCAGATCGTTCACGACGACGGCGGCCCCACGCGCCGCCAACGCCTTCGCATAGTCGCGGCCCAATCCGCTTCCCGCGCCAGTCACGATCGCAACGCGGCCGTCGAAGCGAATTGTCGAATCCGCATCCAACACGTCCTGCGCGTTCATGCCGGCGCTCCGACATCGACGCGCAGTCGCTGCAGCTTCATGCTCTTGATATGCCATCGGCCGTCGATCTTCTCGTAGGTCTCGACATAGTGGCCGTAGCCGTGGAGCGTGCGATTCGGATATGCCGAGTCCGCTTCCCAGCGCAACATGTCTTCCATCGCCCAGATGCCGCTCGCCGTCGTGCCCGAAGTGATCTCGATTTCCGGACAATGGCCGTGATGAACACTCACGCATTCCGCAAGAGGAACACTGACTGCCTGTTCGATTTTTTCCCTGCCGACGAGAATGCATCCGGGCACGTCATCGCTGATATCGAACCGGGCATCAGACGCGAACACGGATTTGAATCCGTCCCAGTTCTTTGTGTCGATGCAACGGAAATAACGCGCTTTGAGTTGCTTGATCTCCTCGATTGCAACGAGCTTTTCGATGTCGGTCACTCGGGTTCCTCCATTGATCGACGCGGTCGCATCGGAGTCTTTACCGAAACCCGCTATCGCGTGTTCCGCTGATTGTCTTGATGTTCTTGATCAACAATAGCACCGCCAGTACCATTATTCAATACATGAGATCGCGACACGCTTCGGTCGCGCACATCACTAAACGAAAGGACAAGGCGAATGGGTATTCTGGATCGCAGAGGCGAACTTGAAGGTCGCAGAGCGGTGTTGATTGGCGGCGCCGCAGGAATTGGAAGGGCGGTCGCCCTGGCACTAGGCGAGGCCGGCGTCGATATCGCTTTGTGCGACATCGATGACGAAGGCATTGCGGACACATCGGCGCAATTGCGAGCGCTCGGCCGCCGCGTGTTCGGCATGCACGCGGATGCCACACAGCCAGAGCAGCTCGCGCAGTTCTATGACGCGACTGCGGGCTTCTTCGATGCGATCGATCTGCTCGTGAACGTGGTTGGCGGCACTCGTATGCAGCCCTTCATCGAACGTACGCAACGCGATTGTGCGGACGACATTCAGCGCAACTTCGGCTACGTGATTGAATCCATGCGTCACGCAGTACCGCTGCTACAGCGCAGCGGCCGTGGCGGCTCGATCGTGAACTTTACGACCATCGAAGCGCATCGCAGTGCCGGCGGCTTCGCAGTCTACGCTGGCGCGAAGGCCGCAACGACCCACTTCTCGAAGGCAATGGCCTGGGAGCTCGGTCCGCTCGGAATCCGCGTGAACCTGATTGCGCCCGACACGACGCCCAGCGCGGGCAACGCCGCCGCTATTCCCGAACCCTGGCGCTCGCTCAACGCCGATGCCCCGCCCGAGTGGTGGGCGAAGGCCTTCGAGATGTACATCCCGTTGCAAGCTCCTCCGAGTGCGGACGATCTGGCGAATGCCGTATTGTTCCTCGCGTCTGACCTTGCGAAATCGGTCACGGGTCAGGTGCTGCATGTGGATGGAGGCGCCGCGGCCGCCCTCGGCATGTTGCGCTGGCCATACGACGATGGCGCAACGCTCCCCGTTCCGATGGGCGGCACCTTGCGCAAACTGTTTGGCTAATGCCGTAACGGAAATCGCGACTACTTCCGATCCATTGCGCGCGGCAGTATGCCGTCGAGGAACAGCGTAAGTGCGAGCTCTAGCGCGGCATGCCGCTCTTTATCGCGAAGCGGCTCGCCAAGGAAGCTGGCGAGGCCGCCGCTCGTCAGCGCGCCAAAGCACGCGGCCGCCGCGCGCGGATCGGAGACCACGATCTTTCCGTTGAGTGCCAACGCAGTGAGATACTCAGCGATCGGAGCCAACGCCCTGTCTTGCTGATCGACGACGTCTTCGAGCATCTCGTTCAGTTCTTCTCGCGCCTCGCTTACCGCCCTCCACATCGCGCGTATGCTCGGGTCCGCATGGTAGGACTGGATGATTTCCCCATAGTCGCGCAGCACGGAGCGCGGCGAACGACGTGCGTCGGTGGACACGTTGGTGAGCGGATCGAGCAGCAGCGGAACGCCGCGCTCCATCGCCGCGCGCAGCAGGCCCGCCTTGCTTCCATAGCGCCGGTAGATCGTAGACTTGCTCGCGCCAAACGATGCCGCAATGCCGTCCATCGTCGCGGCTCGATAGCCGACGGCCATGAACTGTTCCAGCGTATGGTCGAGCAGTTCGTCCTGGCGCCTCTCTGCATCGGCCTTGAATGGGCGACCCCGTTTTGCGCGTGGTAAAGCCTCCCCCTTACGCGCGGCTCGCGACCCTTTCTCTGCGCTCATGACTTGTCGATAGATGATGCGTATGGTTCGCCGGTATTGGAACCACTTCGCGTCAGATTGTAGCCTGGGGGTCGCAACCGCCTGAGCCTCGTGACGCGCTGCTACTCGCTCTATCGTCGCCGCGCTGGTCGTCTAGGTCATCAGTCTGTTCAACCGGCTCGACGCCGCCACCGCGTCGTCGATGATCTCATCGAAAATTGCCTCGACCTTGCGGACCGCGTCAGCAAAGACCGCGGCGTGCCCGTAGTCGATCATGCCTTTGCGTGTGTCGCCAGTCACGTAAGCCTCGTGCGCGAGCGCGCCCATCACGTGCGGACGGAACCGCTCGAACTCGCTCACCTGCGCACGATCCAGTTCCATGACCGCCTCGGCGCTCTCGTTGCGCAGCACGCGGTGGTGATCGCGAATCGCAGACTTGACCACGACGCTTTCGCTGCCGTCGCCCGCCACGACCTTCGCTTTGACCTCGGGATGAATCCATAGCTCCTCGGCGACCATCATGCGAGTACCCATCAGGACCGCGTCGGCGCCCATCGCGAGCACCCCTGCAAGCTGCCGCCCGGTGCCGATGCCGCCGCCGATCACGACCGGCAAGCCGATTTCCCGCGGCGCCTGCGCGGCCTGCACGATGCTGCCGATCTGGTAGACGCCTGGATGGCCGCCGCATTCATTACCGACGACGATCACGCCGTCGACGCCCATCCGCGCCGCCGTACGTGCATAGCGCACGGCGGGCACCTTGTGCAAAACCTTGATGCCCGCCTCCTTGAGCAGCGGCACAACCGCTTCCGGGCTCGCACCGGCCGTCTCCACGCAGGCAACCTTCTCTTCGATCAGAATGCGGATCTGTTGCTTGACCCGCTCCACGCCACCCGCTTGCCGCGATATGTACAGATTGACGCCGAAGTTCCTGGCACCGGTGAGCTCACGGCAGGTGCGCAACTCATTGCGGAATTCGTCGGAATCGGGAAAGCCCGCGCCGACAATGAAGCCCATGCCGCCTGCGTTGACCACCGCCGCGACATACCGTGCGTCGGATACGCGCGGCCCGAGACCGCCGCAAAGAATCGGGTGGCGAATACCGAGCAGATCGGTGATTCGCGTGCTGAACGTGTGGGGGCGCACGATGCCATTTCCTCCCGCACGTCAGCGAAACGAAATCGTGTGGCCGCCATCCACCGCGATCGTCTGGCCGTTGATATAACCGCCCGAAGGCGAAGCGAGCATCACGGCGAGCCCGGCGATCTCCTCGACCTCGCCGAAGCGCTGCGATGGATTACGGCCACGGTACCATTCGACCATCGCCTCGTCCTCCCATTGCGATCGCGCCATCTCGGTCTTGAACGTTCCGGGCGCGATGCAATTGGCGGTGACGCCCTTTGCTGCGAATTCCATCGCGAGGTTCCTCACGAGCTGCATGTCGGCGGCTTTGGTGAGCCCGTAAGTTCCCGTCGCGGCATCGCCGAACAGTCCGACCACCGATGCCACCGAAATGAAGCGCCCATAGCCACGCTCGATCATGCCAGGCACGGTCAATTGCGCGAGCCAGATATTGCTCTGAACGTTGACCTGCATGAACTTGTTGAACGTTTCGTCTTGCAGATCCAGGGTGGATCCGATCCAAGGATGAATCGCCGCATTGGCCATCACGATATCGACTCGGCCCCACTCGCCGTTCGCCGTGGCCACTAGTCCTTGCAGTTCGGCTTTACGGCCGATATTGCACGCGAACGGCATGGCCACGCGGCTGCCGATCTTGTCATTGATGGTTTGCGCGGCAGTTTCGCAGGCGTCGGCGTTCCGGCCGGAAATGACGACTTTCGCGCCGTGCTCCGCCATGCCGAGGGCGCTGGCGTAACCGATGCCGCGACTCGATCCGGTGACGATCGCGACCTTGTCGGTGAGGTCGAATAGTGATGAGCGCATTGGTACTCCACGAAATGAGCGGACGGATGAACACGAGACTCGGCGAGCGGAATTAGCCTTGCTTGCGTTTCTGCTGAGCGATGAAAGCCGACGCGATCTGATGATGCTCGTTGCTGAGCGTCGCCGCCAACTGCCGCGCAAGCGTCGTGTCGAGCATCTGCGCCGCGCTGCGATGAAGATGCAGGTTCATCAGCTTCTTGGTTTCGCGCAGCGCATTGCGCGGTTGCTTGAGCAGTTTTTCAGCAAGCGCCAAGGCCTCGTCCATCAGCTTTTCGGGCTCGACGACGCGATTGGCAAGACCGAACTCGACCGCCTGCTGCGGTGTGATGCGGTCGCCGGTGAAGATCAGTTCTTTCGCTCGCAGCAGACTGGTGTAGAGCGGCCACGCCACGGAGATCCCATCACCGACGACTAGACCGATGTTGATATGCGGTTCCGCGAGAAACGACTTCTCCGACATCAGAACGATGTCGCACAAGGTCGCCATTGTCGCGCCCCAGCCGACGGCCGGCCCGTTGACCGCGGCGATCAGCGGAATCGGCACGTCGATGAAGCCGTGTATCGTTCGACGCGCGTTCTCCTGGACGTGCGCGGCGAACTCGGGGTCGTCGAGCGTCTTGACAAAGTGATTCATGTTTCCGCCAGCACTGAACGCTCGTCCCGCACCGGTGAGAATGCCGACACGCGCGTCGGGGTCCGAGGCTAGCGCAGCAAAAAGCTTGGGATAGCTGAACAGCATCTCCGTGGTCGACGCGTTCAGATCGTCTGGCCGATTGAGCGTGATGATGCGCAGGCCGCCGGCGGCTGTCACCTGAATATCGTCTGGAAGATCGTAGAGATTTGCCATGCGGGTACATACGTCCCTTGAGTTAAGCGCTTTGGTTGGGCAGCCGCTTATTTCCCCACCTGCCACGCCATGCCGCCATTCTTCTTTCCTTGCGCCATTGCAGCCTTCTCGATTCGCAAAGCCTCTTCCAGTGAAGTTAGCGCACCCTGATCGATCACACGCTTGACCGTCGCGACGAGATCGGGCCGGCGACTCGCGATCGTCTTCGCGAGTGAGCTTGCGCGCTCCATCAGTTGATCGTGGCCGACCACCTCGTTGACGAGGCCAATGCGCAACGCCGTGGCCGCGTCGATCGGGTCACTGGTAAAGCTGATCTGCTTGGCCCACCTCGGACCCACTATATATGGCAATCTCGCAGTCATACCGCCGCCGGCGAGCGCGCCGATTTTCGTATGCGTATCGGCAAAGCGCGCGCGCTCGGACGCGATGATGAAATCGCATCCCATCGCAAGTTCCAGACCGCCGGTAACGGCAGCGCCGTTGACCGCCGCGATCACCGGCTTGGTGATGCGCGGCCACATATCGATCATTTCCGCGACCCACGAGCGCGGCGCATCGGGCGCCGAGAAGTCGTTCAGATCGAGCCCCGCGCAAAAGGCCGGATCGGCGCCGGTCACGATCAGCACACGCAGGCTTTCGTCCGCTTCGAAGCGGTTCAACGCGCCGACGAGTGCTTCGGTCAATGCAAGGTTCAGCGCGTTGCGAGCCTCGGGCCGATTCAGTGTCAGCGTAAGAACGGCGTCTTCTCGAGTCACGCCGAGCAAATCGGTTACTTTCGCGTCCATCGCAATTCCTCGATAGGGTTCACGCCAGCGCAGCCAATACCTCGCACTGAATCTGCCGTGCGTAACGATTCAGGTGATAGTCCATGTTGCCCAACAACGCGTCGAGTACCAGATGGCGGCGATAGTGATGGCCGACCTTGTATTCGTTCGTAATGCCGTAACCGCCGTGCAACTGGATGCCTTGCTGCGTCACGAACTTCGCGCTGCGAGTGGTCTGCGCCTTGCAGCCTGAAACCTCGACGCTTCTATTTGGCCCGTTCTCGCTGAGCGCGAGCAATGCGCGATGCAGTGTTGCGCGCGCCTGCATCGCATCGATCGCCATGTCGGCCATCCGGTGTTGCAGCGCCTGGAAGCTGCCGATCGCGACGCCGAACTGCTTGCGGGTCTTCAAATATTCCGAAGCGAGTTCGATGGCATCCTCCATATCGCCTACGAGTTCCGCACAGAGCGCGACGATCGTTTCGTCGACGGCGGCCTGCAGCCCTTCGAAGGCATTGCCCGCTTCGTCTAAGACATCGGATTGCGCCACCACGACGCCTTCGAGCAGCAAGTCGGCCGATGGCGTGCCGTCGAGCAACGCGCAGGTCTTGAGCGTCACGCCCGCCTGCTTCGGATCGACGACGAAAATACCGATGCCATCCTTGTCGCCGGCCGCACCGGCCGTGCGTGCGACGACGAGGAGGCGATCGGCGACAGGTGCGCCCACCACGAGCGTCTTGTAGCCATCCAGCCTCCAGGTCCCGTCGGTGGTCTTCTTGGCGGTGGCCGTCACATAGTGCACCTGGCCTCGCGCCTCGCGTTCGCTGTGCGCGACCGCATAAACAGCCTCCCCCGAGACGATCTCGGCAAGCAGCGTCTCGCGCTGCCCTTCGCGCCCACAGCGAGTCACCAACGACGCGGGAAACACACCGCACATCGCATACGGTTCCAACACCAGCGCGCGGCCGATCTGCTCGGCCACAATGGCGCTTTCGACGGGCGAGAAACCGAGCCCGCCCATTTCCTCCGGAACGGCGATACCGAGCCAGCCCATTTCGCCGAGCGTGCGCCACGTGTCGCGCGAAAAGCCTCCTTCTTTCGAGGCCAGATTGCGGCGATGTTCGAACGTATAGCTCTTTTGCACAAAGCGCTGCGCGCTTTCCAGCAGCATCCGCTGTTCGTCGCTCAACTCAAAATCCATGCTGCACCCTCTTTCTGCCGGCAATTGATGCGATTCCCCCCAACGGGAATCGACGGATGTTCGTGGATCGACTCGAGCTCACAGGTCGAACATCGCCTTGGCGATGATGTTTCGCTGAATTTCGGCCGTCCCGCCATAGATCGTGCAAGCACGTCGATAGAAAACCTCTGCCGCGAGGCCCGGCGCGTACTCGGGCCCGATAAACGACGAGTCGCGCAGCGCTCGCTCTTCGTTCGGATCAGGATAGAACACGGCACCGTAGTCGCCGATCACCTCGAGCAGCATCTCGGTCAGCTTCTGATGGAGCTCCGAGCCTCGCACCTTTAGCATCGAGCCGATTGCCATTCCACCGCTGCGCTCGTCGACCCCTTGATGCAGGATCTTCTGCACCGCCATGTCGATCGCGCGAACCTCCAGCTCATACTGCGCAAGACGCGCCGCAAACGTCGGGTCCTGGATCAACGGCTTGCCGGCCGCGTGCTCGCGCGACGCGTAGTGCCGGATCTTGCGCAGATAGCGCTTGAGCGCCGGGGCCTCGGCGCCGAGGAACGCGCGCTCGTTGAAGAGCAGAAATTTCGTATACCCCCAGCCCTTGTTCACTTCGCCGATCAGATTTTCGGCGGGCACGCGCACGTTGTCGTAGAACACTTCGGCAAGGTGGTTGCAGCCGTCGAGCGAGCCGATCGGTCGCACGGTAACACCCGGCGACGTCATGTCGAGCAGCAAAAAGGAAATGCCTTTTTGCGGCTTCGCTTCGGTATCCGTGCGCACCAGCACGAAATTCCATTGGCCAGAGGTGCCAAAGCTGGTCCAGATCTTCTGCCCGTTGACGATGTAATGGTCTCCATCGCGAACCGCCGTCGTACGCAAAGACGCGAGATCGGAGCCCGAGCCCGGCTCCGAAAAGCCCTGTACCCAGAACACTTCCCCGCGTTGAATCGGCGGCAGAAAGCGGCGCTTCTGCTCTTCATTGCCGAACTCGCAAATCACCGGGCCAACCAGCGACACACCCGCCTGGTTCTGCGCCGGCGCACCCGCCAGATAGCACTCTTCTTCGAATATGTAGCGCTGCATCGCGCTCCAGCCTGTGCCGCCGTCCGCAACCGGCCAATGCGGCACTGACCATCCGCGCGTCTCATGCAGAATGCGGGTCCAGCGCTGCGAATCGTCATCGCCTGCGAGAAACCCCTGCTGCCCGCGAAAGGCCATATCCGCCGGCAGATGCTGCTTGAGAAACGCCCGAACTTCTTCACGGAACGCGATGTCCGCGGGGTCTACGCGAAAATCCATTGGTTAGCTTCCAGCGTTTTCAGTACGTTGAACTCGATCTGCATCAGCTGCCGCGGCAGCGTTACCGACCAGGGTGCGCGGCGTGGGCGGCACGCAATAGAGCTCGTCCACGACGCCACGACGCCGCTCGAGCACATTGCGTTGGCTGATTGCGCTCTTCGCGCTCAATTCGCCGTTATCGAGCGTCGGCTGCTCGCTTTCGAGCACGATGCGGACAATGCGGGCAGAGCTACCGCCAGCACGCGCGGCGAGCTTGTCGAGCCCCGCCTGGAAGAAGGCGCGCACCCCGCGGCTGTTGATGATCTGGTCGACGTCCGGCATCGGATCGTGAAGGTCGTCGCAAAGCGCACGGCACGCTTCGATGTCGGGGAAGACGAGCGCGCTCAGGTATTCGCGGTCGTGCCCGGCGATCACGATGTCGCGCGCATACGGGCCAAACACGTTCAGCGCGTACAGTCGCAACTCCGCTACGTTGACCCATGTACCCGTGGATAGCTTGAAGTTCTCCGCGATGCGTCCGTCGAAACGCAGTCCAAGTTCGAGACGCTGAGGGTCGATGAAGGTTGCGGCGTCACCCGAGCGGAAATAGCCCTCATCGTCGAACGCGGCGGCGGTGCGCTCGGGATCTTTCCAGTAGCCGGGCGTAACACAGTCGCCGAAAAAGCGGATTTCCAGCTTCTCGTCCACCGGAGCCACTTTCACTTTGACGCCGGGCACGGGCAAACCCGCGATAGCCTCGCGTCGCGGATCCCAGGCTGCCGACATTGGCGTAGGGCCCGCTTCCGTGCCGCCGATGCCCGACATGATAAGAACACGCTGGCCGATGGTTCGCACCGCGAGCTCGTCGAGTTGCGCCCAGATGTGCTTCGGCAGGCTAGCGCCGCCGTAGTAGATGAGCGCGAGCTTGCTGAAGAATTTTTTGCGCAGCGCCTCGTCCGCCTTCAGATGCGGAATCAGCGAGGCCAGCCCTTGAGGCGTATTGAGGTAGATGACCGGTGCGATTTCGCGCAACGCCTGCACCGTCGGACCAATTTCCTCCGGCGTTGGCTTGCCTGGGTCCAGGTAGTACGTACCCCCGCCATACAGCACCATGCCGAAGTTGTGCGTGCCGCCAAAGGTGTGATGCCACGGCAGCCAGTCGACGAGATCCGGTGGCCCATCCTGAAGAAACGCGAACACCTGGGCGACTTGCTGTCGATTGCTACACAGCATACGCTGCGGGTAGATGACGCCTTTCGGTGCGCCCGTCGTTCCCGAAGTAAACATGATCTTGCCCACCGTATCGGGGCCGACCGCGTTGAACGCCTTTTCGACGTCGGCCGTAACCGGCGTCTTCAGCCAGTCGGCGACACGCGAACCGGCACGCCCCTCCGGCAACGGACCGACGACGACACATTCCACGTCGCCAAACACCTCGCGCAACGCACGGCCATATTGCGCGCCGTCATCAGCTAAGACGAGACCGGGCGTGCATACGGCAGCGAGTTGCCTGAGCTTCGAAAAGTCCTGCGACAAGAGCGAATATGCGGGCGTCACCGGAATATAGGGAACCCCGACGTGCAATGCGGCGAGCGCGAACAGCGCGTGTTCGAAGCTCCGATCCGAAAGAATCATCAACGGACGGGACGGCGACAAGCCTCGGTCGAGCAACGCCTGCCCCAGCGCACGCGCGCCGTCGAACGCCTGCCGATAGGTCAGGGACTCCCATGACTTGCCGTCGGGCGTGCGCCGCGCGAGCAGCGCACGCTCGGGTGTGACACTCGCCCAGTGTTCGAGCCGCTCCGTCAAGCGGACGGGATACGGTTCGAGTGGTTCCTTCAGTTCATACACCACGCTTCCATCGGGCCTTCGCTCGACGATCGCGTCCATGCCGCCGAGGCGGATCGGGCGAAACGGCACATCCATCAGGGCATCGTGCGAAGCCGTACCTGCATCCATCTGAATCGTCCTGTTGTTATCTGGCAAGTCATGTCCCGCGCGCGCTCGCATCGCCATCCGATACACGCAAATCTCGCGGATCAAGACAAACCAATAATTGAACGTCGATCATCATGTTGAACCAGCATAGCGCGAAATCGAACCCGCGTCTATCCGTTGTCACCCACAAGGAAGCCGGATATCCAACCCGCGATCCGGCGCGAATGAAGCACGAAATGCTCGGCACGATCTCACCCTTGCGCACTGCACAATTGCATGGACATGAAAGCGAAAATGCGCTACTTTTCGAACATCATTCATATTGTTAAACACGAACCGGATCGTAACCGATTCTCGGGACCAAGGAGCCATCATGTCGGATGAGGTCGTCGTCACCGCTGCCGTTCGCACCGCTATTGGAGATTTCGGTGGCGCGCTATCGAGCGTTCCGCCCACGACGCTCGGCGCAACCGTCGTTCGCGCGCTGCTCGAGCGTACGAATCTGCCGGGTGAAGATGTGGGTCATGTGGTGTTCGGCAACGTGATCCATACAGAGCCTCGCGACATGTATCTCGCGCGCGTCGCCGCGATGGAAGGAGGCGTCAGCGCCGAAGCACCGGCGCTGACGCTCAACAGGCTGTGCGGCTCCGGCCTCCAGGCAATCATCTCCGCCGCCCAGGCCATCGCGCACGGCGACACCGAAATTGCGATCGGCGCAGGTGCGGAAAGCATGTCGCGCGCAGCCTACGTGGCGACCGGCGCGCGTTGGGGTTCGCGCATGGGCGACATCCGTCTGATCGACATGATGGTCGGCGCGTTGACTGATCCCTTCAGCGCTTGCCATATGGGCGTAACCGCAGAGAACGTCGCGAAGAAGTACGGCATCACGCGCGACGACCAGGACTCGCTCGCCGTCGAATCGCACCGGCGCGCTGCGCAAGCCATTCACGACGGCAACTTCCGCGAGCAGATCGTGCCGGTCGCCTTGCGTACGAAAAAAGGCGAAATCGCTTTCGATACCGATGAGCATGTGCGGTCGGGCACGACCCTCGCCGATCTCGCCAAATTGCGCCCGGCGTTCCAGAAAGACGGTACGGTCACGCCCGGCAATGCGTCCGGTCTCAATGACGGCGCCGCAGCTGTCCTGCTGATGGCCCGCCGCACCGCCGAACAACGTGGCCTTCGTCCTCTTGCGCGACTGGTCTCCTGGGCTCACGCGGGCGTCGACCCGCAATTCATGGGCATTGGTCCGGTGCCTGCCACACGGAAGGCGCTGCAGCGCGCGGGTTTGACCGTCGCCGACCTCGATGTGATCGAAGCGAACGAGGCTTTCGCCGCGCAAGCTTGCGCGGTGGCGAAGCAACTGGAATTCGACAGCGCGAAGGTCAACCCGAACGGATCGGGTATTTCGCTCGGTCATCCGATTGGCGCGACCGGCGCCGTCATTGCGGTCAAAGCCATTCACGAGTTGCATCGTTGCGGCGGCCGCTATGCGCTCGTGACGATGTGCATCGGCGGGGGCCAGGGCATCGCGGCCATCTTCGAGCGCATTTAAAGCTTTCCGCAGCGTTATTCGTTCAACCAGAAGGAGAGACGTGGTACGTCCCGAACAACTGCTTCACGCACAACGACAGCCGGTGGCGCCACGCCCCGCTGCGACGATGCTCCTGGTCCGCGACGCGCTGTACGAAGGTTCGCCAACCATCGAAGTGCTGATGACACGACGGTCGGCGCAGGCGAGCTTCGCGCCGGGCGCGTTCGTCTTTCCCGGCGGAGCGATCGACTCCTCCGATGCACGAATCGCCGGCAGCGCACGACGGCGCGCCACGCAAGACGATACGCAGGCGGTTCAGGCCGTGGCTGCCATTCGGGAAACATTCGAAGAACTCGGCGTGCTGCTGGCATGGCGACACGACGGTGTGCTCGTCGACGACCACGATATTGCGAAGCTCGAGCGGGCAACAGCGATCGAGGACCATTGCTCGCAGCATGGGCTCACGCTCGCTGCGGATTGCGTTTATCCGTTTGCTCATTGGATCACCGACCGTGATCTGCCGCGGCGCTTTGACGTCCAGTTTTTCGTGGCGCGCATGCCGGTCGATCAAACCGCGGTCGCGGACGGCGCCGAGCAGTTCGAACCTTTGTGGGTCCGTCCCGACGAGGCGCTGGCACGCCATGCCGCTGGCAACTTCGCGATGATCTTCCCAACGGTGCGCACGCTCGAGCGCCTTCGCTCGTTCGACTCGGTTGATGCACTGCTCGCCGCGTGTAGGGCGGAAAAGTCACTCTGGAGCAGTTGTCCGCGTGGTGGGATGAAAGCAGGCAGTGTCATGCGGTGCATGGAAGGCGATACCCCATACGGCGAACTGCGCCTCGTGTGCCCCGATGGCCAGGTGCTCCACTGTCTCGATTGGCGATCCACAGAAGCGATCCCACTCCTGCGAAACGTGATGCGATTGACCGCGACGAACGGCGGATTGATGACCGGTCCAGGCACGAATAGCTACATCGTCGGCACGGCGGCGACTGGCTTCATCGTCGTCGATCCGGGACCAGGCGACCTGGCGCACCTTCAACGCATCTTCTCGGCAACGGGCGGCGACATTCGCATGATCGTCTGCACGCACTCCCACGTGGACCATGCGCCCGGAGCGAGGCCGCTGCAGTCCATGTGCCCGCACAAGCCACCCATCCTCGGCGTGCCGTCCGAACCTGCCGCCAAGGCAAGCAATCACTTCGCCCCCGACCGTGAATTGCTCGACGGCGAGGTGCTCACGCTTGCGCATGACGGAGAGACGCATCGATTGCTCGTGGTCTCGACGCCGGGGCACGCAAGCAACCACGTGTGCCTGGTCCTTCTGGAGGACGGACTGCTATTCAGCGGCGATCACATTCTGAATGGCAGCACGACCATCATCGATCCTCCGGACGGCAATATGACGGCGTACCTTGCGTCACTAGACCGACTCGACGCGATCTGTACCGAACGTGAGATCGAATTTATTCTCCCCGCACACGGGTACGTGCTCGACCGGGCGCGTGACCAGATCGCGCGCCTCAAGGCACACCGGTTCGCCCGGGAAGCCAAGATCGCCGACGCGGTCAAGGCGCTGCCGAGCGGTTCGATTGACGATTGGCTGCGGCTTGCTTACACCGATGTTCCCGAAAGACTGTGGTCAGCCGCTTCCCGGTCGCTGCTGGCTCATCTCGAACGGCTCGACGAACACCGTCATCTGATCTCGCACGCGTGCTTGCGCTCGTAATGCCCGTATCGGCTGTCCACGCCCGTGGAATCCCAAGCTCGGACAGCCGCATTCGATTGCCGTCTTCTTTCGACTTCAGCTCTCTGCTACGAGCGCGGTCAGCCGGTCATGAATGAGTGCGCGCGCCTCAGCCACCATCCGATTCACGAGTTCCGCACAAGTGGGAATATCTTCGATAAGCCCGATTGCCAGACCGGCCGGGAACGTTCCATCTTCCGTATCGCCCGTCTCGTACATACGCTTGCCGCGCTCCCCGCTGACGAGCGGCTTGAGATCCGCAAACGTCGCACCCTCTTTATGCTCCAGTTCCAGCACTCGCTCCGCTACCGAATTCCTGAAGATACGCGACGTGTTCTTCAGCGTGCGGAAGATCAATGCCGTATTGCGCTCATCATGCTCTACGAGCTTGCGCTTGACGTTCTCGTGAATAGGCGCCTCCCGCGTTGCCATGAAACGCGTTCCCATGTTGATCCCATGCGCGCCGAGCGCGAGTGCGGCGACCATGCCGCGCGCATCGGCGATGCCACCCGAGGCAATCATCGGGATGCGCAGCTTCGCGGCCGCGGCCGGCAACAGGACCAGATTCGGCACGTCGTCCTCACCGGGATGGCCGGCGCATTCGAATCCGTCCACGCTCACGGCGTCGCACCCCAACGCCTCGGCTTTCAGCGCGTGACGCACCGACGTGCACTTGTGGATCACCTTGATCCCCGCAGCCTTGAATGACGGCATATATGACTCGGGATTGCGTCCCGCCGTCTCGACGATCTGCACACCGCTCTCCACGACCGCTTGCACGTACTCGTCGTACGGCACCGGTTTGATCGTCGGCAGGATTGTCAGGTTCACGGCGAATGGCTGATCCGTCATCGAGCGAACGCGAGCTATCTCGTTGCGCAATGCCTCCGGTGTGGGCTGAGTGAGAGCGGTGATGGTTCCGAGCGCACCGGCGTTCGAGACAGCAGCGGCCAATTCCGCGCGGCCCACCCACATCATGCCCCCTTGAACAATCGGGTATCGAATCCCAAGCAACTCTGTAATGCGCGTTTTCATCTGCTGATTCCTGTGTAAGTGCATCCTGATTCGTCAACGTGCAGCGGTCGAGCGTCGCGTGTGAAATGCGTCACTCGTTTATATTTACGAACATCGTGCAATTATATACACTTCTCCATTGCCGATGCTCATGTGCTGCACTCGCGGACACGCATGTGATTGCACGAGGCATGAACGATCAGGAGAATTGATGAACAAGCGAGACAACGAGATTAGCGCTGAGGAAGCGTCGGTTCTCCCGACCCTGGATCAAGCGGAAGAAGCCGTGCGTACGCTCATCCGATGGGCAGGCGACAACCCCGAAAGGGAAGGCCTCATTCAAACACCCGCACGCGTCGCGCGCGCATACCGCGAGTTCTTCTCGGGCTACGAATCCGATCCAATGCAGATCCTGGCAACCACGTTTTCCGAGGTGGATGGCTATGACGAGATGGTGGTGCTAAAGGACATTCGCTTCGAAAGCTACTGCGAACATCATATGGTACCCATCATCGGACGCGCGCACGTTGCCTACTTGCCCGAGCATCGCGTGGTCGGCATTTCCAAACTCGCGCGCCTCGTAGATGTCTATGCCAAGCGTCTGCAGATCCAGGAGAAGATGACCGTTCAGATCGCCGACGCGTTGAACACCGTGCTGCAACCCAAGGGGGTCGCCGTCATTCTCGAAGCCGCACATCAGTGCATGAGCACGCGGGGCGTGCATAAGCCGGGCGCGTCGCTGGTGACGAGTCGAATGCTGGGCGCATTCCGCGACGATCCTTCCACGCGCCGCGAGTTTCTCTCGATTGTCGGTCACGGTGCGAATACTCCATTACCCAATAGCTAAAAGCCAACGTCGGCTTCCAGCCGACGTTGGCTTTTTGGACAAATCGATTGGCGTATCCGCGGCAAGCGTCGTGACAGGCTTGCGTACGGTTTCAGACCTCGGCGGGTTGACGCGTCGTTAGAGGCCGTTCATAAGAAACGTCTTCACGATTTCTTGAACTAACGCCGTTGCTCATCAGGATTTCACGCCATGCCGCAGGTACTTCTGCAGGCGTGAGTTCGTTGATAGCTTCAGAGATGCAGACACGAGCCGCGATCGCCCACACACCATCACGCTTCTCGAAGCGGTCGATATAGCGCCCCACCGCCAGCGTGTCCGGCTTGACGCGATTTTCTCCGAAGAAAAGCCAGTACGTTTCCGCGTGTGCCTCATTGCCCTGCAATTCGACGCTGTGATTGAACACCATATGGTGGTGCGACAACTGATGCTCGGTATGGTATCCAAAAGCCCAGTCGACGAATTCCTCTGCATTTCCAACGAATGCGCCGTGATCATCGATGGCGCCCGGATGGTATGCCGACAGCGTCAACTCACGGTCCATGCGGTCGACCCCGCGACAATACCGGTGCACGCATTCGAGTATGTCCTGCTTGTCCAACAGCGCTTCCACGCGTGCGTTCAAGTCTTCATTCATCGTTTTTACCGTTAGATGGTCATGGCGACAAAAAAGACGACCGCGCCAATCACGGCGCCAACGAAGCAATAGCCTTCGCCTGTCGACAAATCAGTTTCCTGCGCTCGCGCACGGCTCGCGATCGCACATCCGATGATGCCCGCAAATGCCGTCAAGCCAAGCACGGCAAACGTCATCACGACGCCGAACAGCGCGGACCGACCTAGTTCTTCCATGTGCAGGTCACGTTGCAGCAGCCAGACCGCTGCTGCCGAAATCGACAGAAGAATGAGCGGCAGCCATACTCTGCGCGCTTCTCGTGCGCTCTCGCGAGTCAGCGTTTTCATCGTGTCCGGCCCCCCATGCGCGGTTTGCCGAGAGTACCAGGCGCCATTGCTTCCAGCGCGCGCGTCACCCAATTCGGCTGTCTTGCGCGAGCCGATTCGTTCGACGAGGGAGCGCCGTTTTCAGCGCGCTGACGACGATAGTCGAACGTGTAGTCCGCAAGTGGACCTCGTAAATCGCTGTCGAGAAAGTACATCGCATGTCTCCGATCAGACTTATGCCTGGCGGGCGCTTGCATGGCGCCTCTAGATAGACATCCTAGGTCACGGAAAACTGTTATGCAACAAGTCGTTCAATTAATGGCGTCGGTGTTTTCACTAGCCGTGAAGGGATAGACCGGATCGCATGCGCGAGCGGCCGTTGCACACATGGTCATGTGTGCAACGGGGTCGGCAATGAGACGCGGACGGGCAATCAGGAGACCTGGAAGCCGCCGTCGACAGCGAGAAGCTGTCCGGTGACATAGTCCGATGCCGGCGACGCGAAGAACAGCACAGCCCTCGCGATATCGGAGGCGACACCGATGCGGCCCAGCGGCATGCGGCCAGGCTGCGTAATGGGCCCGTGGGCCTGATGAACCTTCGTCGATGCGGCCGCGCCCTCCGTTGCCACGCCGCCGGGCAGCACTGCGTTCACGCGAATTCCATGTGGTGCGAATTCGAGAGCTGCGACCTTGGTGAGGTTGTTGACACCCGCCTTCGATGCGCCGTAGTCGCCGTTGTCGAAAATCACCGGCTGCAGCGAAGCCACCGACGAAATATTGATGATCGAACCGCCGTTTTTGGCACCCTGCATCCGCTTGATCGCTTCGCGCATGCACAGGAAGGTGCCGCGCAGGTTGACGCCTAGCACCTTGTCCCACTTCTCGGCCGACGTCTCGACGAATTGCGTCTTCGGATAGATACCCGCGTTGTTGACGAGAATATCGAGGCGCCCGAGCTTCGCCTGCACGGTTTCGTACATCGCGAGAATCGACGCTTCATTGCCGATGTCCACTTTGACCGCGATAGCCTTGCCTGACGCGCTTTCGATTTGTTTGACCGTCTGCTGCGCCGCTTCCTCGTTCAGATCCGCCGCGACCACTGCCGCGCCGGCCGACGCAAGCAGCAGGGCCGTCTCACGTCCGATGCCCGAACCTGCCCCTGTCACCACCGCTACTTTCTGATCGAGATTGAATAGACTCGCCACATTCGTGCTCACTGCTCCTCCTTTTGGCTCGCGTCGCGAGCAAAGTTATTTTCTGAACGTCATTCGGAAAAATAAACGCCCCGTTTGAAGGTGTCAAGATAAACGAGGATCCGCATGACGGAAGGAGCAGCTACTGTGGGTATCACGTAGCAGTCGACGACGCGATTTCACGCATGATGTCGAGCATCGAACGATGGTAGGGCTTGTGAGGCCTATCCGCCCACACCAGCGACACTTCGGTTTCGCCCGAAGCTGGAACATCCTCGATGTCGATGTAGGCGACCCCCTCCACGGGCAAGTACCGCGCCGAGTCCAGCATCAGGCCGACACCCAGTTCGTGAGCCACGAGATTGAGCATCGTATAAGGATGGCGCGCTTGCTGGGTTACGCGCGGCGACAGCCCCGCCTCGCGGCGCGCTGCCTCGAACGCGGCGAAGAGCGGCTGCGACATCTGCTGAGGGAACATGATGAGCGGATATCGCGCGAGATCCGCGATGCGAATCGAACGCTGCGTCGCCACCGGCCACTTCGCCGGAACCGCGGCGACCACACGCAGGCGCTCGATGACCACGCTTTCCAAACCCGAGACGTCCGCGGCGCTGGTGACCACCACGCCCAGGTCAATGCTGCCGTTTTTCACGCTGGCGACGGTCAAAGCACTGCCGCGCTCGATCAACCGGACGTCGACACCGGGCCATTGCTTGCGGAGCCCCTGAATGGCTAGCGGCATGATTCGAACCGCGCACATCGGCACGAACGCGACGCTCAAACTCGCCAGTTCGTCGGCGGCTTGCCGCACGCGCCGCTCGGCCAGCTCGGCTTGCGCGATCAGTGGCTTCGCTTCCGCGAGCAACGCGGCTCCGGCGGGCGTGAGCGAAACGCCTCGCGGTGTGCGTTCGAGCAGTTTGATACCAAGCTGCTCCTCCAGCCGCATGATCGACTGGCTGAGCGGCGGCTGCGCCATGCCCAGTCGCGCAGCCGCACGGCCAAAGTGCTGGGTCTCCGCAACCGCAACGAAATGTCTGAGATGCCGCAATTCCATGAGCTGATATGACTTTGATATCGGGTGCCGCCAGCATATCGCCTTTGTCCCGTTGCGGGGCACTGCGGACGAACCCTGGTCAAATTGTTGAACGCGGCTTGGTGAACGCGGGCCCCCACGACATATCGGGTGCTCCCCAGCTTGACGTCAAGCATCGATCCACATACATTTTCGAATGTCGTTCCACAATACGAATAATAATCAAAGGCAGCTCAGGTGAGCTTGGACAGATATGGGGCAACAGGACAATACGAATCGCGATTACGAGCTACAGGACCATGAGCTGATGGTCTGCTGCGTAGGCGTGCAATCTCAGGTGGTCTATACGAACCCGGTTTATCAACGCGTCACGGGCTTTTCGCTGCAGGAACTCCAGGCTACGCAGGGAGCGGACCGCATACGCGACGTTCCTCAACCGGTACTGGCCGACCTCGGAGCGGCTGTTAGGCAGGGCAAGCCCTGGAGCGGACTGATCAAGCTCGCCTGCAAGCGTGGCACCCTCGTGTGGTGCCGTTTGAACATGGCGCCACTCGTTTCGCACGGACGATACATCGGCTCCCTGATGGTTCTCAGCAAGCCGGTTCATGGTGAGATCGAGCAGACCGAAGCACTGTATCGACGTTTTCGCTCTGACAATGACGGAAAGCTCGGATGGGAGCAAGGGCGCATCGTGCGCCGCGGCATTTTTGGCAAGGCCGCCGGTCGGATTCGCTCGGTTGGTCTGAAGCGCTACATCTGGGGTGTCCTCGGCGTGCTCGCCCTGGTGGACATACTCGGACTGGCGAGCTGCGCCGAGGGGCTTTCCTCGTTCTCTTTCTGGAGCGAACTCGTCGCCTTGATTCTGCTGACCTCCGCTGCGGGCGTGTTCCTGTCTCGCGTCATCGCCGCCCCGTTGCAGGAAGCCGCGCGAACTGCGATGAAGATTGCCGCGGGCGATCTGAGCGCCACGTGCCACAGCGTTCGAAGCGATGAAATCGGTGATGTGCTCCGAACGCTGAATCAGGTCAGTATCAACATGCGTGCCACCGTGCTCGACGTCCGTAATGGCGTAAAGACCATGCAACAGGCAACGAACGATATTGCCGCGGGCACGTTCGAGCTTTCCGGACGAACGGAAACGCAGGCCAGCAGTCTGGAAGAGACGGCTGCTTCAATGGAGCAGATCAACTCGACGGTGGGTCACAATGCCGACGCAGCCAGACAGGCGAGTAGTCTGGCCGCCCGCGCGAGCCAGGCGGCCGAAGATGGGGGACGAGTAGTAGATCAGGTCATCTCGACGATGGAGAGAATCACGCAGTCGAGCAGCAAGATTTCGGACATCATCTCCGTCATCGATGCCATTGCTTTCCAGACCAACATTCTGGCCCTGAACGCCGCGGTCGAAGCCGCGAGAGCCGGCGAAGACGGACGTGGGTTCGCCGTGGTAGCGGGCGAGGTCCGGAATCTCGCTCAACGCAGCGCGCAGGCCGCAAAGGAAATCAAGGCGTTGATCACGCAAAGCGTCGAAACGGTCGAAGGAGGATCGAAGCTGGTCGATTCGGCAGGCAAGACGATTGCCGACATCGTCGCGCAAGTTCGAGGCGTAACCAATCTGGTCAGCCAGATCGCGGAGGCATCGCGAGAGCAGTCGGCCGGAGTCAGTCAGGTCAGCGTTGCGGTAGAACAATTGGACCGCATGACGCAGGTGAACTCAACGCTCGTTCAGCAGCACACGGCCGCAGCCGATAGCATGAAGCAGCAGACCCAGCGACTCGCCGAAATGCTGTGCCTTTTCACGCTTTCCCGCGACGAACGAAACGCGCTGCTGAACGGAACTGCCGCGTAAAGCCGTAATGGTAGATGTCTGGACGATGTCTTCAGCGTCCCGGCTATTCAATAACACCATCCTGATCTCCGACGTCATAGCTACAACCGCAGTCCAGCAATCCGCTGCAAAATGACCGCCGTGTACTAACACAACTTTGCAAATGCTCATTCGCGCGCTCCAGATCAGGCAAATCGTCGCAGAGGTCAACCCGCGATAATCATCTCCGCCGCCTTCTCGGCCACGGCGATCGTCGCGGCGTTCGTGTTGCCCGAAATGATGTTCGGCATGACGGAAGCGTCGACCACGCGTAGCCGCTCGACACCGCGAACACGCAACCGGGTGTCGACTACGGCCATGTCGTCGGCTCCCATCCGGCAACTGCCTACAGGGTGGTAGCCGATGCCCACGCGTTGGCGCACGTACGTCTCCCACGCACTATCGCTTTCAGGCAACGACGCAGGTTCATGATCGCCGATCACGTGTCTCGCCAGCGGGGTTGCGGCGAACACCTCGCTCACAAGACGGCTGCCCTTGATGGTCAACGCAAGATCGCGTGGATCACCAAGCAACGCATGCTCGATGACCGGCTTCGAGTACGGATCGAGATCCTTCAGGCGGATCCGTCCGCGGCCGTGGGGTCTCAGCACCTGCGAGCCGATCGTCACGCCTGCCTGCTTCGCGAGCGCGGGATGTCCGCCGACGAAAGCTATCGCCAGCGGCAAGAAGCTCATCGCAATGTCCGGCTCGGTCAGTTCGGGTGCGCTGCGCGCGTAGGCCATCGCGTGGACGGCTATCGAGGTCAGAATCCCTCTCTTTACCGTTGCATACTTCAGCAGATGTCCCGCGAGACGCAGAGGACCCACCATTGTGTTGTACGTCGGCACGTCGGTCAGTCGGCTCTGGGAAACCCCGCAATGTTCCTGCACATTACGGCCGACGCCGGGCAGATCGGCGACGATTTCAACACCCATCGCGGACAGATCAGCACCAGCGCCGATGCCGGATCGCAACAACACGCCGGGCGAAGCGATCGTTCCCGCACTCAGCACAACTTCGCGGCGAGCGGTAAAAGTGCGCCTCTCTCCTGCGACAATCACCTTCACACCAATCGCCCTCCGTTCTTGGAAGAGCACGTGGTCTACGACCGCGCCAGTCGTGACAGTGAGATTGGGCCGATCTAGCGCAGGTTCGAGGTAGGCCTTGCGAGCGCTGCAGCGTTTGCCCTTCCGGGTCGTGCCATAGACGATAAATGATCCATGCACGTCGCCTGCGCAATACTCCGCACGCGCTGGCATGCCGCAATGCCCCGCAGCCTCGAGAAAGGTGTGAGCCAATGGATGCAGTACGCGCGGCGGCGAGACGCTCAGCGGACCATCAGAGCCATGCGCCGGGGACGCGGGACCGGTGAAATTCTCGGACTTGCGGAAATACGGAAGCAGATCGTCGAATCCCCAGCCCGGGCACCCGCTGTCCCGCCACGCGTCGTAATCTCCACGCTGGCCACGGATATAAACCATCCCATTGATGCTGCTGCTTCCACCTAGCGCCTTTCCCGCTGCCCATGTCGTCACGCGCGCACCGGCGGAGAGATCGGGCGCGGTCGGATAAATCCAGTCCGCCTTGGGATTGCCCATCAGCGCGAAACTGCCGGCTGGCATGTCGAAGAGAAATCCCTTTCCCTCACTTCCTGCCTCCAGCAGCAACACGCGTGTCGAAGGATTTTCGCTCAATCTCGCCGCAATGACGCACCCAGCCGAACCGCCGCCGATCACGATATAGTCGAAAACGCTTTCGCTCATCGCTTGCCTTCTCTGCGCGCAACGAAGACGTTCTTGAGCTGCAGATACTCCTCCATACCGGCCCAGCCACCCACCCTGCCGAAGCCGCTTTGACGGTATCCGCCGAACGGCGCACCTGGTGCCATCGAGGCGAAGCCGTTGATGTTCACGTAGCCCGCGTCGAGGCGCTCGGCGAATGCGTGCGCCCGGTCGAGATCATTGGTGTGCAGATAGGCACCGAGCCCGTAACGCGTACCGTTGGCGATCGCCAGCGCCTCTGCGTCATCGGCAAAGGGAGTGATCGACAACACGGGACCGAACACCTCGTTCTGTTCCAGCGCACTTCCGGGCTGCACATCGGCAAACACGGTCGGCTGGATGAAGAAGCCGTCGGCCAGTTCGCCGCCCAATCGCTCGCCGCCCGCAACCAGCTTGGCGTCGCGTCGCGCTTGCGCAATGATGCCGAGGATACGATCGCAAGCCGACTGGCATATCACCGGTCCGGCGATAGTGCCGGAATCGAAGGGATCACCTATCTTCATGCTGGCAGCCACCGCCGCGGCGCGCGCCACCATTTCGTCGTAGCGGGATCGGTGCACGAGCAAACGGGTCGGGTTCACGCAACCCTGCCCGCTCAGCCCCAATGCGCCATATACCGCCTGCATCACTGCGGCGTCGAGATCGGCGTCTTCGAAGACGAGATTGGCGGACTTGCCGCCCAGTTCCAACGCGACCGGCTTCAGACATGCCGCCGCTGTCGCCATCACACGCCGTGCGACGCCTTCGCCGCCCGTGAACGTGACCTTGGCGACGTCGGGGTGAGCCACGAGCGCCTCGCCAGCCTCGGCCTCGCCGGGCACCACATTGAACAGGCCCGCTGGCAAGCCGGCCTGATGAGCGAGTTCAGCAATTCGCAGCGCGACGAAAGGCGCAAGCGCTGGCGGCTTCAGAACGACGCCATTGCCGGCCGCGATTGCCGGCAGCGCCATCATGCAGGTCGCCATCAGCGGACCGTTCCAGGGAATGATGACGCCCACCACACCATAAGGCTCTCGCCGGGTGTAATTGAAGCCTGGCGCCGGATAAGACTCGCCATACGAACCCTCGATCTTGTCGATCCAGCCCATGTAGTGATCGACCCAACCCAGCGCCATGTCCATCAGCGGCAGTCCCACTGGAATGCCGGACTCCCTGGCACCGAGAAATGCCAACTGCTGCTGGTTCGCTTCGAGCAGCTCGCCGAGGCGCCTGAAGCATCGTGTCCTCGCGCGCGGCCCCATCTCCGTCCATACGCGTTGGGCCGCCTTGGCCGCCTTGACGGCGCGGTCGATGTCGCTCGCGCTAGCCAGGCGCACAACGGCCTGAGGACGACCCGTCGAAGGGTTGACGTGCTCGATGGCGTCGCCATCACCTTCGACAAATGCGCCGCCGATAAAGAGTCGGCCGGGGACGTCGAGCGGGTGTTGGTGCGCGGGGGAAAGTGACATGTGCTGTTCCATTGAGCGTTTGACTTCTGGAGGCAGAAGAGGCGTGCAGGAACAGACGCCGGGCGCGTCGTCGCGGTCGGTCGTGTCGTCTCCTGAATGTTCTCCTGGCCGGCTGGCGCGCGACGCGAGCCGGCTCTGATAAATTCGATTCTAGCGATGGCCCATGCTTTACACTGCTTACCGAACGGAACATCTAGAGTGACTTTCTTTCATTAATTGACGATGCCCGAAATCCGAAACCTGCAGCCTTTCGTTCAGGCCGTCCGTTGCGGCAGCTTCATCGCAGCGGCCACCCGGCTCCAGGTCACACCGCCTGCCGTCAGCAAGAGCATTGCCGCTCTGGAGCGTGAACTGGGCGTGCGCCTCTTCAACCGGACCACCCGCAAGCTCAGTCTGACGAGCGAAGGGCGGCAGTTCTTTCAACGCGTGGCGCCGTTGTTGAGTCAACTCGACGAAGCCGTCGCGGATGTGCGGCGCAGCCCTGAGCATCCGGAGGGGGTGATCAAGGTTTCGGTGACGCCCACGTTCGGGAGGCATTGCCTCACTCCGGTGATCGCGGAGTTTCTGCAACGCTACCCGCTCGTCGAAATCGACATCAGCTATGACGAGGTTGCGCCAAGTCTGGTCAATGACGGTGTCGACGTGAGCATTCAGCATGCGCGCGGACGAGGAACCAACCATGTCTCCCGTCCGCTGTGTGACTACCCAATCGTATTGGTCGCGAGTCAGGACTACCTCGAACGCAAGGGGGTGCCGCAATCGCCGGATCAACTGGCCGAACATGACTTCATCGGCATCCGGATGCCTTTTGGGCTCGCGGCGCTTCATCTCGAACGCTTGCCCGGCGGTACGCGAAAACGAGCCAATCGCGGGGAAAAGGCGTTCATCCATCATCCCCGCGGCCGTCTCACCGTCGCGGGTCAGCCGGATACAAGCCTGATCGCCGCTCTCAGCGGCGCCGGCATCACGCCGTCCTCGGTGCCTGTGGTGCTGCCGTATCTGCACTCCGGAGCGCTCAAGATCGTGCTTCCCGACTACAGGGTGCGCGGAGACGAGGCGGAGGGTGCGGGACCACGCATTTACGTGCACTATCCCCACCGCCAGTATCTGCCCGCGAAAGTCAGGGTTTTCGTGGACTACCTGCTCGAACGCTTTCGGACAACCGATTTCGGCAAAGCGGAACTCGACAGATATTCGGCCTGAGCGCCGGCCGCCTTCACTCGCGGTCGGTGCCGCGCCGCCGATACGCGGAAGGACTCGTCGAAACGTGCTTGCGAAAGATGTTGCGAAATGCGCGCACGTCCGAATAGCCCACCATGACGGCGATCTGCTCGATGGAGATCTGCGTGTTGCGCAGCATCCTCTTGGCAGACTCGATGCGCAGTGAACTCGCATAGGCACGCGGCGTCACGCCCAGGCTACGTGTAAAGCGCCGCAGCAACGTGGCATGACTGACGGCGAGGAGGTCCGCCAGCTCGCTGATCTTGAAGTCCTGAGCGAAACGCTGCGCGAGCCAGAATTGCGCGCTGCTCACGAGCGGATCGTCGCTCGTCAGGCGGCCTTCCTCGCGCTCGCCGTCGGTGCCGGTCGTCGATGCGAGCCATTGAGCGGTGTGCGGCGATATCGCACGATCGACCAGACGGGCCACGAGTTGCCACTCGCTTGCCGGCACGCTGCAAGTGTGCACGCCGTCATGCTCGGCGATCGTGGAACCCGGGTCCACGCGCACCTTTGGAAAGCGCGACCGGAACAGGCTTCTGAGCACTCGCGGGACCGCTGCCGGGCCACCGTCGAGCAAGCCCGCCTGCGCGAGCAGCGCCCCTGCCGTGCCGCTCGCTGCCAATACGGCTCCCCGCGCACGCTGCCAGCGCAACCAGTCCGTCACGGGCTCCGCGTGATCGAGGAGCGTAACGAGCGCCTCTTCACTGGCGACCGCAAAAGCCGGGACATAGACGATGCGGTACTCGGTGTCGCCGAGCAGGTTCCCGTCACTCTCCATCCTTCGCCCGCCGGCGAACTCCAGGCCGTTTCCGTTGGCGCCGAGAAGACGCACCTGCGTCTTCATCGTGTGCCGGTAGGGAGGAGCGAACTGCCCGAATATGTGTCGTGCGATCAGCGCGAATCCGTCTACGAGCGCGCCGACGCTCGATAGATAGCTGCCTGGCAGCACGAGCGCGGCAACGTCTTTTACCGGTTCAGTCGGAGCGGCGGGCTTGCGAATTTCGATCCCCCAATATGCAGATTTTGATCCTCTTTCGCCGCGATCTTAGCACGCATCATCGTTGCTATCGCCGGCCACCAGAACGGCGGGGAACGCGGAATCGCATCCGCTGCCAATAGCCGCGCCGTCGCGGTTAAACAGGAGACAGAAATGAAGAACCTCGAAGAAAAGCTTGCCTACGGTTTAAAGGTATTCGGCGAAATCATGGGGGAAGACAAGGCAGCCGGCTTGCGCGCCGCGAGCGAGTCCACCGGCTTCGGATCCGACATTTCGCGCCTTGCCGTCAACTACGCGTTCGCGGATGTTTGGGGCGACGACAAACTCGAGCGCAAGCAGCGCAGCCTCGTCACGCTGGGCATCCTCATCGCCAACCGGCAGACACTCGAACTGAAGAACCACGTCCGCATTGCCGTGCGCAACGGTCTGAGCGCACGCGAACTCGAAGGTGTACTCATTCAGGCGCTCCCGTATGTCGGCTTTCCTGCCGTCGCCTCCTCTACCACGGCCGTTCTCGAGACGCTGCGGGAACTGGGCATCGACACCACCACCCGCACTTCGGAAGAGCGCGGATTGCTGTAAGGCGCCATCGGTGCGCCCCGCGATCTAAGGAGACAATTTATGAGCACACCAATCGTGGATATCGTGCCGGCAATGCGCGAATTCAACGTTTCCAACGACCTGATCGGCGATCACGCCGCGCTGCAAGCACGATGGAACGAAGACGGCTACCTGTTTTTCCGCGACGTTCTGGACCATGAGCCGCTGGAGCGCATGCGCGGTCTGCTGGTTGACCACCTCGACAGCCACGGCTTCGTGGACCGTAACGATCGAGACGTGCGATGGACCGGCAAAGAACGCGAAAACTTCAGCTTCTTTCCTGTGAAGGCGATGAATGAACAGCGTGCCGCACGCACTGTGATGGAAGACCCGGCGATTCGTGCGTTCTTTCAGCGGCTGTTCGGCGTACCGCTTTACTGGGTGCCGTTCACCGAATACCGCACGTCGCCGCCCGCTATCGACAAAAGCCGCACGCGCTTCGACTTCATTCATGAAGATGCCATCTACAGCGACCGGCTCGATTTCATCATCTGCTGGATTCCACTCAGCGATATCGATGCGCAAGTTGGCGGGCTGGCCGTAGCGGAAGGATTGCACAAGCTTCCGTGTCTGCACAGGAAAGACGGCGACAAGATCATCCCGATCGATCTCGCTAGCGTGCCCGAAGACGCATGGCGCCGCACGAACTACCGCTTGGGCGACGTCCTGTTGATGAGTCGACGCACGCCGCACTCCGGCCTCAGCAATCATTCGGACCGTTTTCGTCTTTCTCTCGACACGCGCATTCTGCCGCACGGCGGAAGTTTCCCGTTCGAGCCGCGCCTGCCGTATGTGGGGACGCTGACGTCGATCGCATCGGGCCAGATCGTCGTGCGCGACGCGCATGGCGAACATGTGCTGCGACTCGACGAGACGAGCTATCTGCGCGGTTTCCAGGGCAACCGTCTGCGCGGAGACGAAATCGCCGACGTTTATCAGCCGGGCTGCGAAGTGATCGTTGCGCATGAAGGCGGCCTCGTTCAAACGCTGCGGCCGCAGCACTGATCGTCGCATCAGGCGTGAAGACGAGGTTCGTCTTCACGCCGCCACACGCTTTACCTTTCTGAAGCATCGGCTCAAGCTCCGCTCCCACATTAATTGAACATCGTGCTAATATCAGAACGCGTGCTTCGGAGCACGAGGCCGCGCATCTGCAATCACTGTCACCGGGATCAGCGGCATCGCGCGCGAACCGTCCAGGCATGACACGCCTGACCTGCGTATCGTTCGACCACGGGACAAGTCATGATCGATTCATCCGACGCGGTACTCGTCATCGGCGCCACTGGCATGCAAGGCGGTGCCACGGCTCGGCATCTCGTTGCGGCTGGGCGCAAGGTGCGTTTCCTCACGCGAAATCCAGACTCGCCGGCTGCGCGTGCACTTGTCGAAATGAATGCGCAGGCGCTCCACGGAGATCTGGACGACAGCGAGTCCCTCGAAAAAGCGCTGGAGGGCGTCGGTTCCGTCTTCTCCGTTCTCCTTCCTGATTTTGATCGCAGCGACAGCGAACGCCGCCAAGGCTTTGCGCTCATCAACGCAGCACGTAACGCGGGCGTCGCGCAGTTCGTTCATACCTCGGTGGCGCAGGCGGGCAATCACGAGACGTTTCCCGGCTGGAACGACAAGCGTTGGAACCGAAAATACTGGACGGACAAATGGGACGTCGAAGAGGCCGTTCGCTCGGCGGGTTTCGAATCGTGGACGGTCTTGCAACCCGCATTCATGATGGACAATCTGGCTGAGCCGAAAGCAGCCGCGATGTTTCCGCACCTACGCGAAGGCCTGTTGCTCACCGCATTACTACCCGACGCACGACTCGACTGGATTGCCGCCGACGACGTGGGCGCGCTCGCGACCAGCGCGCTAACCGATCCGCAACGCTGGCACGGTCACACCGTGCCGCTGGCGTCCGAAAAGCTCACGATGGCCGAAGTCGCGCAGCGCCTCGCCAACGTAATGGGTGTACAGATCAGCGTTTCGCACGTCTCACCGGATGAAGCCAGAGCAAATGGACTCTTACCGGGATGGGTGAATGCACAGGAATGGATCAACGCGGTCGGGTATCGCGTCGATCTCGATGCGCTTTCCGAACGTGGTGTCCAGCTTACTCCGATGGTGGACTGGATCGATGCGAATCGACAGCGCATCCCACTCGCATAGGTCGTTGCGAAGCAATCCTCAGGCAATGGAAAATCCACGATGAATGACCGTGCACCCTCATGGTTCGATGGCGCGATGACGCAGCCGCGTCGATCCCACTTCACCGAAGGCAGCGGGGTTACCGTGCACTATGTCTCGTGGAATGCCGCAGACACAGCTAAGCCGCCCCTCGTCTTCGCGCACGGCTTTCTCGGGCACGCGCACTGGTGGGACTTCATTGCGCCGTTCTTCACCGATCGCTTTCGCGTTTTCGCGCTGGATTTCAGCGGCATGGGCGACAGTGCCTACAGGCAGGAATACAGCGCCGACATTTTCGTGCGCGACCTCGTCGCCGTCGTGGATGCAATCGGCTCTGGCCCGTGCGTCGTGGTCGGCCACAGCTTTGGCGGATCGCGTCTGCTTCAGGCGTGCGCGACCTTTCCCGATCGTCTCTCGCATGCAATCGTGCTCGATTCGTATTTCATGCTACGCGACGACAACTTGCCTGCGGTGGAAAGACGGCCGCCGCCACGCCCCTATCCGGACTGGCATACCGCCGTCAGTCGGTTTCGACTCATCCCTGAACAAGATTGCGAGCTGTGGCTGCTCGAGCATCTCGCGCAAACATCGCTTCGTCGAACCGCTGACGGCTGGGTATGGCGCTTCGACCCGAAGCTGCGCGCTCTCCAGCCGGTCGAAGGCGAGGAAGACCTGCTGAATCGCATCACAGTACCCGTCAGCTACGTTCACGCCGAGTGCAGCAGCGTGGTCAGCGCCGATCGCGCTCGCCGCATCGTGGATGCGATTCCCGGCGCGAAGGGCCCCATCACGATGCCACGCGCAGGCCATCACATGATGCTTGACCAGCCACTCGCGCTGGTGAGCCTGCTACGAGCATTGCTGGCATGAACCCCGACATGCGCGATCCGATGACAACGCCGTGGTCGACCGAGCTGCCTCTCGCGGCCCTGATTGCGCACGCGGTCGAAAAGCACGGCGCCACTGCGCTGCATTTTCATACCCAGGGCGGTGCCTACACTTGCACCACCCGGTCCCTGCTGCACGACGCGAAAGAGATAGGCCGGGCGCTGAGAGCCATCGGCCTGCGTCGAGGCGATGTGATCGCGATACAACTGCCCACCCGGCGTGAAACTGCGCTGCTGTATCTGGCTGCACTCGAGATCGGTGCGGTGCTCGTGCCAATCGTGCACATCTACGGTCCCGCCGAAGTCGGCTTCATCCTTCGACAATCGCGCGCCCGATTTCTTTGCGTGCCCGACTTCTGGTCCGGCACCGACTATCTGGAGCGTGTCGCCGCGCTTGGCAACACGCCTGACCTCGAGCGCGTTATCGTCGTTGGCGATCGGGCACCCTCGAACGGCATCACATTTGACGCGCTGCAACGACTCGCCGCGACAACGCATGATCAGCGCCCTGTCGACCTGCCAACGTCGGAAGACATCTGCCTGCTGCTGTACACGTCCGGAACGACAGCCTCCCCGAAAGGGGTGCAGCACTCTCATCGCACCGTAGGCGCAGAGTGGCAGATTCCATTCATCGACGGGCCAGGGCCGTATATGACGCCCTTCCCTGCTGGTCATATTGCAGGCTTCAATTTCCTGTTGCGTCCGTTCATAACCGGCACCGAGATGGTGTTTATGGACCGATGGGACGCCTCACTTGCCGCGCGACTGGTCGATGAGTACCGCGTGCGCCTTTCTGGCGGCACACCGTTCCATCTCCAGGGACTCCTGGAAGCCGCTCGCCGCGACGGGCGCAGTTTGGCGTCCCTCGTGTCTTACGGCCTGGGCGGCACGGGAGTCACGCCAGAGCACGTCGCGATCGCCGATCAGGCCGGATTCGCCGGAACCCGCGCTTACGGGCTGACCGAGCATTCGACAGTGAGCGTCGGATGGGCCGATTCTCCCTTTGATATCCGGGCCTGCACGGACGGCCGCATTCAACCCGGCTCGCAGGTGCGCGTCGTCGACGAGTTGGACAGCGACCTGCCTACGGGACGCGACGGTGAGATTCTGATCAAGGGACCGGAGTTGTTTGTCGGCTACACCGATCCGGCACTCAATGCGGCCGCGTTCACGCTCGATGGCTGGTTCCGGACCGGCGATATCGGCCGCGTCGACGAAAGCGGCTGCCTGACCATCACGGATCGCAAGAAAGACATCGTCATTCGCGGGGGAGAAAATATCTCGTCGCTCGAAGTAGAGCGAGTGCTTGCCACGCACCCGGCCGTGCGCGATGTCGCCGTCGTCGCGCAGCCAGACGCGCGATATGGCGAAAGAGTCTGTGCGGTCGTCGTCTTGCACGAACACACCTCGCTCGATCTGAGCGCAGTCCAGACCCACTTTGTCGCCGCGGGGGTGGCGAAGCAAAAGACGCCGGAACACCTTCGCGTGGTTTCGGAACTGCCGCGTACGGCTTCGGGAAAGGTGAAAAAAGGCGATTTGCGCAAGCAGCTTGTGGCGCAATAGTGGGTCGGTCGATGCTTATCCAGCGGGGCCGTCGTGGCGAGACTTAAAAAACCGATCTCGCTGCCTTGACACCTCATCGGACGAAATAAGCCGGTCATAGATCGCACGCGCCGCGGCCATACCCGCATCGAAATCGGCCGATTCGGCCGCGGCGGCGATGGCATTCAGACACTCGCTTTTTACCGCTTCGCTACAGCTGAGGCGTGAGCGCGCCTCGGCAACCACGGAAACCGAATCGCAATCGGGCAACGGCAGCCGGCGAATCAACGGCAATGACGTGCTCCCTAACTTCTCACGCGCCAGTTCTATCGCAACGCGCAACAGGTGCTCCTCATCGCCCTCAACGATCCGGTCGAATAACCCGGTGCCGCGGAACGTTCCTGCGCGCACGATCTGAGCGCCAAGAATGAAATCGATCGACTTTGCGAGGCCCAGCACGCGCGGCAAACGCTGCGTGCCGGAAAGAGGGATCACGCCGAGCTTGCATTCGGGCAGACCGATCTGCGCACTGTCCGCGACCACACGATAGTGGCACACCAGCGCGGTTTCCAGGCCGCCACCAATTGCGAACCCGTGGATAGCGGCTACAACAGGCTTGTCGCTCGCCTCGATCACCGGATGAACATGCATCGACAACGCTGGCGCAGCCGTTGCAGCAGAAGTGCCGAATTCGCGAATGTCGCCTCCCGCCGAAAAGCCGCGTCCACTGCCGGTAAGCACGATCGCGCGAGCAAGCGCATCGCGTTGGGCTGCGTCGAACGCGGCGACGAGCCCACGGCGGAGCCTCAGCCCTAGACCGTTGACCGGTGGATGGTCCATCGTGACGATAGCGATGTCGTCTTCTACACGATACGTTACGTCGGCGAAGCGCTGCGGCTGGCAATGCATCATCTGTGGTTGGCTGTAGCGTTTGACGAGGCCGGTAATGTGTGGCTAGCGGCTGTTCGCAAGCCAGCTGGGCATGTCTGCTGGCCACGGATCGGCGTACACCGCGTGCACACCCATCGCGGTCGTGTAGGCCAGATTCAGTACGTTGCAAAACGCGATGAAAGCCAACACCCGAAGCGCCGTGCGAACCGCTGGATGACAGTCGATACGATCGACGCCTCGCTCGATGGCCGTATGTCCGTTCTTGTCGACGCTCAGCAGAAGGAAGGCCGACGCCACGAAAGCAGACGGAAACAGCAAAAACTCATAGACCGGAAACTGGTAGTAGTGACCACCCCAGAAAGAAGCGCTCTGGAACGCACCTGGCCACGCGTCGAACCCCATGAACCGGCTGGCGGCGATGTCGAGCAAGCCCATTGTCATCCAGATCACGGCGAAGCCCGCGAGCGCGAGTCGCATGTTGCCGGCACGAGGCCAACGCTTGCGGGTCGCACGCATCGCCCACAACGCCACCACGGCGGTGCCCGTGAAGGTATAGAAGTAGCTTGGTGCGTTGATCAGAATCGGCTCGGCGATGCGAGCATGCGACGATTGCCAGAACGGAATGAAACGGCACCAGCAGCCGAAGTTCAGCGCATGGGCGTTATAGGTGAACATCGGTCGAAGAAAGTCCAACCACGGATCAAGCCAATATGCTGAGAGCCAGCCGATCATCATCAAACGCACCGCGTCGATGTGGCGACTCTTGACGATTCCGTAGACATACCAGATCGCTACTGGAATCAGGATCAGCACGCTGACCCACTGGTAATGGTCGATCGTCGCTTTCACGGACTCTGGAATCGGATCCGCGCCCAATTCCACGGGGCGGAAGTCCTCTGAACGAATCCACGCCACATAGGCGCGGATTTGTGCAAAAGCGAAAAGCGCACCGAGCGCTGCCCACGCATACACCCTATGCCAGGTTGTGCTGCTGCGCGGGGCGACCATTTCCGACATGCGTTGCCTCCTTCATCACGCCGTAATTCACGTATGTGAATGTCGATCGCAAAAATGTACTCCTACCGATGTGGCTACGTCAAGCGCATACGCAGGTTATCGGCCCATGAGGTCGTGAATCTCGTGATCGAGCGCCGCCATCGCGAACCGAGGCGCAACTGCGCAATTGTTGACTTCCGCCTGCCATTCCACGGGATTCACAAGCCAGAAGAACAGCCCATAGACGATGTGGCGCCGGTAAGCATCCAGCGCGCTTTCAAATGACGGCGGCTTGTCCACGCCGTGAAAGGCAAGCCGCTCGAGATAGTATTCGAGCAACTCACGCTCCCATCGCGGCCGATCCGCGATATCGAGTGCCGATATCAGGAAGTACGTGACGTCATGGGCCCACGGTCCGCGTCGATACGACTGCCAGTCAAGAAAGCCGGGCGTGCCGTCGCGGTCGAAATAGAGGTTGCCGAGGTGTACGTCGCCGTGAAGAAACGTCATCGGCCCGATCCGGTCGAAGGCACGCAGATCGAGGAGCGCCTGCTCCATCCAGTCACGATCATGAAACCGCTTAGGCACTGCAGCGCCGCGCGGCAACTGTGTATAGCTGGCGAACACATCCGGTTTCAGTTGGCCCCAGTGATACGTGCCCGCCTCGCCGTCGGGCAGCGGGTCCTGCGCGGCGAGCCAGCCCAGTTCGCCACTGTTCTCGAGCGCAGGCGATTGCCAGAACTGCGCATGCCACCGCGCCTGGGCATCCAGATTTGCCGCCGCCTGCGCAAACGTCAGCGGCCGCTGCACGCGACAGAATTCCACTTGCCGAGAACGTAGATCCTCGAGGATCACGATTGACTGCCCGCTTCGACTGTTCCGTCTCTGCATAGAAGCAGGCAGGCACATTCGCAAGTAAGCACGGATGGACTTCCTTGAAGAATCTCGCCTCGTATTCGTATATGTAGGCGTTCAGATCGCGATACTCGGGAACGAAGCCGCCCTTGACGATCAGAGACTCCGGCATGCCAAGCTCGCGTCCTCTTGCGTTGTAAGCGAGACGCACCCTGACTTTGGTAGCCGTGCCGTACATCACGTCGTCTATGGCCAGCGATTCAATCGCTACGCCCTCATGGCTCTGGGCGAGCGCCGAGGTCAGCCATGAAGGTGTGATTTCCTCGACCTGCAACGGAAGCCCGCCGGTGTCTGACTGTGGCCCGTGTGATTCCGTCAGGGCGAGGCTTTTCTTCGCAACACTCATCTTGACGCGCTCCTGTGAGTTCCGTGTGCGTTCGTGCTCGACATCGTCCACGCGCATGTTGCGCGGCACGTCTGAAGGCTCGCAACGAGGGAAATCCCGGCTGGCATTTTCGTTTCTTTTTTAGAACGACGTACGCTTTCCTGCGCAACACTTCAAACTCGTCTGCTAACACCGCGCCGAGCCGGCTTCATTGCCACGGATCGCGAGTGCGCTGAATTAGTGAAATTTCTTCACTCTAATCGTTCCAGCCGGTAACCATCTTCTGTCGGGTGTTGTGGCTAGAATTCATAAAAAGGCCTAAACCGAGCCTCACAGGAGAACACTCGATGACCACGACCGTGCTTGAACGGCTATTCGGCATTAGCGGAAAAATCGCGGTCGTTACCGACAAGGGACGCAATTCCAGCATCGATATTGCGCCGGTGCTGGCCGCGGCCGGCGCACGAGTGGTAGTCGCGGATCACAGTCCGGCGCATATGCAACCGGTCGTCGACAAAATCCATTCGGCGGGCGGCGAGGCAATTGCCATTGAGACGGACGTGGAACGCGAAGCCTCGGTGATTGCCTTATTCGACCAGGTCAAAGCCGCCTGGGGCAGCCCGGACATCGTAGTCAATTGCGCGGCGATGACCAATAACGGCCCGCTTACAGAGTTCTCCGAAGCCGCCTGGGACGAAGTCATGGCGATCGACCTGAAGTCTGTGTTCTTTTGCATGCGAGAAGCGATCAAGCACATGCTCGCCGCAGGCCGGGGTGGACGCATCGTGAACGTCACCACCATGGGCGCCACGCATGCCGTGCTCAATGGCAACGGCGCTTATGGCGCCGCGCGCGCCGGCGTCGCGGGGTTAGTGCGGTCCGCAGCGCTTGACTATGCCCGCGACCGGATTCTCGTCAACTGCGTGCTGCCCGGTGCGGTGCCCGGCAAGGTTCAGTTTCATCCGGATATGCAGACGCGCCTTAAGACAGGACAGCTCACGGGACCCGGTACGGATGCTGAGCGACGTCTGCCGCTCGGATGGGGCGACCCCGCCGATATCGCCGCCGCGGTGCTGTATCTCGCGGGGCCATCGGGCCGCTATATGACGGGCCAATCGATTACGCTCGACGGCGGATTTCTGATTAGCTGAAGACGTCGGCGGCTGCCGCGAATCCTGGGTCGGCGGTTCACCGTGGCACTACGACGACTGAAGCGAACCGAATAGCCCGACCTTCATCGATCAATCAAACCGGAGCATTCCATGTTTAGTGAAACGCAGATCGGCGCGCGCCTCGCGCAGATTTTCAATCTCACGGGCAAGACCGCCGTTATTACCGGCTCTGCGCAAGGTCTCGGCCGCGAGACCGGGCGACTGCTTGCCGAGGCCGGCGCCAATGTCGTGATCGCCGATCTGAACCCGGATGCCGCTTGCGCAACAGCAGCAGAGATCGAAGCCAACGGCGGCATCGCGATTCCATGCAAAGTCGACGTTGCCGACGAAGCATCCGTCAAGGCACTCTTCGCCGCCGTCGATGCAAAGTTCGGCGGTGTGGACATTCTGATCAATAACGCCGCGCACCGTTCGAAAGCCGAATTCTTTGAAATGTCCGTCGAGCAATGGGACCAGATGCAGGACGTCACACTGCGGGGCACGTTTCTGTGTTGCCGCGAGGCTATCACGCGTATGAAGGCAAAGGGCGGCGGTGGCTCGATCGTCAACATTTCCTCCGTTGGCGCACTTCGACCCACGCTGTGGGGCGTCAATGCCCATTACGACGCTGCGAAGGCTGGCGTTGACAGCATCACGCGATCACTCGCCAGCGAGTTCGCAGCCGATGGCATCCGCGTCAACTCGATCCTCCCAGGCGGCATGGCCAGCGAAGGCGGCAAGAACATCAGCGCGACCTTCAAGATTCGAGGACCAATCGTTGGTGCAGGCCGAGTTCCGATGGGACGGATGGCCGCCCCGATCGAGGTCGCCCAAAGCGTGTTCTTCCTCGCAAGCCCTGCCGCTAGCTATGTTACTGGACAGATCATCGCCGCGGACGGCGGCTTCGCGGTTAGCTAGGTAAATGCCACTGCGTGGCTCGCACGGCTGCAAAACATTAGGACACTGAAATGCCAAAGATTACGTTTATCGAGCGCGACAACACCGAGCATATCGTCGATGCGATTGCCGGACAGTCGTTGATGCAAGCAGCAATCGACAATTCGGTGCCCGGCATCCTCGCGGACTGCGGGGGCTATTGCAATTGCGCGACTTGCCATTGCTACGTCGATGATATGTGGACCGCAAAGATTCCGCCTGCAAAACACGCGGAACTCGACATGCTGGGCGGCGCCATCGATACCAACAACAACAGCCGACTCGGTTGCCAGATTCAATTGACCAACGATCTCGATGGGTTAGTCGTCCGGCTACCCGCTTCGCAAACCTGACGAAACCCACGACGAAAAACCTGTTCGCGGAGAACACACATGTCTCATAGCGCGGTCCCACTCGTTCCAGTTCCCGACCATGTTCCTCCTGAACTCGTGGTGGATTGGGATTTCAGCAAGCCTCCCGGCGGCGAAGCCGACATCGTCGGCGCCTGGAAACGTCTGCACGATGGTCCGGACATCATCTGGACGCCGTACAACGGCGGTCACTGGATTCTCACGCGAGCGGAAGACATCGAATTCGCGCAGCGCAATCACGATCCGTTCTCCATGCGCGAAATTACGCTGCCCGCTAGTACAACAATGCAGATCTTGCCGCTCTCGGCCGATCCGCCTGAGCATGCCGACTATCGCGCACTGATCAACCGCTTTTTCGCGCCGAAAGTGATACGCGACATGGAAGGCGAGATCCGTGAACTGGCTGTCTCGTTGATCGAAAGCTTCCGGGAAAGAGGCCGATGCGAATTCATGGCCGACTTCGCGATGAAGTTTCCCATCACGATCTTCATGCGGCTCGTGAACCTCCCGCTCACCGATCTGGACGATCTGCTTGCGTGGACCGAGGCGAGCGTTCGCGCCAACGATCCCGAGCGTCGCGAATGGTCGCAGCGCATGCTGTTCGGCTACCTGGAGAGCATCATTCGTGAGCGCCAGAAAGAGCCGGGTACGGACCTGATCAGCGCGATAGTGAATGGAACCGTATTCGGCAGGCCCCTCACGGAGCAAGAGATCCGCGGCATGATGGTCAACGTCATCTTTGGCGGACTCGACACTGTCGCGTCCACCATGGGCTTTGCGGTGCTCTATCTCGCTCGTCATCCCGCGCATCGTCGTCAGCTGGCGGAACACCCGGAGCTGGCGGGGAACGCGGTCGAGGAA
>NZ_JBFPKO010000069.1:0-9104 GCF_040948765.1 Paraburkholderia sp. BR10923 | reverse complement strand
TGCGCCCGGGCCTCGACTTCGTTGCGCGCGGCGCGATCCCGGAGAACCCGGCCGAGCTGCTGGTGGGCGAGCGCATGCAGCAGTTCCTCGCGAAGACGAGCGACTACGATATCGTGCTGATCGACACACCGCCCGTGCTGGCCGTATCCGACGCGACCGCGCTCGCGGATAGCTGCGGCACCGTGTTGCTGGTGACGCGCTTCGAGACGACTTCCATCGCGCAGGTGCTGGAAGCGACCGCGCAGCTCAAGCAGGCGAATGCCCGGGTGAAGGGTGTGATCTTCAACGGGATCGATACGGACGTCTATCGCTACAGTCTGGGTGCGCGCGCCGGCCTCTATCGCAATGCTTCCTATCTCGACGCACTGCCGGCCAGTGGAGAGACAAAGAAGAACTAACCTTTGCGACGCGAGGGCCACGCTCGATTTCTTACCGTTCACTGCGTTCGCCGGCCACTAGATCTGCCTGATGGCGCTTTCGAAAGCTGAGCGCACGGGCGCCGACGTCCTCATCTATGGCTGCATCCTTCTGATTCCCACTTTCGTGCCGGTCGCCATTGTCACGACTCGGCTCGAAAGTTGATTCCTGCAGCCTTTCAAGCTTCTCGGGCTTCCGCCTATCGCGCTGCCGGCACCTTCGCGTTCGGCTACCGTGTCGGCCATCTTTGTACGTCATACTTTACTGAATCTGCCCGTTGGCCAAGAGGCCATTGCCATTCTGGAGATTGGCGCCGAGAGGGGGGCTAAACCCGTGGTATAGTGAGTTTCGTTATTAGATCGGTATTCATTTGCAAATAGGACACTGTGCTTTTGTCAATCTCTGCCGGACTTTAGGTCGCCTTCATCGCACTGTCCGGTGCCGCTACGGAATATCCCAGCCCATAGCTACGCCACCGATGACATCGTGCTGTTCAAATTCACAATATTTCGATGTGGTCGTAAGGGGAGTGGAAGATGGTAACTTTCTTGACGCATGCCGCCTGCCTGCTGATCGGCGTAGCGATTGGGGTCTTTGCGTGTGCGCTTTGCGTTGCGCGTGCGAGAGGATCAAAGGAGGATGATTAGTCGCATCGCCCTTTAATGATTCGTCTGTCATTGCGGATGTCCGCAGCTTCCCCATTTCAAAGCTATCAAGCACGTTGGAGCAGGGAAAACAACAAAAATGACGCAAACTCCAGAGTCGGAGTTCGCGTTCACCTGATCAATCGCGATAGGCGGGTTCACTTGACTGGCGTCAGGTAGGGGGCCGACAGGAATCGCTGCGCTCGCGGGATCGCCGCGGTGTATGCGCGAATGGCGGCCGCAAGCTGCGGACAAATCAGGTTACGGTTGTAATCGTAGATCGAATAGCCGTCGCCTTCTCCGTTACTCGGGTCGCCGTTACGCACCACATACCAGAACGCCTTTGCCACCGAACCGTTGTCCATCAAAACTTTCAACTGGTTGAATGCCGCGAGTTGCCCGGCGTCGGTGCGGCTCTTACCGTTGTTGGTTTCCGTAATCCAGATCGGCTTGGAACCGCTGGCAACCAGATTCGACACGGTTGTGTTGAACGACTGCATCAGCAAGTGGTAGTCGGCGCTGCTGAAGTACGGGTGAACGTCGACGACATCGATCGTGGTGTTCAACGGGCTGGCTGGGCTCTTCGAGTTGTTGCCCATTGCCTTGATGTAGTCGGTCGCCTGGATCAGCTCGTTGCCTGCGGGCGGCTGCCATCCGTTATTCGGGTACGTCGAGTTGTAGAAGTAGGAGATGCCCTGAGTGTGCAGAACCGTCTTATAGCCCGACTGCCTTTTCAAGTTCAGGATCTGTTTGGCTTCCGAATAGAGCGTCTTGCTGCGATCCAGAATGTAGCCGGAGATACCGTTCGGATCGCCGTAAGACGGGTCCGAGGCGGAGAACGACCAGTTGGTTTCATTGAACAGTTCGATGTCAGCCGTAAACGGCAACGCGACGTCCATCAGCGCGCCGAAATACTTCGTGAACGCCGCGTCGCAGAAGTCGAGTCGCGCTGAGGATGCGCTCGGCGGATTCTGGGTAGCCGGGCATTGGTATGCGCTAGACGGCGCGTACATGCCCACCAGGAAAAGAATCTTCATACCGCGCGTGCGCGCGGCGTTCAGAAGCGCCTTCAGAAACGTCACCTTATTGGGGTCCAGCGTGCTGCCGTCGGCCAGCGTCATGAAGTCCCATGAAACACCGAGGCGAACCGTACCGACGCCTAAACCGGCAATCAGATCCAGGTCCTTCGAGCATTCGCTCAGCGCCTTCTGATCCGCACTCCACAGATTGCAGTTCACGTCCATTGCAAAACGGTCGTTTCCGCTTCCGGTGGGCGGCGGCTGCAGCGCCGCGAGCCGCTGAGCATTGGCGGTAGCCGCGTCCATTGTTTTGGCATGACCATTCTTCGCGAAGGCCGACATTGGCTGCCCACACAAAAGTGTTAAGGCGGCGAACAAGAAGATGAAATTGGGTTTCATATCTTAACTATAAAGGTTGACACCCCGAATTGGTCCGAAAACGTGAAAGTTAAGTGTGCAGATGAACATCAATTGTTGAAGCGAACGCATTGGTCGCACGAATACGTCAAACACGCGCATCAGACACGGCGTCGACGTTACAAGCACAAGATCAACGAAGTTTTCGTGTCTAGCTCGACAATGATCGAATAGTCCGACCGTGTGCGGGAACGCACATCGGGTCGAGTATTGAGCCGGGATACTTTTTCGGCTTGGAAGTGCAGCGACGAGTGGTCGCATAGGCTTTGGCGCGATAGTCAATAAAACAGGCTGTTGTTCATCAGGTTTTCATTTTTGACCTTCATTGAACGCAGCATTAACGCAAATTTTGGTGCTGAAACAGTCGTCTCTTTAGACAATTTGGAAATCGAAAGATTTGGAAGGCGCGGTTTAACCGTCTGATAAAAGCAGGTCTCTGATGTGGTTGCTTTGTCATGGTATCTATAAGTGGTACCCAGCGATAAGAGCAATCAAGCGCGAAGTCATCAATTCGAATTCTGCGTATCTGATTTGATAAAAGACCAGTCGGTGAGCCTGTTGAAGATGACGTGTCGCGAGCGAACTGTACGATGGCGCCTTTATGCGCTATTACTAACATTCAGTCGCGGAGTGAGATGTTACGCTGGTCCCGAAGTCATCAGTGAATCAATGAATTAGCCGCACTAAATGATTCACTTCCACACCAAAATCTGTTTTGCAAGCGCAAAGTGCCTACGCCGGCACCTTCCCCACGAGTTTCCGAACTAAGGAGATAGCATGTTCGAATCCAACGCCGCCGCGGATCCGAAACTGGAAGAGGTGTGCCTTGAGGCGAATTCAAAAAAAGTCGCGGTGGATGACTCGCATCCGCCAAGCGAGAACCTCCTGGGTGCAAGGTGGGATGACGCAGTGAAGAGAGTAATGGACGTTTGCGGAGCGTCAGTTCTGCTCATACTTCTCTCTCCGGTTCTACTGATCATTGCGCTCGTCGTCATGAGCGACCACGGAAACGCCGTATATGGTCATCCGAGAATTGGCCGGGGAGGACGTACTTTCAAGTGCCTTAAGTTCCGCTCCATGGTCAAGAATTCGGATGAAGTTCTTGCCAAACTGCTCGCAACTGATCCGCAGGCTCGTGCGGAATGGGACCGGGATTTCAAGCTTAAAAACGACATTCGGGTGACGCCGGTTGGCCGTATTCTGCGCAAGACGAGTCTCGATGAGTTGCCACAACTCTGGAATGTGCTGCGCGGCGATATGAGCCTGGTGGGCCCCCGTCCTATCGTGCAGAAGGAGTTGGCGCGATATGGCCGTGATGTTCGTTACTACCTGGCGCTGAAGCCGGGAATGACAGGCTTATGGCAGGTCAGTGGCCGCAACGATGTGGACTATCCGACGCGGGTTTCGCTCGACGTTAGATACGCATTGAACCGCTCGGTGGCATTCGATATATCGATTCTTCTGAAAACTGTCAAAGTGGTGTTCGCAAAAGACGGAGCCTACTGATCCAGGCTGAGGTTCCAATGTCGTAGATTGCATGTCGTCCCGATCGTCGTGACCGATCGGGTGAAGTGATCCGCTATTGCTGAGCAATTCACGAGAAAAAGTTATGAGAGTGGTCCACGTAATTGAATCGACTGCCACAGGAACGCTTGCAGTTGTGAGCACGCTTGCGACGCGGCTCGCCAAGGAAGGTCACGAGGTTTATGTGATCTATTCCGAGCGCGAGGAAACGCCGAAGAACTTGCGCGCAATGTTTCACTCTGATGTCGTCCTGCAGCATCTGCAGATGAAAGGACCATCATTGGCGCACATCATGTCCGTGTTGCGCCAGCAACTCATCCGATTGAACCCGGACATTGTCCATATGCATTCGTCGTTCGCGGGTTTCCTTGGACGAATGGCGACCTTGTTTGCGTTGCCGTCAACGGCGCTTTTATATAGCCCCCATTGCATCTCCTTTGTACGGCGAGACATTGGCAGGTTGAAGCGATACTGTTTCGCCGCCTTGGAGTGGCTTGCATGTTTGAAGAGCTGCACATATGTCGGCTGCTCTGAGAGCGAATGCGCGGCGATCCGCCGCTATCTTCGGCGGGATGCAGTACTGGTCGAGAATGCGATCGATCGGGCTGTCGGTGCACAGGGCGACACTCGTCTGAGAAGCGCTGAAAAAGTCGGGTCGACGAAACGGCGAATCATTGCGACTGTCGGCGGCATTCGTGTGCAAAAGAATCCGCAACTATTCGCGGAGATTGCACGATCGTTTGATCGGGACGACGTGGAATTTGTATGGATCGGCGACGGCGACGCATGTCTCCGGAGGACGCTCAAGGACGCTGGTGTGCGTGTGACCGGTTGGCTTACGCGTGCTGACGTGATCGAAACTGTCGTGCAAGCGGATATCTATTTGTCGACAGCTTCCTGGGAGGGGATGCCCATCTCCCTGATCGAGGCAATGACGCTCGGCACACCCGTTGTGGCGTCGGATTGTCCGGGCAATATAGATACCATTCGCCACAATTCGACAGGCGTCCTTTATCGGACGGCTGCGGAAGCGACATCGCTGATCCAGGAGATGCTAACCGACGAGAAATTTCGTGAAGGTTTGTCCCGCCGGGCGCAGGAAGAGGCGCGAAACCGATTCAGTGAAGATCGCTTCTTCAACAACATCGAGCTGCTTTATTCGACCCAACTGCGGAGCATTCGCGAGGGCCGTGCGGTGCTGAGCGAGTAAAAAAGCGCTCGTAGTCGCTGATAATAGAGATGGTTTGCGCGGGTTTTCGCGCAAACCATTTTATTTTTTAGATCCTCGCGAGATAACGCTCCACGCCCGAGGCGGCGATTATATTTGTCCACCGCAAATGCAACAGTGTAGACGGATCGTTTTTCGGTACCATATCGCCATGGAAATTGCAGATGCTAGAGAATACGTCTGGGCCCGTTATTTTGCATTGAATTCCAAACTTTGCGGCGGCGTTCAGATTCGACGGAGAGTCATTGCAGATGATTCTCTTGCCGAGTGCGGCATATTCCAGAAGCTTGGTCGGCGTCTGCACGTCATACGGACGCTTGTAGGGGATGGTTGAAATAGCGATCTCGCAATTGCGAACCACCGCCAGGGCATCGCGTTGCGGAAGACGTCCCGTGAACAGGACGCCGGGCGATTGAAGATATGCGTCGGAGATTTCCTTTTCAACAGGCCCAACCAGAACGAGGGTATCCGAGTCGCGCCTGGCGGCCAGAAAGTTCCTGATGAAGCCGTCAAAGCCGCGTTCTCGCGTTATCTCGCCCAGATAGCAATATGTGCCCGTCGGAAGCGGCCGGTTGCGGTCAGCATCTGCGGTAAAAATCCAGTCTGGCACGCCCATTGGCAGAAAAACGGTGTCCACTCCGTCCCGGAAACCCATCACCTCGCTCATCGAATCGTTCTGAAAGATTCGAAGATTGGGCCGCGGTTGTAACGTTTTCTTGATGGTGTCCTTTAGCGCGCTGTTACGCCCGACCGACAGCGAGCGATAGTCGTGGATCACGTATTTCGCGGCAGGAGTCCTAGGGTAAAAACCCATGATGCACCAGAGAATGTATTCCTCAGGGTTCTTGACTTTTTTGTAATCATCGAGCGTTCCTGACGTCACCTTACAGTCATTTCCGGCAAAATACTTCGTGTAAGCGTCTATCTCCGGATAGTTCGCCTTGCCGGGGTGAAGAATGAATATTTGCATGTCATTGCACCGTTCTAGTTTCGTCTCTGCGGCTAACTCTGCGCTACTATGGGACGGTTCGGACCGCGTTCGTTGAAACGTCGCACGCCAATGAATTGCTCAAGCGTTGGTTAGCTTGATATCCTTTGGCAGAAACGCCGCGACGTTGGATTGCTCTATCACTCGGTCCCAGATGAGATCCGCAAAGTCCGTCCGGCGATTCGCTGTCGCACTGCGCGCGGCGTCTTCATCGATTCCGTCAAATATGTTCGCCGTCGTGATCACGCTGTGGATGCCCATCTCTTCACAGCATCTGATATTGGACGGCGAGTCGTTACAGACGATTTTCTTGCCGAGCGCGGCATACTCGAGCAGCTTGGTCGGCGTTTGATAGCAATGCGGCCTGTGATAGGGGAAATAGCACACCGCAACTTCGGATTCGGCCACGTGCTTCAGCGCATCACGCTGCGGCAACGGCCCAGTGAAAATGATATTTTTCGCATTCGAGAATCTTTCATAGATGCGCGGGTCCGGTTTTCCCACCAGGAGGAGGGAGGTGTCGCGCTTCTGGAACTTGTTGATAAACGCTTCCAGCACGCGATCGAAGCCCCGCTCGACGCTCATTTCGCCGATATAGCAGAAATCAGCCTTCTTTTCGCTCTGACCGCCACCCTGCACCTCGAAGATCCAGTTCGGCACGCCCATAGGAAGGATGACACTGGGGACGCCGTGGCCGAAACCCATGATCTCCTGTTGCCGTTTGTTTTGAAAGATCCGCAGATTCGGCTGGCAATTGAAGTACCGCTTCGCGACGTCTTTCATCGCCGGCCAGCCGCCAACGGACAGAGAACGGTAGTCGTGGATGACGAAGTCGGATTCAAACCGATTCGGATAAAAGCCCATGATTTCCCACAACACGAAATTCCGCTTGTTTTCCAGCGCACGGTACTCGCTTATCGTTCCGACCACCACCTCCACGCCGCGAGCCTTAAAATAGTTTTGATAGGCAGTAATTTCCGGATAATTTGCGTTACCGGGAGACGTGATGAAGATTTTACGCATACCGCCTTCCTTTTTTAATCGTGGAGATAAGGACAATGAGGCCGTTACAAAAAGTGCTCGGGCGGCTTATTTCCGCCTTTAATTAGCAGGTGATCGAACGTTGACCACTTGTCTTGCTCGAAGCCGAGATCGCCCGCTATAGCAGTTTTATTGGCAAATACCTGATCGGTGTGATTCGCTGCCTGGGTCGAATGCCGCGCGGTGCTCAAATGTGTCCTACGCTAAAGCGCGATGGGTCGCGTCGTCGCTCGACCGACGTTGCCTGGTCTTGACCAGATTCGGTCCGTGCGCGGTGGTCGGCGGCGCTGCGCTGTCTACGCCTGGTTCAATACTCGCGGTCTGCTGAAGATGCGCTGAGCGAAGCGCCGGACCCGTCCCAGTCGTAGATAGCGCGGCGCCAACGTGAGGCCTGTCAGCTGCGCGGCGAACCACGCCACGGAAGAGTGATCGTCAATGTCGAACGCCTTGAGCCGGAACGGGTCGCTTCCTTCGTCGTTCCAGCCCACGTCGGTCGTGCGTGCGCTCTTGTAGCCCGCGGCCTTCAACAGTTCGACTTCGCGCGGACCAAAAATGCCATAGGGATACGCGAAATGCTCGCACGGCTTCCCGACGATCCGTTCTACCTCCAACTTTGACAGCGCAAGTTCTTCAAAACATTCGTCATCTTCACAGAAGGTCAGTGTGGGGTGATAGCGCGTGTGCGACTGAAAGTCGACATAGGGGCGCATCTCTTCAATATGGGCGGCGCTGAGGCCACTAATCGTCGCCGATGCGTCGAGCAAGTCCTGATGAAAGCCTCGCGCGTCCAGTTCAGCCAGGCGCTCCTGGTTTTTCATGCGGATCAGCCGCTTCACACCTGCATCCTTCGCGACAGGATGCAGGAACCAGTGAGTACGATCGTGCGCCACGATGCTGCTGCAGATGTAGATGGTCGGGTACACGCCGTACTTAATGAATACGGGCAGCAGCTTCGCATTGCCAATATGGCCGTCATCAAACGTGACGGCCACGCGCGGGCGACCACTACCACGCGAATTTGCCTGCGACAAGGGCACGAACTCGACCTTGTCTTTCAGGTACTCGAAATGAGCCTCGAGCGTGGCGGGTGATGGATCGTGATAGAGCAGAATCGCGGTGCGATCACGCCAAAGCAAGGCTCGAATCGCGGCGGGGGTTCCACTGAAAAGCAGCGCGCGTGTGAAAATCTCACGCATCAATTGTTTCATATGCATCCCAAGCTAACGGCATTGAATGGGATTGTGACGTTGCAGCCACGAAAGTGATGTGCGTTAGCGTACAGAGATAATGACAGACTTCAGATAGTCTGGGATACTCGTTAGTGTGCCGTATGCGCTATTTTTCCAGAGCTGGATCTACTGCGGGGAAAACAGGGGTTCAGCGGAGAATTAGGCAGTCTTTATGTTTATACGGTAAGACGATTATTCTGAAGTTGGTGGCGCGCAAAGCAGAGGGAACATCGCAAAATTGCGTTGCACACCGAACTGACGCACGCAGCGTCAGCATCCAAAATGTTGTCGTCCCGTGCCAGAAAGCGAGATTTGGCAACGCCGTATCGCCTGCACTTTAAATACCGCTTCCACCCTTTTCGTACACCCGCCCTGGGGTTTCGATGAACCAGAACTCTCTCCTTACGAATGCCGCTGTGGTTCGCAATAACGATGTGAGTCTCTCACGTTATTTCGACGTACTGATGGCTAACCGCTGGCTGGTCGGTGGAATCGCCGGCAGCGTGCTCGCCCTGGGCGTGGCATACGCGTTTATCGCGCCGTCGGTGTACCAGGCCGATATTCTCGTGCAGGTGGAAGACAGCATCCCGACCAACA
>NZ_JBFPKO010000068.1:0-9213 GCF_040948765.1 Paraburkholderia sp. BR10923 | reverse complement strand
GTGCAGCGGACGGCGGTATTTGTCGTGATCGTAGCCCCGATCGCCCTGAACGATGCGGGGCTTCGAAAGCGGCCGGCCGCGCTTGCCGGCAATGGGTGGGATCGCATCAACCAGCGCGTGAAGCTGGTTGACATCGTGACGGTTGGCGCCGGTGAGGATTACCGCGAGCGGGATGCCCTGCGCTTCGGTAACGAGGTGATGCTTTGAACCAGCTCGCGCGCGATCGGTGGGATTCGGTCCCGTTTTTGACCTGCGCCCACCGCGCGGATCGAGGAGGAGTCGACGACGACACGGGACCAGTCAATCCGGTCGGACTCGCGTAGCTTCGCGAGCAGCACTTCGTGTAGCCGGTCCCAGACGCCGGCAGCCTGCGAGTCTCGTAGACGGCGCCAGCAACTCATGCCTCTGCCGCAGCCCATCTCGCGTGGCAGCAGGTCCCAGCGCAGGCCCGTCTGCAAGATGAACAGGATGCCGGTAAGCATGGCCCGGTCATCCAGTGGTTTGCGTCCGGGATCCCGTGAGCGGCGAGGTTTGGGTGGGGGCAGCAAGGGTTCAATGAGTGCCCACAACGCATCATCGAGTAGTTTGGCCATGGCCTCCTCGTCACCGAAACAATGACGAGGTTAACAGCAATCGTTGGAAGTTAACAGATCAAAGCAATCATTTTGTTAAGGCTTCTTAGTGCTACGGAGAGCCACACGGCATATCGCAATCTCACGAACGGCTGCAAAGCATTTCGGGACGCATTGCGCAATTCGGAGCGCGGACGGACAAGTGCAAGAATTTATATGGCCTGCGACGCGGTAACGCACACAAGCACTGCGTAAAACATCAGTTGATTGCGATCAACGCTATCGGCCACGAATTCGGACACACTGCAGAAGGTTAATGGCTAAAGGTAATGACAATGATAAAGCAACTCCGTAATGTGGCTGCTGCACTACTCCTTATGCCACCATTTGGACCGCACGCAGCTAACGCCGCCGACAGTGCAGTCGTCGGAAACTACGCAGGTGATTGGTTGGTACGCCTCCGCGCGATAAGCATTGAACCGCAAGTTCGCAGCACTGACACGCTTTCCGCGCTCGATGTCGGCGTAAGCAACGCGCTGGTGCCAGAGGTCGATTTCACTTATATGGTACGGGACAGCATCGGCGTGGAGTTGATTCTTGGTACCTCACGTCATCACCTGACGTCGAATCTCGGCGACCTTGGTGGCGTTAACGTGCTGCCACCGACATTGTTATTGCAATATCATTTTAATCATGCGGGACGCGTTCGACCGTACGTTGGTGCCGGACTCAACTACACGCTCTTCTATAACAACGGATTGCACGCGGGAGGTGTACCCGTCTCTATAAAGAATCACAGCTTTGGTCCTGCGCTGCAGGTCGGGATTGACGTGCAGGCATCAAAGAGTCTATTCGTTAACGCCGACATCAAGAAGATATGGATGAAGACTGACGCATCGCTTAGCGGCTCGACAATTGGCGCCTTGCATGTCGATCCGCTGGTCATTGGTATTGGCGTCGGGGTGAAGTTCTAGACGTTGCGAATCTCAAGCGACAGACGGTTCAGTGAACGGCTGGCTTCGCTCCTAGTACAGTGGTTAACTTGGGAGAAGATGGGCATGACAGACAGGAAAGCTTTTAAGGAGTGGTTAATCCCCATCGGTGGTTGGCTGTTCGTTTCCCTTGCTGGGTGCAGCCCCAAGTTTCTCGTCCTGAGTCCCAAGGGTAGCGTAGGCACGGCGGAGAGATCACTCCTCGCCTCGGCCACATGGGCCATGCTGCTGATCGTAGTGCCCGTTATTATCCTCACGCTTACCTTCGCGTGGCGCTACCGCGCGTCGAACCGCAGCGCACGCTACGTCCCGACCTGGGTTCACTCAACGGCGATTGAAGTGGTGGTCTGGGCCATACCCGCTGCCATCATTCTGTTCCTCGCCATCCTTACGTGGCGTACCACGCATGAGCTCGACCCTTATAAACCCCTGGAATCAGAGGTGAAGCCCATCAACGTCGAAGTCGTCGCGGTCGACTGGAAATGGCTCTTTATCTATCCTGACCTCGGCATCGCTACACTGAACGAATTGGCGGTGCCTGTGAGCACGCCGGTCAATTTTCGCATCACGTCGGACTCGGTGATGAACTCATTCTTCATCCCGCAACTTGGCACTCAAGTCTACGCGATGGCCGGCATGCAAACCCGGTTACACCTGATCGCCGACGAAGCGGGCGACTTCACGGGCTTCTCGTCGAATTACAGCGGCAAAGGCTTCTCCGACATGAAGTTCCGTACGGTGGCTACGAGCCAGCAGGGCTTCGATGCGTGGGTGGAGACGGTAAAAGCTTCATCGACCCAGCTTACGATGGATCGGTACGCAACGGTCACGCAGCCGCAGGCAAACGCGCCCGTGCAGTACTTTTCGAAGGTCGACCGGAGGCTTTTCGACAAAATCGTCGGCAAATACAACAACGGCAACGTCGCGGATTTCACTGTCTCATCGTGCGTAACCAAAGGGTAAACAGCCATGTTCGGAAAACTCACATTAGACGCGATGCCGTTCGATCAGCCCATCATCATGGGGGCGTCGGTGTTCATGGCGCTTGTTGTCCTCGGCGTGTTCTGGCTGGTCACCTTACAAGGTAAGTGGAAGTACCTCTGGGTCGAGTGGCTCACGAGCGTGGACCACAAGCGCATCGGCGTCATGTACATGATCGTGGCCGTGCTCATGTTGGTGCGCGGCTTTGCCGACGCCGTAATGATGCGCCTTCAACAGGCCGTCGCGTTCAATTCGCCAGGCTATCTGCCGCCGGATCACTTCGACCAGATCTTCACGGCGCATGGCGTCATCATGATCTTCTTCATGGCGATGGCGCTCATGGTAGGCTTCTTCAATCTCGTCGTGCCATTGCAGATCGGCGCGCGCGACGTGGCGTTTCCGTTCCTGAACTCGCTTTCATTCTGGTTGACCGCAGTCAGCGCGGTGTTGATCAATCTGTCCCTCGTAGCTGGCGAATTCGCGAAGGTCGGCTGGCTCGCGTATCCGCCGCTTTCCGAGCTGAAATTTAGTCCTGGCGTTGGAGTGGACTACTATATATGGGCGATCCAGCTCTCGGGTGTCGGCACCTTGATGTCGGGCGTGAACTTCTTTGTCACAATCATCAAGATGCGCGCGCCGGGGATGTCGCTCATGAAGATGCCCGTGTTCACATGGACGGCGCTCTGCTCGAATGTCCTCATCATGGCGACGTTTCCCATTCTCACGGTCGCGGTAGCGCTGCTCGGCCTCGATCGTTATATTGGCACGCACTTCTTCACGAACGAACTTGGTGGCAACGCCATGCTGTACTTGAACCTGATTTGGGCGTGGGGCCACCCCGAAGTGTATATTCTGGTGCTGCCCGCTTTCGGCATCTATTCGGAAGTGATGGCTACCTTCTGCAAGAAGCCGCTATTCGGTTACAGGACGATGGTCTACGCATCGTGCGCGATCATGCTACTTTCGTTTCTTGTTTGGGCGCACCACTTCTTTACCATGGGCTCAGGCGCCGACGTCAACGCATTTTTCGGCATCGCCACAATGATTATCGCGATTCCAACCGGCGTCAAGATCTTCAATTGGCTATTCACGATGTATCGCGGGCGCGTTCAATTCGCCGCGCCCGTGTTCTGGACTATCGGTTTCGTGGTGACGTTCTCTATCGGTGGCATGACCGGCGTGATGATGGCGATCCCGGGCGCGGACTTTGTGCTGCACAATTCGCTTTTCTTGGTCGCTCATTTTCATAACGCCATCATTGGCGGTGTGGTGTTTGGCTATTTAGCTGGCCTGCAGTACTGGTTTCCGAAGGTGTTCGGTGTCAAGCCCGATGACAAGCTCGGGAAGGCGTCGTTCTGGTGCTGGTTCGTCGGCTTTTATGTGGCCTTCGTACCTGTTTATGTGCTCGGCTTCATGGGCGCGACGCGCCGCACAAATCACTATGATGTGGCTGAATGGCAACCATACTTCATCGTTGCGGCGCTCGGCGCAGCGATCATCGCGGTGGGGATCCTGTTACAGGTTCTGCTGTGGGTGATGGCATTCGTGAACCGCAACGAGGCCGAGTGCAAGGATATGACAGGCGATCCATGGGATGGGCGCACGCTCGAATGGGCAACTTCGTCACCGCCGGCGGTCTACAACTTCGCTCTCATTCCGCAAGTGGAGGACATTGACGCCTTCGCGTACATGAAAGAAGCGGGCCGCGGCCTTGGGCTGGCGTCAAAGTACGTGAACATCCATATGCCATCCAATACGTCGGCGGGTTTTTTCACAGGGATGTGCAGCTTGGTGCTGGGTTTCGCGGCCGTATGGCACATCGCGTGGCTCGCTTTGCTAGGTTTCATCGGGATCGTCCTCACGATCATCATAAAGAGCTTCGACAAGAACGACGGATATTACATTCCCGCGGCGATGGTCCGTGAGATCGAAGAACGGCGGTTTGGCACCAGAGTCCCGATGGACATTAACGGTCCAGTCGCCGAGGAGGCTTACTGATGTTACAGAAAACCGTTGGCGTAGATTTTTCAGAAGTCGATTATCAAGATCATCCACAATCGCACTCGGTGTTCGGCTTCTGGGTGTATCTGATGACCGACTGTATGCTGTTCGCGGCGCTCTTTGCTACGTTCAGCGTGCTGAGGCACCAGTTCGCCGGTGGCCCTACGGGTCACGATCTCTTCGATCTATCGGGCGTGGCGCTGGGAACCTCTGTGCTGTTGCTTTCTAGCATCACCTATGGTTTCGCGATGTTGGGTGTGCCGCGGGCAAGGAGCGGTGTCGTGCTCGGTTGGCTCGTGATCACATTCATTCTTGGCGCGTCGTTCCTCGCGCTCGAACTTTGCGAGTTCTCGCAGCTGATCGCGGAAGGCGCGGGTCCGCAGCGCAGCGCGTTTCTCTCAGCCTTCTTTACGCTCGTCACTGCGCACGGAATTCACGTTTTCTTCGGCCTGCTGTGGATGCTCGTACTGATGATCCAAGTGCTGCGGGTGCCTCAGCTTGGTGAGCAGGAGGTCCGGCGGCTAACGTGCCTGAGCCTATTCTGGCACTTCCTCGACGTAGTATGGATCTTCGTGTTTTCTTTCGTCTATCTGGGGAGCATGCTCTAATGGATTATGCACAGACTCACGCGGGGTTGCATGGCAGCCTCACTAGGTACCTCGCGGGCTTCTTTTTGTCGGTATTACTTACGGCCGGCGCATTCGGTGTCGGGCTGTACGATGCCATCGATGCAACTACGGCCATGATCGCGATCGCCGTACTCGGCTTTTTGCAAGTCGTTGTGCACCTTGTGTGCTTCCTACATCTGACCCTCTCGCCTGGGCAGGGATGGAACGTGCTTTCACTCTGCTACACCATACTAGCCGCTGCGTTCCTGATCCTCGGCACGGTCTGGGTGATGCGGAATGTCGAGATGCTGATGATGTCGCGTTAGTCAGTTGCCTGCGGGCTTTGCTTTCCGGCGCCGGACATGCACTAGCCCCGCACCCACTTCCATGCGACCTGGCTGCCCGCGAAACGCCGATTCTGCTCCACGCAACAGAATCGCATCAGGAATATGTTCCTCTGCCATGCGATCCGTACACCTATTCGCCTATTTGGTTGATCGCTTGCAGTTTCGCCTAGGGGCGAATCTGGATGTGTGATTCGCTCAGTGCAAGAACAAGCTAGAGCATCAGGGGTGCTGGTACGCCAAGGAGAAACTTATCGACCCGTTCACGGCCCGATGCTAGGGGCGGTGCTCCGGAAGCAACCCGTATACGGTGCGCGCCATCACATGCTTGGCTTGCGTATCATTGCCGGCCCCACTGCCGTCGTCCCGCCGCCTGTTCGCTGCGCGTACTGGCCTAGAAGGTTGGTCAACAGCGGCTGCATTTAGGCCTGGCTCCGAGGATCTTCGGTGCGGTGTAGCGGGTCGACCGTTCTCGTCGTCCGCCATCACCAAGTAGATGAGTACGAGGAGGAATGTCACGAAAAAGCAAAAAAGCGGTTTGGAGGCCGTTCCATTGCTTGACATCCACATACCAAACCATTCGCCACCGATCATCATGAAAATCACTTGCCACGTGAGGAAACCCAGCGTAAGTCCCGAAATGGCCCACCCTCTGGCCGATAGGAACGTTGCATCGCCATCATGGCGTGCACGCATCAACTTTAGCCCGCCCAACCAGCGCAGGGCAGCCGTCCGTATCTGCATCGCAATCATGGTCATATAGCCTGCATGATGGACCTGCGTCCGGCGGATTGACCGATAGAGGGTTCCGTTTTCCGGAAAAGTCGTATCCATTAAAAACACATGACGTACGAAAGCGAAGTTGTGGCGTAATCGGTAATGTTGTCGATGGCCACGACCGAGGTAAGCAGGGCCATTGCGAGTACCATTGCGGCTTTGGAAAGGCGGACTGAGTTAGACTTTCCTATTGTTCTGATTGCACTGCCTCGCGTTAAGGGCGGTTCGGCAACCCAGAAAATTGCTCACGTCAGTCTTCTCATTACAGCGCTCACACAAAGATGGCGGGGCGACAGAAGGAGCGCGCACGGATTCATCTCCGGCCCCAAGGGTTCTTATTTCTGGCATTCGCAGTAGTGAGGCGAACAATAGTCCCAGCGCCCCAAAACGACATTCAGTCAGTAATTCGATTTCGTGGAGAGTTGGCGGACGGACGTGCTTTCATGTCCCTGCTAGAGTCTCTTTAGTTCGTCGACTAGTTCATCGACTGTGCGTCGATAAGTTAATGGTGACTTTTCTTTCATGCGTTTGATCGCCTCTACAATTTGCTGGACGGTTGAGGGACTATTATTTTTGAGCTCTTGAATTCCGTCTCTCATGGAGACGAAGCTTTCGTAGTCATCGCGACTGGCAGGGGAAAGAGCGCTTCTTTTATGAGGATCAGTGGAATAGAATTCATCGGCCATGGGTGTCAAGACAGCAAGTATTTCTCCGAGCTGATGGCCGTATGAGTATCGCCTTATAATAGCTCGTTCCTTTTCAGGATCTCTCGCGCCCGTAATGTTCAGATTGAATAGTCCGATTTGACCCACCGCTTCGCCCCATGCAGTTATCCACTGTGAAACGTCACCGGAAAACGGCAATTGGTTCTGAGTCAAAAGTCTGCGGCCCCATTCGGTCCAATCGGACGCAATCTCGGCTGGCGAGATTGGACGCGGTGGTTCTGTTTTCAGTTCCTTGTTCATTTCCAACTCCTTTCGCGACTTCCATGAAACAGTGCCCATGTATGCAATCAGCTCAATCGCTTCCCTGTGTGGCATCGTTCAACTCTACAAAGTTATTTAACTGCCGGCTACCAAAGGCGTCAAGTACAAACACCAGTTGGTGTTCAATCTCGAAGGCCGGTGAGCTTGGATGCCGTCCACGGATGTCTAACCGTCATTACCGCTCAACTGATCACTGCGACACTGCGGCGAACGACATCGCTTCGGCGTTATTTGATTCGCATCAACACCCACGGCGCGCATAGTCGCCCGGAGATGGGGGCCCGAGTGCAGTGTAGTTCCATTGGAGATATGCTTGCGCTAAGACAATCAGCTCACGCAACCTTCGATATGAGTCGCTGCCCGTGATGTTGGACAGAATTTATCAGCACTGGGCTAAAAAATATCGTTCCCTTTAATGTCCTTATAAAGGTGATACCCGGAACCAGTCACCGAAATTGAGCGGCTACTGAGACTTGCATCCGCGCGGTCAGCCACGGACTCTGTCGAAAGAACGGGTGAGTTCGTGCCGATGGTGAACGCGCTACATGACTTCGCGTTCGCCGTTCCGGCGGCAACTATGTCGCGGGGTGTAGCATGTCGACGCAAACGTGCAATCAATGATACGCGATGGGCCATATTCGGGAAGTTTTCGCCAGAATGATTGTGGGCCGTCGATATGAAAAGAAATCAAATCAGTCGTCGGGTTGAGCAGCGGCACCTTTCGCTGGAATTCGAGCCGAGGCAGTGGATCTGAAGCGAAGGTGCCTTGGGCACCGCGGCTTCGACCGGATTCCCCCTTGCGCTCTAACTCCTTGAGTCTGAGCGACATCAACGGCATTGTCATGTTGGCCGCTGTAGGCTGGGCTGTGTCCCCCAAAAAGTAGTTATCTTTACAAGCTAACTGTTTCGACCGTGCAAAAAGAATTCCCATGCCCTGTCGCGAGGCGTTTTTTGAGTGTGACGCGATGATGTGCGGGGTTCGTCTGACGCTTGGGAAGGGCGAAGTACTGTTGGATCGGATCGGTCGATTCGGTCCTTTTGGTAGCGATTTGGCTCTAAATGGATTTCTCGCAAAAAAGGCAATTGGGCGTTATAGAAACATTCTTAGATATTGCCGATTGATCTGCGGTAGTTTTACGCTGCTTCAATGTATTTTCACTATCGGCCTGGCGTCCATCGCAAGGTGGCAATGGCCATTTTGTTACATCTAAGACGGGCGGATGTCGGGAGCGCGACAAAGCGACGGCGGAAATCGTTGGGAACGGGGACTGGGCGTCTCTTTCTCATGACGTGCAAATTGCTCGAATGTGGCGCGGCACCTCGCCATAAGGAAATCTGCTATGCATCACAAAATGCGACCGACCTCGGACGCTTGATGCCAGTGTTCGTCGAAGCGATACCGCGGATCCGCGGCAAACGGAGGCGGCTGCTGTCCAAGCCGCGCATTGCCCGCCAATCGCAATTGCTTTCTTACTCACTGCTCGTCTCCGTTTTCGCAACACCAATTAACCATGTCGCGTGTCCGCGGTGACGTATCGTGGAAACTGGTCAATTGCTGCACTGCCGGAACTTTTGAATGTTGCTGAGCATATCCGCGGCACATTTGATTGAAGACAACGAGCGGCTAGGGAGTCGGCGAGACACTCGCAAGCATGAAGTGCGTTTGGCACGCCTGCTTGCGAGTAGGTACACCTCACCCATGCAGGGCGGCAGTCGCTCAACTGCACGCCGCAACGATCTATCCAATTGGACATGCACAGATGGGCCAAGTTACTCGTTATATGCTGCTGACCGGCGCCAGCCGCGGTATCGGTCATGCCACAGTTAAGGCATTGCTGATCAAGTCCACCGCATAGCTACTCGGAGCGTTATAGAGCGGAGTGGATAAGGAAGGCAGAACAGGATGAAGCAGCAGACGCTGGCGATGGCAGCTGACGAAGGTGCGGGTTTCG
>NZ_JBFPKO010000067.1:0-9591 GCF_040948765.1 Paraburkholderia sp. BR10923 | reverse complement strand
CCCAATTGATCAGCTCGGCCAGCCGTACCAGTGGATGCTTGAGATTGATCTGTTCGCGCAGTGGATGCCGGAACAAATCCTTCTCCGTTACAGGCGCCTTCGGACCCATCTAAACCTCGCCAGAATTTGCAGGCTATACCCAGCAATATGCCAGGTCTCTGCAATTCCAACAACACGATTTCCGCCGGAAACCCCCAACGCTTAAGGCTCTACGGTTTGTTCAGGCTGGACTTTTTAGTCCACGGCAGTGTGCAGCATGAGCGCGCCGAAGTGGATCGCACGACCCTCGTCTATCGCGATCCGCTGACTCACACTACGCGTATCGTGCGGGTACAAGACCAACTCTGAATAACGCAATCCACAGAGAGAGTGGCCTTTGAGCACGCCGATCGCCCTATTGCCGCCGCGTGATCCGGCGGTGCCCTCGCGGGATTGGCAACTGCGCGAGCTACCGTTCGTGCTGCTCGACAACGCTGGGCGCACGCAGCGCGCCGGCCGCACGGCGCTCGCGCTGCTGCCGCGCGCGAACACGACGGTGCTGACCCGGTGGTCGTCCGCAAACTGACCGCGATGAAGGTCGGACGCCACCAAAGTCAACGACTCTACAACCAACTTTAGCAAATCCGCCACGTTTGGGCTGAAAATTGTCGTCACCGTCGAGCACAATCGGCACGGCGGAAGAATCAGGTCGCGAACGGCCGGCGAACGACGCTTGGTTCGACGCATGAATTGAACAGAATCAACTCGAACGCCGCCCCACCATCAGCATTGCCGCTATGCCCCCGATCGCCCGTCCGCTCGGGTCCAGACGCGCGCAACCCGGACGCATAGGTGTGTGCGAAGAGAATCGTGAAGCCCAGCAACGCTCCCGACACGGAATAGACCGAGAAGTCCACCGTATCCGTGATGTCAATTGCGAATACCGCTAGCAATAGAGGCATGACGGATATGACGGTGGTCGCGCTAACCTTCCATTCGAGCAGCGCCGCGATCGGCGACGGAAACAGCGTGACGATACCGTACAGCACCAGAACACACGTCCAGCTTTGGCCGTGATGGAGGCCGCGCGCCACACAGATACGCTGATAGAAGCTGAAGGTATCTCCCTTTGTCATGGCCTCACCGCGATCGCTGCCCGGACGCGAAAAAAAAGGTATTGCGCCACCAGCGTCCCGACCCAGAGGCAATGCGATCAGGACCAGCATGTCCGCATAGTGCGCCATCATCAAACTCAGCCATGCCGCGCACGCTCTCGATCCTGGGGTGTACGTCCTTTTCGGGCGGCGTCAAACTCGCCTCATAGCGCTTTGTCACCTTGGCGCCGTGACCTGTCTTTGATTTCAGTTTGAATGACGGTTGGAAGAAGTTGATATACAGCCGCGACACTTGATAAAGCGAGGCAAGAGTTTTCTGTGGCTTCGAGACCTTGTAGCCTGCCGTCCCCCACCAGATGACGTACAGACGGCGCCATTCTTTTGCGCGACCCGCGCCTGATCGTTTTTCTTGCAGCCACGCCAGCGCACCATCTCGATACCCGTTGCCTTGAAGAAATCAAAGACGGCCGGGTTCATGAACGCGCAATCGTTATCGCAGTCCAGACCAAGGCCATCCAGATCGCGCGAGCGTCAGCGGGATCGTTCTTGTTGCCGATATTGCATGGCTGGACGAGCTTCGCCGGCATTAGCTTGACCTGATCTCCCATCTCAATCAATCGGCCCTAAAGGAAGATCATTGAGAACCTCACAGGCAAACCGGAGGGGAACCAAACGAACTATACGACAGTCGGGTGGCGCCGCGAAACGCTTCCGACTTGTCGCCGTTTGATCCGCTCGTCAGCAACGGCAGCACACAACGTCGTCAAATCTCGCGAGCTAACCCGAATCCCTGCTGATCAAACAACCGACGGTAAGTACTATCATCGAGCTGAACGAGCCGGTCGTGGCTTCCTTCCTCGACGAGGCGGCCGTGATCAAACACCAGCAGCCGATCGAGCGCACGAACCGTGGACAGGCGGTGCGCAGCCACGAGTGTCGTACGCCCAACCATCAACCGCTCCATCGCCTGCTGAATCAGCACTTCACTTTCGCCGTCAAGGTTCGAGGTCGCTTCATCGAGAATAAGGATTGGCGCGTCTGCCAAGAAAGCACGAGCGATAGCCACTCGCTGACGTTCACCGCCCGAAAGCTTCACGCCGCGATCGCCCACCAGCGTGGCATATCCGTTCGGTAACGCGGCAATGAACTCGTGCGCGTTCGCTAGCGCGGAAGCTTGCTCGATCTCGGCCTGCGTCGCGTCCGGCTTACCATATGCGATGTTCTCCGCGAGCGAACGGTGAAACAACAACGGCTCTTGTTGCACGATAGCGATCTGCCGTCGCAGCGAAGTCTGCTCAACTTGGGAAATGTCTTGCCCGTCAATCCTTATGCGACCATCGCTGAGATCGTAGAGCCGCTGGATTAGTTTTATGAACGTAGTCTTTCCCGCCCCTGAACGGCCCACCAGCCCAACGCGCTCACCGGGCGCAATGGTTACTGAGAAATCCTTGTACAAAGGCTCCCGGACTTTGTCGTATTGGAAAGTCACTCGCTCGAAGCAAATCTCCCCTCGTCGAATCTCGATAGGACGCGCACCTGGCCGGTCCTCGATGCCAGATCTCTCTCGCTCAAGCAAAACTAGTTGCTGCATATCATTCACAGAGCGTTGCAGGTTGCGTACGTGCATCCCAACTTCGCGTAGATAACCTTGCAAGACATAGAACATTGTTAGCGCAAACGCGATGTCACCGACGCTTGCTTCATCGCGCACGCGGAACCATAGTGCGGCACTGAGCATCGCGGTTTGCATCAGCACGAGCATGCCGCTCTGGACTCCACCATTGGTCGTACTGCGCGCCCACATGCGAGCCGCATGCTTACGCCACTTGCTGACTATGCGGGCAAACCTAGCTTCTTCTCGGCTCTCGGCGCCAAACGCTTTCACGAGCGAGTTACAGGCTATCGCGTCGGCAAGCCTACCTCCCATGCGGGTGTCCCACAGATTGCTGATGTGCGCGGCGGGCGCTACATAGCCGAGCGATAGCGACACTGCGACCGCAATGTACAGCAGCGAGCCTGCGCCAACCAAGACACCCATCAGCGGCCAGCGGACACCAAGCAGTATCGTCGCGCCACCCAGCATCAGCAGCGAAGGCAGCAACGCGAGAAGCAGCGTGTCGTTCATCAGTTCTAGCGCCCACATACCGCGCGTGATCCTATGTACTGTCGAACCGGCGAAACTATTCGTATGCCAATCGGTGGAGAGACGTTGCACCCGGCAAAATGCGTTCGACGCGACATCGCTTATCATGTTCAACGTCAGCACCATGATGTTGTGAAGCGTGAAATGTCTCGCCAAGGTCGTGCCAACTCCCAATGCAATCAGCAAACCAAAAGTACTTGCTGCATGGTGCCACGCAGCGGACTTCAAGCCCATATCACCGCCACTAGCTGTCAGCGCATCCACCAGTCGCCCAGAAAAGAATGGCGTCACCACCTCGGCAAGGGTGGCCAGTAATGCGAGCGTCGCGATCGCGGAAATTCTCACAGGCTGTTTGCGCCAGTATCGTACAGTAAAGACTAGTACGTACTTAAACGCCCGCATGTCAAACCAAGGTTTCTTTTTCGCCATCATTTATATATCGACGTATCTCACTTCGTGAAATGAAAGAATTAAGCTTCATCAATCATAGGTCGTATTGAAACCAAACATTTGGCTCGACATAAACGATGCAATTTTGCTCCATTGAAACGAGCACCGGCACCAATGCCCCATCGACCTCAGCAGTTCCGGAATGTTCGAATATTTGCCCTGTCCATCGTGACCATTCCGAAATCGTTCCAACGATGGTCATGGAATAAGGGGCAATTTTCATGAGCCTTCCTCCAGCACCGAGGTGGGTTCGCAACCAAGAATCCATCGGCAAACCGTCGGGGCGTTGTAGTCGGGTATACTCGAGCATCGGCATCCCGGGCACATGGTGTTTCTGGCTTGGCCGAACGGGGACCGAAAGTTTTGAGAATCCCGCCATTTTGCCACATTGCTTCAACGCATTCAGCAGTGCCAGCGCATTACCGAAACCTCTCGCCTTTGGCAGTAGGGTAATTTCGAGTGCGCTTATCGTCGTTGGTTCACGGCCTAGCAGACTGTCTTCGTGAGCCCAGCGGATAAGCTCATCCCACCCGCCGTCCGGCAATTCCATGCGGCCCTCGATGTTTGAGGCAAATGGAACGCCGAAAGCGCGCCCAACGACCTCCTCGTCGACAAGCCCAGCATACGCGAAGTCTAAGTATCTTGAGAAGACTCCCGCGCCAAAATAGAGCTTTGCGGTTCGATCATGGCGCATAAAGTCCGGCCACATGTTATCTAACTCGCTCGAAAAAACAAGAGGAATAAGTTCCGGCCTCTCTCGCAAAGAAAATATTTTCAAATTCATCTCCGAACTCCGACGGGAATCATTAAATTGCATCGCTCATATTCTTTCTTACAGCCCCCCGAATGGATAGGGTCATCAATGATCTAGAGAACGTTAGGCAATTTGTGCCGGGCTTTGTATCCTGACGGGACAAAAGAACACAGGCCATAGCCAACCGATATATCGGATGAAGATTGGTACTTCGCCACTGCGTATCTGACGTTGATGAACAAAGACACGCCGCGTCACTGCAATGAATTGCGCGAGATGTTCAATGCACTGCGCTGGATCGTGCGCGCGGCTATGCCGTGGCGTTTGTTGCCCAATGACTTTCCGCCGTGCGGCAGTAATGTCGATATGGCGGTCGATATCTTCGAGCAGTTGCTTGCCGCGCATGTGATGCCGGCCAACGAACAGGAGCATGCTCTGTTCGGAGAATTGGCGCGCCAGATTCAGCACGCCAAAGGCCAGACGGTCAAGGTAGCGTTCGCCGATCAGGGATATACCTGCGAAGAGCCTGCACAGGCCGCACTCGACGAAGAGATCGAGCTTCAGATAATCAAGCGGACTGAGGCGAAAAATGGCTTCGTGCCGTTGCCGCGCCGCTGGGCGGTCGATCGCGGCTTCGGCTGGCTCAACCGCTTCCACCGACTGGCAGGAGACCAAGGGCAACTCCCCGAAACCCTGGCCGGTCTTTCTGTCGTACCCCCCGTGTTTATGCCTATCCACTTTGTATTCCTTAACAAAATTTCCTTCTAACACCACAAGCGCTTCCCCGTTGAGCACAAGCTCAATCCAATTCCCTGTTGATATATGCAATGCACGCGCGGCGTGAGATAGTGGAGAACTGCGGCTCGACAACCGGTCATGTTGGATCAAATGCCCCCATTGATGAAAGACGCGTCCAGAGGCCTCATTCTCTGACCGAGAATGGATATCCACGCCGTACTATTGAGTTGCGCTCCCCACGGGTCGACCCGCTTCACATCACTGCTAGCACTGCAAAGTGATCGTTTCTATTTGCTCATGATGTCAGTGCCATTTTCTCGCTGCAGGTTGGCTGACAGCCTTGAATCGGAGTCAGTGTGCCACTGGTTCGAGTTTGAAAATCATTACCATATTCGAGCAACGCCAATGCAAATCTCTCGCTCTCTCGACTATTGCGATCGCCGCCCGCCAGTAGGCCCGGCGCTCGACCAAGATTGTTTTAAGTCAGGATACAAGCACCCTGTTCTTAGCGAGAAGAGATACCTTTTCCAACACAGAAATGGCACGTTCTACTAGATATTCAGCGCTGTTATCTTTCTCGCAAACGGCCTCCACAATTAAGCGCGCGCTAAGACTCATCCGCAGCGCAGAAACAGGAACCCCATCGATCTCGCCACATAAAACGGGTTGACCCAATTCGCAACGCGCGGACAATATTTTCCGTCTTACTCCGCGCGCCCTCCCACCAAGGTCTGCTTTCATTCGATTGAAGATTTTGGTGGTCTCCTCCGCGCGCAGCGGCCTTCTTCGGTTATTAAACTCGAACAAGATGAAAGGAAAAATCGTTGGTATCTGATCCCACGTCGACTGATTTTCCGTTGGACGGCGCTGCAAGGCGGGTTGTTCCAGGAGACTAAGCTGTTGCGAGTTACTCATCCATGATGTAATAGCGTTATAGAAGTTCTCCACGACCTTTCTGATACCTTCCGCGGGGATGCTGTGAAAATCCCGCAGTTCAGCGAGGGCAGCCTCCCACCGCAAAAGCAATCCAAAGTTGCTGGCATTGTGAAGCGACATGATGCCATTCCAATGTGGCGGCCACTCTGCGCGCGCGCTATTGACGCGAAGTGCCGGATCGACCGGCCGCTTCATTAATCTGCATGCTGCGTCTGCCGGAACCAGCAACATTGCGGAAAATGGAGGGCCGCTAAAAAACTTTGATCCAGTAATGATGACAATACTATCCGCACGGAGGTAACTAACTAACGTGCTCGATGCCAGCCTGAATTGAGAGGCATCGATGACAGTCTCGATGATGTTTGGCCAGCGCCGCTTGAGTTCGAGGACACGATCCGGACTGGGGCCCAACACGCCGGTCTTGGAGACGTCGGTTAATACGATCAAAATGCGCTCATACTGCTTTACAGCACTCAATACCGTTGCTTCAAGTTCGTCATCAACCTCAGCAATGGATCGGAGACTGCCGTCCTCTGAGCGAATTGCTATCGACTCGACGTGATTGACATCGCCGAAATCTCCCACATTCTCATGGTTCATCGCGGGGGGATAGCGATGATATAAGGCGCCCGCCAAAGCACGCGCGACACCGCTCCCCGTCTCTTCCGGTTGAACCATGATCGCCAACGTTGTGCGAGAGCTGGTCCCGGCCACCAGTCTTGCGACAAGCATGTGAGCATCTGTGCCGGAAGCGGATACAATAGCCTCCAACCCAGATAGTTCTCCTAAGCCACACAGGTCGATAAATTCACTACGCAGCCTCGACATCTCCTCCAAATAAACGTCCGCCGGATTTCTCTCCCGTAAGCTACTCAAGAGATGGGAGCGTAGTTGTTGCGCAGCAGAGTGGCCAGATAGGGAGATAGTAGATGCCGTGGCGGAGCCAAATGCTAACAGTCCTGTATCTGGTATCGGTCGCCCCCCATATTTGTTGATCATTGCGGCGGTGTCGAGTTCGATCCGCGGGTCCCCTCCTTGCGTTAGGGCTTCGAAAGTCGACGGGAGGTAACTGTCGAGATTGTGCGAGCGCGTTGTCATAGCGTCAGGGCCCTATTGTTCGCGGGTGTGGTGTGCTGCTTAAGCATAAGGAAAGCGCACGTGCAAGAATCCGACGGTTTTCCGGCACGGCCATCATTGTCACGTGATCGCCGGGAATCGGTATGGCGTGAATGGCCTCGGGATTTAGAACTCGGTCCCAGCCATGCATGGGTGCAATCTTCTTGGCCTCCGTTGCATCCGGAGTGCACCCAGCCCGGAAATTCTCGGGAAGCTCCGATGCATAGAACTGGTGGATTTCGACTTGCAGGGATGGAACCTGATAGTTCAGTAACGCGTGCTGAAAATGGATATACGTTTCGACGGTTTCGTAGAAATCCGCTTCTACAACTATCGCCCCAATTTCCTGTGCCTTTTGGAGTAGTTGCGGAACAGAACTGTTCCTAGCGCAGCGCTGTAGCAGTTCAAATCGTTCATCGTCCAAAGACTCCAGAGGTTCAAATACCATTTCGAGTATTATTTCGGCATCAGATTTTTTCGGAGAATTTGCTGGCAGCGGGGCATCGATAAGACCCAGAAAAGATACCGTTTCATCGAAGCGCAGCAACTGCTGAGTAATCGCGTAAGCGAGGATCGCACCGGACGAATATCCGGCAATCCGGTAGGGAGCTCGTGGCTGAATCTTCTTCATCGTCAACAGTGTATGCGTTGCGATCTCCTCAAGAGTCAGTGAACGATCTTTGAAGGAGGGCCATGGTAGAGCGTAGATGGGACTATCCACTTCCATTTCTTTTGCTAAAGTGGAGACATACGAAAAATCTCCATAGCCTGTCGGAACAAAGAAAACGGGAGGCCGAGTTCCCGCCAAACGGACCGGCAACACTCCAGACACATGAGGATCCATGTCCATCTCGACCCTGGAGGCAAGATCCTTCAGGACGGGGGCTTCGAATAGATCGATAGCGCTTAATTTCATTCCCCCATCCAGTGCTCGGCTGAGCAGCCGCACGGCCAGCAGTGAATGACCGCCCAGCTCGAAGAAGTGGTCATGCCGACCGACCCGCTCCAGACCCAGCAGCTCCGCCCACAGCTGCGCCAGCACCGTCTCGAGCTCCCCGCGCGGCGCCTCGTAACCCCGCCGCGCATACGCATCGTCCTGCGGCGCAGGCAGCGCCCGCCGGTCCAGCTTGCCGTTGACCGTCAGCGGCAGCGCCCCCAGCGGCACGAACGCCGCCGGCACCATGTAGTCCGGCAGCTGCCCCGCCAGATGCGCGCGCAGCGTCGCCGCAAGCTGCGCTTCCTGCGCCTCCTGTGCGGCCACCACATAGGCCACCAGCTGCGGCTCGCCGGCCCGCTCCTCGCGCGCCACCACCACCGCCTCGCGCACCCATGCATGTGCGCACAGGTGCGCGGCCACCTCGCCCGGCTCGATGCGAAAGCCCCGGATCTTGACCTGCTCGTCGATGCGCCCCAGAAACTCCAGATTGCCATCCGGCAGGTACCGCGCCAGGTCCCCCGTGCGATACATCCGCGCGCCCGGCTGCGCACTGAACGGATCGGCCATGAACCGCTGCGCGCTCAGTTCCGGACGCTTCAGGTAGCCACGCGCAACCCCCGCCCCGCCAATGTAGAGCTCCCCCACCGCCCCGAACGGCACCGGCTCGCCATGACCGTCCAGCACATACACCCGCGTGTTCGCAATCGGACGGCCGATCGGTACACCTTGATGTGGCACGCCGAATGGCGTGTCAATAGGAAAAAAGGATGACCAGATGGTTGTTTCGGTTGGCCCGTAGAAATTCTTTAAAGAGTTCACCGCTTCATTTAGGCGAAGTGACAGAGTTGCAGGTAACGCTTCTCCCCCACATACCGCATTCAGCGCTGGTGTTCCTTGCCAGCCTCCATCTAAGAGCAGGCGCCACATTGCCGGAGTCGCCTGCATGAAAGAAATGTTGTGATGTGCTATGTAATGGCGTAAGGCGATGGCGTCGATTGCATCCTTACTGCTTGCAAGGGCGACTGCGGCCCCAGTGCTCAAAGGCAGGAACAGTTCGAGCCCCGCAATATCGAACGAGATGGTGGTCAAAGCCAAAAAAGTATCGCGGTCAGAAATTGAAGATATCTCTGAAAACGCAAATAGAAAGTTCACCAGCCCCCGGTGCTCGACCATCACGCCCTTGGGCGTGCCGGTGGAGCCCGACGTGTAGATCACATAGGCCAGATGGTGCGGGCCCAGGCCCAGCGCGCGCGCATCCGGATCCGATGCCGGCTGCCCGGCCCACGCCGGCGACTGCGCCTCCAGCTCCACCAGCCCCACGCCAGCGAGCGCCTCCTCGCCCAGCGCCGCACGCCCCGCCCCATCGGCCAGCACCAGCCGCGGCGCCGCCTCCCCCACAATCTGCCGCAGCCGCGCGCACGGA
>NZ_JBFPKO010000066.1:0-9911 GCF_040948765.1 Paraburkholderia sp. BR10923 | reverse complement strand
CGGCTGCACCACATCCTGGACAACCTCGACTTCGTCCGTCATGTACACCTGTCCATTTAAAATTTGAATGGACATGATCGTCGGGCGGCACGACTTGCCGATCAAGATGACTTCGCCGGGTGCTTACGCTGAAGCAGTTCGTCGAGCGTGAGCGATTCGGCGGCGTCCTGTCGCATCCACGCTTCGAGTTCCGTCCAGTGCTTAGGTCCGATCGAAGTGATGCCGAGATATTCGCAGGTCCAGAGTTGATGCTCGTTCAGTGACTTATAGCGTTGATAGAGCGTGCGGAGGGAGGCGATCGTCGGGGTGGGCAGGCTGAGCCGCTCGCCGACATGCCGCAACAATTGGCGCGGCAGTGTGCCGACATGATCGAGAGTGTGGCCACTGGCACGCAGAAAGACCAACTGGATCGAACGCCGGCACGGTGACCGCGCCGAAAACGCTCGTTGACTGCGGCAACGTCGCTGTCAGTCAACGGGAAGTAGCGCTCGACGTCGAATTCCGACAGTCGGGCGGGCAAGCGATATTGTCCCACATAGCGAAACTCCAAGATCTGGCATCTGCGCCTCCCGACTACGGCGCGCGATCCGTAATCGCGCGCAGATATGCTATCGCAGATACTGTTGGGACCTCCTGACAAGAGCCAGGGCCGACGGCAGCCTTATAAATAAAGGCTCTGTGGAGAAACCGCCAGATTTAGCACGAAAAGGACGGATGCCCCGAGTTCGTCAAGCGCTGGAACCGTTTCGCCTCGCCTGCGGAACGGTCGTGGCTTTTATGCTCTTGGGCAGAGACAAAACCGATGAAGGTCTCAATCAGCATGAGGTGTTCGCTGTCTGCGTAATCAGGGAGCCATGCATTTTTCTCTATCCCTGTGAGGCTGTCGTAAGCGTGTGGGCATCAACTCACGCCTCAGTTGCATTTGCGCGCTGAGGCTCCGTGTGCTCTTCAAAACTAGATAGGGCCGAACGAATCGAGTCATACCACTTTGGAATTTGCGAGATTTGCGTGCCGAAGTGCAGGCAGTTCTCGCGCGCTCTTCTCGCCATCCCCTCGTAATCACTATAGTTGGTCGCAAGCCGACGCATCACCTCTGCGGCTTTGGCCTCGATGTCCGGTTCCTCAAGGACAATTCCATTCAGCCCATTTACGACTTGCCTTTTCAGACCAAAAGCGGACGACACTACGACGGGTCTACCCCGGAACAGAGCCTCCGTCGTCGTCAGCCCGAAACCCTCTTCGCGAGACAATTGAAATATGCCATGAGCATTCTGTTGAAGTCGGCCGACAATCTCTGCATTTGCGTCGTTGTCCTTCATCGAGATGCAGGCCAGATACAAATGTTGCTGTACTTCCGTTGGCAACTGGTCACGTAGTGCCAGGCACTTCTCGAAATACGTCCGTCCTTCCGGATCGTCAGCGACATTCAGAGGGTCGGGTCCTGCTATCACGAGGCGTATCGTATTTTCCTCGTCGGATGCCGCACGCACAAAACGGATAAAAGCGGTGATGATCCGGTCGATGCCTTTGAGGCTATCCCATCTGGAAACGTGCAGAAAATACCGCGAACCGAGGATTTCCTGAAGCGATGGCATAGGTCCCGATTTGCGGCCATTAAACGAAACTGAATTTTCCAGCTTCTGGTCTGCCGGCCCTTCATAGTTGCGATTCTTGGCGGAGAACGGACTGATCGATGGCTGGATGATATCGATCGGTTGAGGTGTATCGAAGACGTATTCGCTGTCGCTCAGGACAATACGCTGGAATGGACCGAGGTATTCCCCGAGAAGTGCCCATATCCTGTCGACCGTCGGGGTGCGTTCTGGATAGCCGATGTGGCATCGCCAGATGGCTGGGTGCGGATGAGAATCCAGGAATTGCGAAGCAGCACAAAGTGGCTGCGGGTCATGGATGACCAGGAGGTCATTAGGTCCGATGATTGCTTCCAGTTCCGCTGCACCCTGCCTCGAAACATCGAGATAGTGCGGCAACAGGTCATCGAGACCGGCTACTGCGGTATTATGAAGAGAATTGTGAACGCCTTTGGTGAACTGGAAAAACTGCTCCTGGTTCGGTTTAAAGATGAGCCAGCGAACATCGAAACCAAGTTCCCGGAGGAGGCATATATGGTGTGGAAGCATTTCGGCGACGCCACCGCCAAACGCGGTGGAATTGACTTGCCAGATGCAACGATCACCGACCCTGTCGCGCATTGTGCCCGACGAACGCAACAGTTCATTGACAAGTCCCTCATAGTCTGCCTGCTGTGCAACGTAGTGCTCAAGGACAGAGCCGCGTATCAACACCTCATCAAACAGTGGTGTGCGGTATTCCGTTGATATTTTCATCTTGTCGTCCTTTCGGCCCGGAAAGCGGAGGCCGGCGTCAGATTAGAAAGGTCATCTCGCGAAAATCCTCAATCCAGCCCCTGATGCCGGGGTGGCCGCTGGCATTAGGTCCGACGCCTACGCAGTCGCAACCAGCAGTGGTTGCCGCTTCAATTCCGGCTCTGGAGTCCTCAAAAACCAAGCACCGTTCCGGGGCAATCTGCAACGTCCGCAACAGCACTTGATAGGGTTCCGGATTCGGCTTTCCCTTCCTCATGTCCTCAGCGGCAATCATGATTCTTGGGCAGGAGATTCCGGCCGCCTTGAGGCGGGCAAGAGCCGAGACCCGTGACGAAGAGGTGACGACAGATCGCCTCCCAGCGGTGAGCGAGCTATAGAACTCGGCGGCGCCTAAGATTGGTCGGAGCAGATCCATCGCCTGGACCTCATAGTCTGCGATGCGGGCCGCTTCTCGTTCCGGCGAGAGGCCGGTAGAGATTGACGCAACTAGTTCTATATCCCGGCGCGCGGCAGACATCCGCAACACACACTCCGGAGAGAGCCGTTCCTCCCCTGCCCATCGACGGAGAGCGTTTTCAACTACAGCCGCTGAATCCACAAGGACACCGTCCAGGTCGAAGGCAACGTGATCGTAATCGTTGAGATCGATTTCGTTCATGGCAATATGAGTAGGAATCGAAACAATAGAAAAAGTTGGTGATTGCAATTTTTGTCGCGTCTTTCCTGGACTTCGCCCTCTAGTATCACGCCCAATAATGCTTGTTCGACAGACATGCCTTTTCTGTCGTGCGGAATGCCTCCATGCAGTATTCGACCATCGAAGCATCGGTGAACGGTGTCGTCATATCTTCGGCCTTGCAATAGTCTGCGAGTGCCAGATCCAGTGCTGGTTCCAACGCCTCGAAAAAGGCCTTATTCATAGAAGCATTGCTCATGTATGTTGCCGGGTATCCGACATAGATGCCATGCTGCAGACACTTTTGTGCGAACGCTTTTCCATGTTTTTCAGACGGCAGAACGATATCGAACATGCTGTCTCTTCCCAGAACGCGAGCAGGTATTTTGCTACGCTCGAATGCGGTCTGGAATAACCTCTTGAGTGCGGAACCACTTTCGGCGAGACGGGCCACAATGCCCGCTTCTTCAAATATTTCCTGTGTCAGGTTACCGGCCACGAAGGCCCGGTTCTCGCGCAGATAGGTATGGCCAAGATATGCGGTGTCGGCCCCCGTCATGGCCTCGGCGGTGCCGACAACTGCGGAAAGGCCGATGCCTTGCGCGATTCCCTTGGTCAAGGTAATGAGGTCGGCTTTTACACCGTGTTTTTGGCAGTAGCCACCCGAAGCATAACGGAGCCCGCAAAGGACTTCATCGACGATCAGCAGTGCTCCATGCAGCTTTGCCAGTCTGGAGATTTCATGAAGCAATGCAGCGGGAAAGATCGAAGGTTCAGGTGTGAAGAAAATGCCCGCGACTCGCCCCCTGTTCATGACCAGTTGCTGCTCAAGGAGATCGAGGTCATATCGGAAATCCTGGATGTGTTGGTCCCTAGCGGGTGGATTGTCCGACCAAGGGGGCTGCTGAAAGAGGTCGTGCCATCCATGGAAGCCAGCCGTCAGGAGGACCGGCCGGCCAGTTCGATACCGGGCGATCCGAACTGCCGCTTCCGTTGCACAGGACCCCGTCCTCAGAAAAAACACTCTCGGCGTGTCAGGGAACATCTTCGAGATTTTTCCGACCAGCCTCAGGCGTTGCAGACTCACCGGCGATGGAAGAATGTCGGTTTCCTGCTCCATTGCCCGTGCGAGCCTTGCGTTGAATACTATGTCATTGCTGCCGAGAGGCGAAGCCCCGCTGCAGGATGTCATATCCAGATAGATCTTGCCGTTGATATCTTCCGCCACCGCGCCATTGGCGGAGCGGAAAATGATTGACGATCGGGTTTCGCGTTCCCATTCGGCCAGATGTCCGGTCACTTCAGGATTAGGCATCTTGAGTTCCCCTTTACTCGAGTGAAAGGGCCATTCGTCTCGCGTTGGCCATGATCGTGTGTGTCGGATTGCTGTTTCCCGCGAAATTCATCACGGAGCCATCCATGACGTGGATGTTCGAGAACCCATGAACACTGCCAAGGCGGTCCACAACTGAAGTGGTGGGATCGTGTCCGGCGCGCATCGTGCCGTGCAGGTAGGAACTGCCTTTTGAGTGTGCAAGCGGCTCGCGCTTGATGCGTAGCGCTCCAATGTGTCGCAGAATGTCATCCGCGCGATCAGCGAGAAAGCCAATTCGTGCACGGTCATTTGCCGAGCTTTTGTATTCGAAACGAATATAAGGGACCCCGTATCGGTCAATGGCCCTGTCAAGCACCACGCGATTGTGCGACCACGGTTCTTCACCGGCCATATAGTGCAGGCGCAAAAGACCGACGTTTTCCTCCGGCATGGGTAAATTCGCTTCATAGATGAGACCGCCGAATTTGCGTGGTACGTCACAGTGCTCGTAGAACTCGTCGGTATAGACGGTCGCATGGGGGCCCCAGTGAGAAGCCAGAGCACTGGAGCCGTGATCCGGTCGCTCCATGTACCCGACAGAGTAGCCGCTAATCTTGAATGAGAGGCCCCGCCCGACGAGGCCGGATTCGTTGCCTATCCCCTTGGGGGCATGCTCACTTTTTGACCGGAGCATCAGTGCCGCCGTCTGTATCGCGTTTGCGCAGACAATGACCCTTTCGACTGAAATCCGGATCCGCTCAGATGATAGTGGCACGTAGCACTCAAGAGCTTCAGCTTGACCGTCGTCCCGAAGCTCGATCCGGTTGACGAAGCAGCCATACAGAACCGAGATCGATCCGGGCAGGGCAGAGTCATCCAGAATGCTTCGTGCGAGCACAGATGCTTTGGCATCCGTAGGGCATACCAGTTCATCGCAAGCTGAACACAGGTTGCACCCCATGCAAGTCCCTGGTGGCCGGATTGCCAGAGGGATATGGCGCGGTTTTATACCGAGTTCATGCATTGCAGTGGATAACATTATCCCACGAGGGCTGACTGGATATGTCGGAAATCCATTCGCCCCAGTGATCTCCAACAGGTGCTCGATCTCCGAGTAGTGGGGTTCGAGATCCCGGAGTGCGACGGGCCAATCAATCTCCAGGTCGGTCGTCAGATATTGAGAGGCCGAAAGATCTGCCTGCCGGTATCTGAGCGTGATAGCGTTGTAGAACTGCATCCCGCCGCCCACGCAACACGCCGTCCATGGGTTGCCGTCGGCGGGTCGGCCGGACGAAGTGAGTGCCTTGCTGTAGGCCGCCTGATGCGGCCCGTACAAGGCGCCAGGGGAAACCAGGCCTCCATATTCCAGCACTGCCACGCGATATCCTTTCTCTGCAAGCGTTTGGGCGACGATCGGTCCGGAGGGCCCAGAGCCGACGATAACCGCGTCGAACTTTGTGTAGTCGTAAGAGGTCGCTGCAATGTGTCTGATCTCTGTCACGAGCAACACTCTTCTTTTGAATGCGGGTTGGCGAGCCAGCAGGAGGTGTCCGCGACGACGGACAGGAGCTGCTTCGTACGGGCGACATAGCGCGGTACCGCGATGCCTGCGAGGTCGGTGGCCGGGTGGCGATAGCTGACGAACAGGCCATCGTAGTTGCGCCAGACCCAAAGGCACACCTCATCCGGATCGGTGCAGCGACTACGAAGCGCGATGGCTCGCCAAGTGTTCCAGTTGCGCGCGCCGGGGGTACGGCGAAGATCCATATACGAAATCATGAAGGGATCACGAAGGGGCTGGCCAAGGAGTTCCGCTACCCGGGGAAGGGGTATTTGGGCCAGTTCCTTGACTCCGTTGAGGCCTGCGACTGCCGAACGGACCGTCTCGGCAAAGGAGCTGGTTGCGCTCAGAGAGAAGGCGACCGGGCCCATACCGACGAACCATCCGATGGAGGATCTCCAGGGACCTGTTTGCGTGTGGAACGGGACCATCGTGCGAAATTCACCCGAGCCGGTGATTTCGTGGCCGACCTTCGCAAGGCAGCTAAGCAGTCCGGAGAATGTGGCACCGCCTGCTGCGCGACAGACCTGATCAAAGGTGCGCGCGGAGGACGCGTCGAGGAGCTCGGCGTGTCCTCCCGGCTGCGCGGTGGTGGGGTTGCCACTCTGAGCGTTAACTGGTTCAGGGAAAACTGGCAGGTGGCCGCCAACCTTGGTGACGAACTGCTGCCAGCTGATGACGGATTCGTGTTCGACGGTCAGTGCATCGGCTGCGTTCCGTTCAGTCTCCGCAAAATCAAGGTAGCTGGCCGTGGGGGGTAGAGGGGGAGCGGGTTTGCTGTCGGAGGTTGCGAGTGCTGCAGCGTACAGGGTGTGGATCTCATGTGGGATCCCGAGAATGGAGTACCCGTCGGTCAGGGTGTGGTCGGCGACGACGCAGACGGTGGTCGCGTCAGCGTTGCTGATGGTGGCGCAGATATATCCGGGCCAGCCGAGTGGGCCAATTTCGCGGTCGAACAGATCTTCGAGATACCGCGCCAGCTTTCGGCTGTCGCGGAAGTTCGTCGCCTCACTGGTGTAGATAGTCACGGTGCCGGGCGGCAGCGTCACGCGGAGTAGACGACTGTCGGGTGTGGAGTGAGCGGAAAACATCAGCTGACTGCGGAGCGTTTCGTGGCGATCTGTCCAGTTGCGCAATGCCGCAGCGAAGGCATCTGCATCAAGTCCAGCGGGCAGATCGAAAGCACACCCCAACCAGGACGGCGGCAGGGGGCCTTCACCTGCTGTGTCAAGTGCGTACCTGATCAAGGCCTCCTGAGCATGGGATGGTCGCCGCGAGTCGGTCGTCCATGGTGCTTCCGGCATGTGCGGGGCGCTGGCTCGCCAGACGATGAGATGGCCCGGAGACAAACTGAGTGAAGGTATTTCAGTGAACATGATGATATGTCTTGCGTTACCTGCGAGGAGGAGCTTCGGCTACGAAAGTCGGCTCGGCATGTCCCTCTTGGAGCTGGGGTGTCCGCACTGCTCGCAGAGGAGACGTCAAAATCCACCCAGAGGACATCGCTATTAGAGCACCGCTGAACAGGAGCGTTGCCCGGGAACCCAGCAACGTTCCACAGGAGCCGCCCAGCAGGGCGCCGAAGGGAGCGAGGCCCCATACTATGGTGCGAATGCCTGCGTTCACACGCCCATGCAACTCAGGTGGTGCTAGCATGAAGCGGATGGGCACCTGATGGACGTTGTACATCTGCTGACCGGTCCACAACAGGAACTGCGATAACCCGAGTGCCAGCCAACCCGGCGCCGGACACATGGGTGCGAGCGCCGCGCCGACGGCGCTGGTGCAGAGGGCCGCAACCAGCACTCGGCCGAGTCCCAGTGCCCGCGCAGCCAGACGAGCGAGCAACGCGCCGACGGCGGATCCCACGGCCGAGATGCCCATGACGGTGCCAATCGCGGTGGCCGTCAGTCTCAAGTCCTTGGTCAGGTAAGGGAGAAAGACAGCCGAGTAGGCGCTGTAGAAAAAGATAAGCGTGCCCGTCGCAAAGGTAATTGCGCGCAGCCGGGAGGTACGCAGCACAAACAGTGCGCCCTTTGTAGCTTCCAACAGGATACGACTGATGATGCTCCCGTCGACCGCGACGCCTCGGCGGTCCGCGCCGAACAACGGGCTCCTCACCGGCCTCATTGATACCCAAGGGAGCAGCATCGTCACAAGGACGAACGACGCGACATCGGCGAGTATGGCGATCGGAGCGGAGAAGGTAGAGATCAGCCAGCCCGCAAGTGGCAGGCCGAGTATCAGTGCCGCCGACTGTCCCAGCTCTAGCCTGCTTTGAGCCTGTACCAGTTGCGGGAGCCGCACAACGGTTGGTACGCAAGCAAGAAAGGCCACATCCGCGATCACCGTGGCCGTGCCTGCCACGGTGGCGACCATATACAGATGACGCGTGCTTACGTGGCCGGCCAAGGAGGCGGCCAGCGGTACGGAGGCCAAGGTGAGTGCTATCGTCGTGTTCGCTGTCGTTAGCAGCATCCGATGCGAGAACCGGTCGGTGAGGACCCCGGCGAGCAGCCCTAGTAGCAGGTAGGGCGCTCGTCCGCATGCGAGCAGTATCCCAGTCTCGAACGGGCTTGCGTTGTGAAGTTCGATCGCAGTCAGCGGAAGTGCAAGAAACGTCACTTGTGAGCCGAGAAGGGAGACCGTCTGGCCAGCGAGAAGCAGATAAAAGCTACAGGGCAGGCGGTGTCGGGGCGCATTGTGCGCCTCTATCATCTCGCGCTTCCTGAAGGCGGCATCGACAGGTCGTAGCCTAGGTGTATCAGCTCTTTACCGGCGATCCGCTCGAACTCGGCAATTTCTCCGGGCGTGAGGTCGTGCAAATGCCGTCCATTACGCCCGGTGTGCAGAGGCTTGCTTGCGGCCTGTGCGGCGGGATGCCCCCAAGGTCTGTTGAACAGCGCGTGTTCGTGCGCCGCGTGGTTCAGGACCGCCTCGTCCCACGGCAGGTGAAGGTAGTCCAGCATTCGTTTGATGGTTTCGCGGGGGCGCGTTACCAGGTCCTCGTACCGCGCCTCCAGATAGCGGCCGTCAGGCGCAGCCTGGCGGGGCCGGGTGACGACATCCAACCAGCCGTGCGCGGCCTGCGCGACAGTCCGGTAGCCCCAGTCGGGGACTGTCTTCAAGTGGGACGCGGCCAGATCGCGGCCGTCGCGAATGATGTGAATGAAATGGGCCCGAGGCCAGATCGCTGCGTAAGTGCCGACGTCCAGTATCCTGCGCTGAAGCTTGATGCCCCAACGTCGGGCTCCCATCTGGTTGCGTCGGAATTCGCCAATGGAGTCGATGAGCCGACAACGGTCTTCCGGAGCCGACAGATTGGTTCCACGTTTGGTCATCAAGTCCACCACCAAGTTCCGCAAATCGTCGCGCTCGAGACCGAAACGTTCGCATTGCAAAACGAAATGCGCGCCGTCGTACCAGTCGGGGTCAACGGTTTCCTTCGTCGCACCGGCGAGCCGTGAGTTGTGGACGTCGATCATGTCGCACACAGCGAGGATATGCGGACCGAGGTCGACCGGTTCGGTGAAGTCAAGTTCTGGGCCAACGACCAAATCGCAGTGCGAGTCGAGAAGAACGCTGAGTAGAGTGGTGCCGGAACGATTCTCGCCGCCGAGCAGGACAGGATTAGAGGGCAGGGTGACAGGAGGGCAATCGGACGCACACCGAATGGCGAAACCGGACATGACATCTCCTCTGCAGGGGTGAATTATTGAATAGATTCGGCACACGAACACGTTGAGGCTTGACACGAAACACAGAGGCGCATGCCGCTGTAAACAATTAACATTCGGTTTGCTGCGTAGATTCTCGAATCCGATTCCATCGGAAGTACTCCGACGGCAGCAGAATTCATCCCTACCGCCCTGCTCCAGCCAAACTACCGCTGAAACACGTCATCGCGCAGAGTTCGTGAAGCGTTGATAGATGAACCACCACTTGCCCACTGGAGATCATGGGCGGCGCCGACACGTTCACCGAGAGTTTGTTTTCCGTACGCAAGCTGGA